>JANNPH010000181.1:0-33103 GCA_031399965.1 Gloeobacteraceae cyanobacterium SOY_34_metabat_159 | reverse complement strand
GAGGGTGTGCTCTCCCACGACCAGTTACTGACCGACCCCGACCAGGCCCTCGACTTCGTCGAGCGCACCGGCGTCGATGCTCTGGCAATCGCAATCGGTACCAGCCACGGCGCGTACAAGTTCACCCGCAAGCCCGATGGCGCGATCCTCGCTATCGACCGCATCCGCGAAATTCACCGCAAGCTCCCCAACACCGCCCTGGTCATGCACGGTTCTTCGAGCGTGCCGCAGGAGTTGCAGGACATCATCAACCAGTACGGCGGCGCCATCCCGCAGACCTGGGGCGTGCCGGTCTCCGAGATTCAAGAAGGCATCAAGAACGGTGTGCGCAAGATCAACGTCGATACCGACAACCGCCTCGCCATCACCGGCGCTGTGCGCAAGGCCCTCGCCGCCGACCTCGCCGAATTTGACCCGCGCAAGTTCCTGATTCCTTCGATGAAGGCGATGCAGGCCGTCTGCCGCGACCGCTACGTCGAATTTGGCTCCGCCGGTCAGGCCGACAAGATCAAGCAGACCTCCCTCGACGATATGGCCAAGCGCTACACCGCGATGAGCAGCATGAAGAAAACAGTCACGGTTTAAAAACACTGCTGGACCGGGCGGGGATTTTCCACGACCTTGAGCAAGTATTGCTATGACAACAAAAAGGGGCCAACCTGGCCCCTTTTTGTTGCGAATGTCGGCTGGTTTCTATACAGGCGCAGTCGCGAGACGCGATTGAACGAGTGGGTTTACCGGAGCGGGTAAGGTCTTCAGGGCGTAGGCGCCGAAGTGGTGTTGTCGATCATCGAAGAGGAAACCGACGGGTTCACGTTCACGTATCCGGTCCGGTAGGGATAGATGTTGAACGAGGCCATAGCCGAGCGCGGCGACTTGGCGATCGGGTAGCTGATCGGGTCATAGCGACCCAGGGTATTCACTACACGTCCCTGTGGACCGAGGCCGCTGTGGACTACCGCAAAGGCGGTTTTGGTCTTCGGTTGCCGGCTGATCGGCACGAGGAGGTTTTTGTTGGCTCCAGTGTCGAGGTTCACGTAGCCGAGCAGGTCACCGGGTCGGCCATCCACGTTTTCGTAGATGGACAACCAGCCGATGTCAGGGGCATCTGCCTGCCTGACTCTGACTTTGTTGTCGAGGATGAACTGGTCCTGGACATCGACGAGCGAGGTTGCAGGGCGCGGAATATTGCTGATGCCGGTCAGGCTGCTGTCGGTCGCACCGGTCATCGAGGTTGAAGTCGTCGAGGTCTGGGCGAACACATCGCCTTGTACCAGGGCCAGAGTGCCAATGGCGAGGAATGCACTGAGTATCAGATTGCGCTTCATTGTTGAATAAACCTTTTACTGCGTACAGTCCGATCGTCTCACCTACGATAATTGTCCACCTCTGCCCCTGGAGACATGTCTAGGAGTCGCGAGACGCAAGCGTGTAAAATAACGCTATCACCTTGCACCGAGCGAGTATCTTGTGGCCAATTCCCCTGCCGCCCGCGAGCCGATTGTTGAGTTGCGCGGCGTTTCTAAGGCTTTTGAGGGTAAGGCAATCCTGAACGGGCTCGACTTGAAGCTCTACCATAACGAGGCGCTGGTAATCGTCGGTCCTTCCGGGACTGGTAAATCGACGATTCTGCGCATTATCTCGGGCCTACTTGCACCCGACTCCGGCGAGGTGCTGATGAACGGCAAGGTACTCGACGGTTTGCAGGCCGGGATGTTGCCGGTGCGACTCGGCATGGTCTTCCAGCAGGCGGCACTTTTCGACTCGCTGACTGTCGAAGAAAATGTCGGCTTCTTGCTCTTCGAGCACTCGCGTCTACCGCGCCAAAAAGTACGTGAACTGGTGCACGAGAAACTCGAACTGGTCGGCCTCAGCCCAGAGCTTGCCCGTCAGATGCCTGCCGAACTCTCCGGTGGGCAGCGCAAGCGAGTCAGTTTTGCCCGCGCCATCATGGAAGACCCGGCTAATCCCGACGACGACATGCAGGTATTGCTTTTTGACGAACCGACCGCCGGCCTCGACCCGATCGCCTCGACGCTCATCGAGAGACTCATCCGGCAACTAAAAGACCAGGGAAGCTGCGATAGTTATGTGGTGATCACCCATCAGGAAAGTACCATTCGCAACACAGCCGACCGGATCTTGCTCGTCTACGGCGGTCAGGTGCACTGGGAAGGGAAGCCCGATGAAATCGATTCAAGCCAGGACCCCTACGTCAGGCAGTTTTTCGAGGGGAAGACCACTGGCCCGATTCAGTAAACGCAATTTCAACACGCTCAGGAGCGCTCGATGAACAGGCGAGGAATCCGAGAAGGATTGGTGGGGCTATTGATCCTGGTCGGTGCCGGCATCTTTGCCGGCCTGTACTTCTGGATCTCGGGCGGCATCCGTCAGGGCGGCTACAAATTTATGATCACCTTCCGCGATGCCAACGGTCTGAGTGTCGGTGCACCCGTGCGCCTGCGCGGTGTGCGTGTCGGCCAGGTCGATGCGACCATTCCTGGCATCAAGAACGTCCGCGTCGATATCTCCATAGACCGGGGCGATGTCCTGATTCCCAAAGACTCAGACTTCGTCGTCTCCCAAAGTGGGCTGATTGGCGAAACCTTTGTCGAGATTTTCCCGCCCGAGACGGCTTCGATTCCACCGGGTACGACGCTTGCGTCCCTTTCTGAGGGCTGTAAGGCCAACGCCGCCGCCCAGGCACTGGTCTGCCCGGACGGTTCGGTAATTGGTCAGACACCGCCGCGCTTTCAAGAACTGGTCCGTTCGCTCGACTTGCTGGCAACCCGCCTGGACGACCGCTTCTTCGATACGCTCAAAGGCACCCTCGGCAAGTTCGGCCAGACTGCTGACAACTTGAGCCTGCTCTCGCGCAAAGTGGCATCCACCGCCGACGCACTCACCGCCACCGTGCAGGGATCGGGGGTCGAGGTGCGCTCGATCGGCTCCGCCGCCCGCGCCCTGGAGCAAACCGCCCGCGACATCGACACGGTGATTTCTGAAAACCGCACAGAGCTGAGCGAGACGATTACCAACCTCGACCAGACGACCCTCGAATTTCGCGAGTTCTCAAAAGAACTGCGCTCGAATATTTCCCAGGAACGAATCAACCGGATCGTGAGCAACACCGACCAGGCCGTCGCCAACCTCAAGAACCTCTCAGCAGCCGTCTCGGACCCGGCCACCGTGGCAAGCCTGCGCGAGACCCTCGACTCGGCGCGCACGACGCTTGCCAACATCCAGAAGATTACCGGCGACCTCGATACGTTGACGGGCGACCCGAAGTTCCGCGCCAACCTGCGGCGATTGGTCGATGGCCTGGGCGAGCTGGTTTCCAGCGATCCTGACTATGAGCCCCTCTTCGTGGCTGGTGGCGGCACGAGCGGAGCTGCAAGCCCCTGACCCCATCAGGTCGTCAGCCGGCTCCGACCCGCATCGCGCCGATGGCGCTCGTGAGCTTTGCCACCAGGTTGCGGCGCAACTCCTCGAAGTAGACTACTGTCTCCTCAAGGCCCGCCGTATTGGCGTAGTAAATCAATGGATCGAGGAGCCAGGTCTCGGTTGGAGGCAATTTCGCCTCCAGTTTTCCGCACTCAAGCATCAGGCCGACCCACTGCAGGCTCGAAGGGACGTGCCGGGTAAGCCGACCGGCACTTTCTGAGACCCGCTCGAAGAGCGCCTCGTAGCTATCGCGAGCATTATAAGCACCGACACTGAGGCCCACTTCGTATACCCGTCGGGTCAGTTCGCAAATCTCGGGCAGGTGAGCGGGCTGAAAGACCTCTCCAACTGTAAGTGGGTGAAAGCGACCGGCCTCATCCACCGAGTAAAGCAGGCCGAGGGCGTTGTAGTTGAGGTTGATGACCGCCTTGTCAAACTCAATGCGCGTCGCCGTTGCGCTGCTTTCCAGGTCAAACCAGCCGCCGCGCCCAGCTAAAATTGCCCGGCTACGCACCTGGCTTGCCGGATCCCCGCCGGCAATTCGGGTCTGGCCCGGCGGTCCGGGTCGATAAACCGTCTCAGCAAAAGCGCCCTCGCGCAGGCCCGTCTGCATCGTCACTCCGCGCATCAGCCGTCCAACTACCTGCTCCATCAATGTGGGATCCAGCTCCGGCAATTGCTTGAAGAGCACCGCCTCCTCAAGTTTCTCGATGAAAAGCTGTCTGAGGCGCTGAAAGTAGATGCCGTTGGCGCTGAAGACCACGAGCGGCAATAGACCCGTAGCCTCGCTTTCGCCCGAGCGGTACTGAGCAGCGATCAGGGCCACGAGGGTTGTTACTACACCAAGCAACTGGTCGGGATTCGGGCAGACCAGCAGTACTTCCGGCAGTTCGCCCTGCTGCTGGACAGCCAACAGGTCAGACTGCAAGATCCGCTCTGTACTGAGACGCAGCGGTTCGCCTTCTAAAGGTGCCAGCACCAGCTCACCCGCAGCCCGCAGCGACCCGGCACTCGCCGAACCCGAACGCTCAATCAGGGTTACCGACCCATCGAGCGTCCGGCCGCGATCGCTCAGGTGGTAGAAGAAACTGACGCCCAGGGCTCCCGGCGGCAAGATCCCGACTGTGGCGGTTCGCAGAGCAGCCACGCCTCAGCCCTCCTTCAGTTCGTTCAAAACCAGGCAGGCCCTGGCCAGGTTTGAGACTTTGACCATCAACCGGGTCAGTTCACCGGTACGCGGCACACTGCCGTAGGCGTAGGCAATATTAATTTGGGCCTCCGCCAGGGCCTGACAGAGCAGCGCCAGTTTGCCGGTACTGTCGTTCACACTGACTGCCAGAACGTCTGCTTCGATCACGAAAAATCCCTGCCCGACGAGGATTTCCTTGCAGCGCTCGGGGTCTGAGGTGATGAGGCGGACGACGCCCTGCTCGACCGTATCTAAAACCGATATCGCCTCGATACTGACCGCCTCGGCGGCAATCGCTGCACAGGTCGCGGCGAGTCGCCCCGGTTGGTTTTCCAGGGCCACGGTCAGTTGACGCTCGATACTGTATTGCATGCCTGTATTTCGGTTCCTGATAGAGAGTTCATTATCGAGCGCAAAGGCTGACAATTGTCGGGGCAACCGATACAAAAGTTAAAGCTTGAGTGTTAAAGTTCACCGCTAGAATGGGCCAGTAAAATCGCCAAGCATCTGTTTTGAAAGGACTCGTCTCCATGATGCCTAAGAGCTTGCGGACTATCTTCTGTGCACTCGTCCTGGGGCTTTTGCTTCAGGGTGTGGTTCAGGCACAGGTCCAGGTACCAAAACCGTTCACGCCCTGCGCGCAAAACCAGGCCTACATCGATCTGAAGACCGAAAAACTGAAGAATGCCAATGCAGGCAACAAGGACTGGTTGACGACCAAGTTCAATCGCTACGACACCGCTTACTGCGGTACCGACGGCTACCCGCACCTGTTTGCCGACGGCCGACTCAGCAATCTGGGTGACTTTGTTATTCCGTCATTATTGTTTCTCTACCTCGCAGGTGCTCTTGGTTGGGCGGGGCGCTCCTACCTGGCCCAGTCCAAGGGTGCAGAAGACGAGTACATGATCGACCTTCCCAAGGCGCTCAAGTGCATGCTTCTGAGCCTCATCTGGCCGCTACAGGCAATCCCTGAGCTGCTGAGCGGCAAGATCCGCGTTCCTGAAGACCGCGTTACCATCTCACCTCGTTAAGGAGTGCCTTCGATGAAAATCTGGTCTCCAATCGCCCTGGTGATCTTTATCACGGCGAGTCTGGTTGTACTCATTGCCTTCAATGTCGGCCTCAAGTACCCGCTCTTCTTTACGTCGGTCGGCTAGAGTCAGGGGCGAGTACAACTCGCATCTCCAGACTTACCAGGCTGACACAGGCCCGCACCATTCCTGGCTGCGGGCCTTTTTGCACGGCCACTTCACAGATGCCGCAAAGACCGTGCCGACAACCAGTGGGAATGACCAGGCCGCCGCGCAGAGCCGCACGGACGATCGTGTCCTCCGGAGAGGCCAGGACTATTTGGCGGAAGTTTCCACGAATAAACTGAATTTTGCAGGTCAGGTCGCTCATCAAGATCGATCATAGCTACCGGCAAACCGACTGCAGAGTCATAGCAGGCCGGAAGTTAGGGAATACTCAGCATCAGAACGACTGTTGACGGTGAGGCTGAGTGAAACGTATTTTGCTTGTCGACGATGATGCCAACTTGCTGCGCGTCCTCAACCGCTATCTGACCAAGCAAGGGTACGTGGTGCAGGTAGCGGCAAGCGCTCAAGAAGCGTTGCGGCTTTTTGAAGTGGAGCCGCCCGATTTGATTGTCTCGGACGTGATGCTGCCGGAAGTATCGGGTCTGGAATTTTGTAAGCAGGTGCGGCGGCGGCGGCGCGGCGAACTACTGCCGTTTATTTTTCTATCGGGTTGCAGCGCCCTCGATGAGCGGGTTGCAGGCTTGCGGGTCGGAGCAGACGATTACCTGCCCAAGCCCTTCGAGCCGCGCGAACTGGTGGCCCGCATCGAGGCGATGCTCGAGCGCGCCCGCCGCACCCAGGCGGAGATGTTGCGCCTGTTGCAGGAGCCGGCCGCAGTCGGTGCCGGCACGCTCCGCCCAGGAGTACGGCCGGTCGAGACTTTTACCCTGCCGCTTTCGCCCGCTGAGCGCCGTGTCTTTGACGAGATTGTCGCCGGTATGACCAACCGCCAGATCGCCGAAAAGCATTACCTGAGCATTCGCACAGTACAGTCCCACGTGGCCAGCATCCTGCGCAAATTAAGTCTTGAGCGGCGCGGCGAAATTATCCGCTTCGCTTTTGAGAACAACCTGGTCGTGCGTTAGTTACTGGTCGTGCTTTAGACGGACCGACCGTGCCGCAGGTGCGACTCGAGCACCCGCCGCGAAAGCTCGGCGCGCACTTGATATTCCAGGGCCTGTAGCCGTTCAGGATCGGAAATTTTAATTGAGTTCTCGACTAGAAAATGTTGGATTGCATTGCGGATATCGACCTTCGGTCCGGCGAGGTCCAACTGCTGGCAGTAGTCTGCAAGCTTACTCTTAAGCACATCCTCATAACTCACAATCTCATCCTCGATTAGAACAGGGGATAGCGTTGGTGACCACAGTATCTCATCAGCTAGAAACTGACAGTACCGCCTGTGGGTTAGATCTTGTTCGGCAATTGCTGTCCACCTGGCTATCCACTTGCCGGTAGTGACGATGAAGTCGGCAATGCATACTGACGTTAACACTTACGCTGCTGTATGAAGGGCCCCCGATTGATGATCATTGGCACGCACGTCGCGACTGTCCAGCAGGTCAGCCGTTACTGTCTGTCCTGGAGTGCGGAGGTGCTACCTGTTTATGGCCTTCCAAACCTTGAAGAGATCGAACTTTTTGCGCCCGAGGCCGTGATCGCCTGCACTCCGCTTGGCTGCGAGAGTTTGCCCGTCGGGGTGCCCTGCATACTCTGGTCGCAGGCGGGTCTTGAACAGACCGTCAGCAGCAAAGGCGAACTCTACAACAGCCTGCGCTCCTTACTGAGCGACACCGTCCATTAGATCAATCCCTCGCGTACCGCCTTGGCGGCTGCCTGAACCCGGTCATCGACACTCAATTTGTTGAGCACCATACGCACATAGGACTTGACTGTACCCAGGGATAAAAAAAGCTTTTCGGCTATTTGCTGGTTGGACTGGCCTTCGGCAATTAATTTTAAAATCTCGCGTTCGCGGAGACTCAGGGTCGGACCGGTAAAGCTTGAGGTTTTCGGTGGGAGCGGGTCGGGCTGAGGGGGCGCGGGAGCGGGCCTGAGCAGGCGTGCCACTTTTTGGGCAACCCGCGGGTCGAGATAGGCACCGCCGCCCAGCAAAAGGTCGATCACTGCGACAAGCTGCTCCCACTCGACACTCTTAAGACAGTAGCCATCGGCACCGGCAGCGAGCATCCCGACCACCTGTACGTCTTCGTCGAAGGCAGTCAGAGCCAGCACCAGGGTCGTCGGTCTCGCACTCTTGATCTGTTGGGTGGCGCTGATCCCATCGAGAATCGGCAGATCAATATCCATCAAGACTACGTCCGGTTGCAACTCGGCCGCCAGTTGGACCGCCTGTGCCCCATCTGCTGCCTCGCCAATCACAGTGAAGCCCGGTTCGATGGCAAACTGTCCTTTCATGCCGCGGCGCATCAGGGCGTGGTCCTCGACGAGCAAGATGCGAATCGACCGTGGCGACTCCTCGGACATTACTCCTCCCCACTCCCAGGCGACAAGGGCTCACCAGCAACACCGAGGGTGAACCAGAAAGTAGAACCCTCACCGGGCGTGCTCTCCACACCGATGGTGCCGCCGTGGGCTGCGACAATTTGGCGGCACAAGTAGAGACCAAGCCCCGCGCCACCGCGCCGGTTGCGCCCCTGAATAAACCGCAAGAAAAGCCGTTCGCGCTCCGCCTGGGCAATACCCGGACCCCGGTCGCGCACGTGTACGCGTACACCGCCGGCATGGGCCTGGACATCCAGTTCGACCGCCTCGTCATCACTGACGCGCACGGCGTTGTCGAGCAAATTTTGGATGACCCGGCGAATTTCGACCGCGTCGCCCGAAACCGCCGGCAACGGCTCACTCAGAGATAGAAAGATCGGCACCCGCGCTTGAGTCGCCCCCTGCACCTGGGCGACGACGCGTTCACATAGAGAGCGCCAGTCGAGCGGTTCAATTTCCAGATTTTTGCGGCCGGCATCGTAGCGGGAGACCTCAAGCAGGTTGTCCACCAGCTTGAGCAGGTCTTCGTTGGACCCCCGGTAATCTTCGAGCACCTCGCGCCAGAGTGGGTCAACCGGTCCGAAAGCACCCCCGAGCATCGAGCGGATGGTGCCTCGGGTGGCGATAAGCGGCGTGCGCAGATCGTGGGAAAGCGCGGCAATCAGGTCTTCAAGCTTCTGGGTGCGGTCTTTTGCCTGTCGCTCGCGCTCGCTCAGGTCGGTCGCCATGCCGTCGAGCACCGCCGAGAGACGCCCGAGTTCGTCGGGAGCGCCATAACCGATTTTGCGGTCAAGTTTGCCCAGGCCCCAGGCCTGACCGACTGCGGTTACCTCTCTGAGCGGCAACTCGATGCGCCGATGCAATAGCAGGACATTAAAGGCGATGCCTGAGAGGATAACAGTACAGCCGGCCAGGTCAAATAGACCAAAGAGGGCTACTAGATCTGTGAAGCGGGCAGTGCGCTCGGCCAGCTGGCGATCTTCCTCTTGCTGCAGCAGGTTCACCAGTTCTTTGAGCGGGTCGAAGAGTATCTTGCTCGACAGGAGCTGGTCATGATCGATTGGTACATCGGAGAGCGCCGGTCCGACAAACTGTTCAAGCCAGCGCCGGTGGATGCGATCGATCTCCTGCAGTTTTTGCCTCTGCACGGGATTGTCTTTGACCATCTCGCCAAGGCGCTTCAGGGTGCTTTCAAAGTTTCGGTGGCCCTCATTGTACGGAACCAGAAAAGTCCACTCGCGCACCAGCAGATAGCCACGCAGTTCAGACTGTTCTGTAAGGGCGGCAGAAAGCAGGCGTTCGCCCTCGCGTTGTACCACCAGTGTGTGAGCGACCTGACCTGACGCGGCGGCACGCAAATCGCTTAAATAGAGCGTGCCGACGGTGCGGGCGGCGACAGCAAGGGCCAGTACAGAGAGGCTGACGTAGAGAGGGGCGAGCAGGCGGCCCCTTAGTGAGGACGGCTTCAACATACGCTGAGTGTTTTAACCTGCAAGCAGTCTAGCGGCTCTGGCGAAGGCTTGCCTTCAAAGATTACCCTGCTTTCCACAAACCACTGCTTATCCGCACTCAAATAAAACAAAATCTGCCTATGTTAGTCCATGAAGTGAAACTCTACGGCTCTCAAACGCAGTACGGGTTGCTCGACGAAGCCATCCGCACAGCACAGCTTGTGCGCAACAAAGCGCTCAGGCTGTGGATGGATCTCAAGGGCACCAGCAAAGCAAACATGAGTGCGCTTTGTGCTCTGCTTGCAAAAGAGTTCGAGTGGGCAGCAAAGCTCAACTCCATGGCCAGACAGGCAGCGGCAGAGGAGCAAGGCTCGTTGAGGCAACGAGCCCAATCTGATGTCGCAAGCTGACTCGTTGAACCAGGAACCCCGCGCTGTAATCTTTGATTCAGCGTCGGGAGGACGTCAGTTGGCAACCGTCCCGCCCACCCGCGTCTCGGCGCTGTCGAGCGGGATGGCAAAGTCGCGGGCGACTTCGCGGGCTGTCATCTTGGCTGACATCATCACTGCCGGGGTGCCGCCGCCGGGCTGGGTATTGGCACCGACCAGATAAAAATTGGCGATGTCCTCGCTTTTGTTGTGGGGGCGGAAGTAGGCCGACTGCCAGAGGACCGGCTCGACGCCGAACCCGTTGCCGAGCCAGCCGTTGAGCGTGTGCTCGAAGTAGTCGGGGGTGATGAAGCTCTGGTAGACGATGCGCTCGCGCAACCCTGGAATGTAGCCGCGCTCGTCGAGGAAAGTGAGTACCCGGTCCACGAGGGGCTCAGCCAGTTTCGACCAGTCGAGGCCACTGCCGTTGTGCGGCACGGGTACGAGGGTGTAGGCGCAGTGGTGTCCCGGCGGTGCCAGGCTCGGGTCCGTGAGCGAAGGGATGTGCAGGTACTGGGAGAAATCTTTCGAGAGCACCTTCCGACTGAAGATCTCTTTCAGTAACTCCTCGTAGCGCGGCCCGAGAATAATGTTGTGGTGGCGCAGGTCTAGGGGTAGCCCGTCGGCGCGGAAGCCGAAGTAGATGACCAGTAGCGACATCGACTGGCGGGAGAGCTTCAGGCGCACGTCCGGGTGGCTCGGACGATGAACGCGGTCGATCAGTTTCAAGTAGGTATTGACGTAATCGCCGTTGGAGGCGACGAGGTCCGCTTTATGGCGGCTGCCGTCTTTCAGTACGACGGCGTTGGCCCGACGGTTTTTGCCGCTGCCTGCCACTTCCACCTGTGCGACCTCGCTGTCGTAGCGGATCGTGCCGCCGAGTTCTTCGAATTTGCGCACGAAGCCTCGAACGAGAGCACCCGTGCCGCCCATCGCAAAGTGGATGCCCCAGGTCTTTTCGACAAAGTGGATCATCGCGTAGATGGCCGGCACTGCAAGCGGGTTGCCGCCGATCAGCAACGGCTCGAAGCTGAAGACCTGGCGGAGCTTGTCGCTTTTGAAGTAGCGCTTAATAAACGAAAAGAGTGGCCTGAGAGCGTCGAGCTTGATCAGGTCTGGGGCAATGCGCAGCATCGAGGGCACGTCGCCAAAATAGGTAAAGCCCAGTTCGAGAAAACCGCGCTCGAAGATGGCGCGCGCGTCGCGGTGGAAGCGCTCATACCCTTCAAGATCCTCAGGTGCGATGGCGCGGATCTGGGCGCGGGTGCGCTCCGGGTCGCCGTCGTAGTCAAAATAGGTGCCGTCATCAAAGTAGATGCGGTAAAAAGGCAAGATCGGGATGAGCGTGATGTACCTGGAGGTGGCCGGTCCGCCACTCACTCCCGTCGTGATTCGACTGTTGGGACCGAGTACCGCGTCCGGGAAGTCGGGCTTATCCAGGGCCGGGCGGTCCTGTTCGAGGGCAAATAACTCTTCGATGAAGTGGGGCACGGTGATGACCGTCGGTCCCATGTCGAAAGTAAACCCCTCGGCCCGGCGCACGTAGGCCCGCCCGCCCGGTCCGTCGAGCTTCTCAAAGATTGTCGTCTCAAACCCAAGGCTCTGCAGGCGAATCCCGAGGGAGAGTCCACCGATACCCGAGCCGATAATAATCGCCTGCTTCCGCTCCAAGCTGCTTCCCCGTATGCTGGTCACCTGGTCACAGATCTTAACACTTGTAGAAAAGGGGGCTAGACGTTCTGAGTCGCCCGCCAGTGGGCGAGTCGCAGGCGCAGATCGCCAAGTGCCTGCCGGATTTCGGTTGGCGCTTCGTGTTTCAGTACAGGCGTCTGGTGCAGCACAGTCTCCCAGAGGCTGCCGAAGGACTGGGCTGTGGCGAGCGCTTCAGATAGCCAGCCCGGTGGGACACCCAGGCGTCGGGCAAGCGGAGCGCTTACCATCCCGCCGTGGCCCTGCCACAGTTGGCGCAACTGTCGGCGGACTAGAAACCGGGCTTCGAGCGTCCGGGCAGACTCGACTAAGTAGCTCTGGCAACGTTCGCCCATTGCCTGCCAGGTGGAGAGTTGGGCGGCGAGGCCCAGGTTCGTGCGTCCGAGGGCGCGGGCGGAGGTGAACACGCGTACCGCCGGGCTATGGCGGAAGCGTGCGTCAGAGCCCATCAGCCGCCGGTAAAGCACGACATCCTCGGGGCTGCGCACCGCCGGCAGCCCGCCGACGCGCCGGTAAATCTCGGCGCTGAGGGCGAAGCTCGCTCCATAGTGCTGAAAATGACGGGGCCAGGGGTCGAACGGGTCGGGGTCGAGGCGCGATTCCAGTTCGGCTCTCAGCAACTGGTAGCCGACATCGAGCAGGTGGAATTTGCGGGCGTGGGGGTCGAGGGCCTGACGGCTGGCCGGGTCGGTGAGGATACGCCCGCCGACTGCGTCGGCCCCTTGCGCAAATTCGGCCAGGGTGGCTGTGAGCCAGGTAGGTGACACGCAGGTGTCGCCATCGGTCGAGGCGATCACCCCGCCCGGCCGATTCAACCCGTGCAGTCGGCGGCTCGCCTCGTCGAGCAGCATTTGCCGCACCCGTCCAATGTGGGCCTCTGCGGCTGCGAGCTGTACCTCGATGACGTGCAATTGCAGGTCCGGGTGCTGCTGCCCAAAGCGGCGGGCAATCGCCGCCGAATCGTCGCGGCAGTTGTTGGCCAGTACCAGGATCTCGTAGCGAGAACGCTCAAAGGGCCGCCCGGCCGGATCGACCTGACAGGCCAGGGCCTGCAGCGTACCCCAGAGCAGTTGTGCTTCATCGCGCACGGGCACCACCACACAGACCTGACAACTGGTGGCCGGTGGAGTCGTCACAAGCGGTGGGCAACGGTCGGGCTCAAGTCTGAACAGCGTCGTCGGCCCAGGCCCGGTCTGCAACATAGCAATTCCCTGCGTGCTGAGGAGAAGACAGCTGCAGTCCACGCCACCACAGCCTAAAAAGTTGAGTTCCAGCCATCGCCACATGGCAGCCGACGCCCGCTGGAGACGCCGCCACTATCAGTAATCCTGATTGCTGTGGAAGAGGGGACTGCCGAAAGAGAGATTGCTGCGCCTGACCAGGCCGGGCGATGGCAAGTCATGGACGAACTCCCTGCTGACCTGAGGAGCATGGTCACGCGTACACATCAGCATTCCGACAGGTTGATCTTTGCTTCTCAAGCCAGAAGCGTTCCTGAGTCGGCCCGCCGAGAATCAAGAGTATCGAAGTGCAAATTGACCCGTACCCATGGACCACTGAAACCATGAGCATCAAAGAACTGCGCAAGAGTGAAATGATGGCGCACCTGCTCGACTCGCTCGATGCCGGTGAAGATATTGGACACAATGGCCGACTGGTCTTCGCGATGGTGGCCCGCCATTTTCTAGAAGAAGACGAACTCGTCGGCTACTTGCAAAAAGACAAAGACTTTGAAGAGTCCGAGGCGCGTTCTCTCTATCATCAGGTGCAAGAGCACGACTACAGCCCGCCCCGGCGCGACCGCATCATCGAATTTCAGGAGCAGCAGGATTTTCAAATCTGCCCGAACTCAGAAGATCCAGACGCTTGCAACGTCTACCGGGACCTGCAATTCCCCGAGCATGTCTACGAAAAAATTGCCAATTATCACGAGCAGAAGGCAAAACACTGAGCAGTAGTCTAGAGTGCCGTCTCCGGTTCACACATAAGAGCCGAGCACTGCTGGGGCAACACCACCCGAAAAGTAGTTTTGCCGAACTTGCTCTGGACGCTGACTGACCCTTCGAGCCGTTCGACCAGTTGTTTAACCAGTGCGAGGCCAAGACCGGTCCCTCCCTGCTTCCAGGGGTCGCCACCCGGCACACGGTAGAATTTCTCGAAGAGCCGCGGCAGTTCGTGGGCCGGGATTTCGATGCCGTGGTTGCAGACGCTCAGCTCAATTGTCGGCCGTGAGTCGTAGGCGGGCGCGACCTCGATCGCGATTGTCTCGCCGGGCGGGGTGTACTTGCAGGCGTTGTTGATGAGTTCGGTGAGCAGCCGTTCCAGTAGCAGGCGGTCGGTACAGATCACATCCGGGTTGCCCACGACCAGGGTGAGGTTTTGCTGCCTTTGCTGACCGCGGAGGATGAAAGGCTGCACGAGCGCCTGCATCCAGCTACTCAGAGCGATGCGCTCGGGTGCTACCTGCTTGGTCTTGGCCTCCAGCTTCTGCAAGTCGAGCAGGTCGTCGATGATGCTGCCCTCGCGCTCACACTCGCTCTCTAAAATGCGCAGGTAGTCTTCGCGCTTCTGCCGGTCGCCAGTTGTTTTGAGCATTCTGAGCGCGAGCTTCATATTGGCAATTGGTGCTCGCAACTCGTGAGAGACAGTGCTTAGAAACTCGTCTTTCAACAAATTCAGTTTCTCCATCTCGCGCATTTTCGCTTCGACTTGCCGCGATTGCTCCAGAGCCAGGCGGCCGGCTTCCTTTTGTTTAAGGCTGGTAATATCGCGCTGGATGGCAATGTAGTGGGTACAGCGGCCGTCTTGATCGGTGACGGGCGCAATGCTCAGCTCTACATAAAACTGCGTACCGTCTTTGCGGTAATTGTTCAGTTCGACGACGGTACTCTTTTGTTCGCTCAGAGCCGCTCTAATCTGGGCGAGCGCCCACTTGTCCGTCTCTGGACCCTGCAGGATGCGCGGCGTCTTGCCCAGGGCATCCTCGCGCGAATAACCAGTCGTCGCAGTAAAGGCGCGGTTGACGTAGACGATGCGTGGACCGGAGCCATCGAGCGGCAGGGATTCGGTGATAATCACTGACTCGTTGACCTGGGTCACGATCGACTCCAGTAGCCTCAGCCATTCTTCCGAGTGTCGGTAAGTGGCGGCCTGGTCCACGGTCACGGGCATCAAGTCCAACTCCTCCGGCCTGGCGAGGGAAGCATTGAGCTTCGCGGCCGGTGACAAATCGATCGGTGATGAACCGATCGGCGCTGAACCGGTCGGTACTGAATCTGGAGGCAACGGCGCGCTGGAACTGGATGACAGAAGTGCAGGCAAGTTGTAGTTCATGGTGAAGCTTTGCAGTCTGGGCAGAAAGGGAGAGTAGGAGCGCAAACTGAGAGCCTGCAAGCTTTGTAGATTGTAGGTGCTCTAGGAGGTAATCTGGCTTCGAGCATTTTAAACTTTGTAATACTCAGGTTAATGTCGCTACGCAAAGCGAGCCATAAAGTTCCAGTGAAGGGTATAAGTTGATTTGAAGTAGACCGTGCCGACGGTTTCAGACCAGTGCCCGTATCAGAAGCTACATCCGGCTGGGGCTGATCTCGCTTAGCTTCTTTGGCATTGTCTAAGTCAAACCAGCGCATGGGAACTCCCAATCTTCTGTCTACAGCCGGCTCGCTCGCCCTGGCCGGCTGCTTGTTCACAGGTCCAGCGTTCGCTGGACCGGTTGCCCCCCAACCCCAGAGCTTTGCAGTGCAGGAGGCTTCGATTTCCCAACTGCAGGCGGCGCTCACCTCCGGCGAACTGACCTCCGTCGCTTTAGTCGAGATGTACCTGGCGCGCATTACCCAGTACGACAAGAGCGGCCCGCGCATCAATTCGGTCCTCGAACTCAATCCCGATGCTGTCGCCATCGCCGCCGCCCTCGACGCAGAGCGCGCTTCTCAAGGGCCGCGCGGCCCGCTGCACGGCATCCCGATTTTAATCAAAGGCAACATCGGCACCAGCGACCAGATGACCACCACTGCCGGTTCACTGGCCCTCGCGGGTTCGGTCCCGGCAGAAGACGCCTTCCTGGTCAGAAAGTTGCGCTCGGCCGGGGCTGTGATCCTGGGCAAAGCCAACCTCACCGAGTTTGCCAACTTCATGTCTTACCAGATGCCCTCGGGCTACAGTTCCCTGGGCGGTCAGACCCTCAATCCCTACAACCCGACTACCGGTCCGCGCGGCGTGCCGGTACTGACGCCCTGCGGTTCGAGTGCCGGTTCCGGGGCCGCAACCGCCGCCAACCTGACCGCTGCTGCAATTGGCACCGAGACCTCCGGGTCGATTCTCTGCCCGTCCAACTTTAATTCTCTAGTCGGTATCAAGACGACCCTGGGCCTGGTCAGCCGCAGCGGCATCATTCCCCTGGCCCACAGCCAGGATGTTGCGGGCCCGATGACGCGCACGGTGGCGGACGCCGCCATTTTGCTCACAGCGATTGCCGGTCCCGACCCGAATGACCCGATTACGCTCACCAGTATCGGCAACCGGCCCAGCGACTACACCGCTTTTCTCAACCCGAACGGGCTTGCCGGGGTACGCCTCGGTATCGCCCGCCAGTACTTCGGTTCAAACGCCGAGACCAACGCGATAGTCGAGCAGGCAATCGCCGCCATGCAGGCCCAGGGAGCGGTGATCGTCGATCCGGCGACGATTGCGACCGTAGACGAACTGTCCAGTTACAATTCCTCCGTCTTGCTCTACGAATTCAAGCAGGACCTGAATGCCTATCTGAGCACCGCCGGCGCAGGCATCACGCGGGGTAGCCTGGCTGAAATCATCCGCTTCAACACGGCCAACCGCCCGATCGCTCTCGAGTATGGCCAGGGTGTGCTCCTCAATTCGCAACTGCAAAGCGGCAATACAATCAGGCTGCCGGAGGTCGTCCGCGACCGTGCGCGCGACCTCACCCTTTCGCGCAGCGGCATCGACGACGTGATTGCCGAATTCGACCTCGACGCCTTGATTTTTCCGGCCTCTTCTGGTGCCGGCATCGGTGCAAAAGCGGGGTATCCGACGGTGATCGTACCGGCCGGGTATAAGTCGAGTGGTGAGCCGGTGGGCGTCTCTTTCCTCGGTCGAGCCTTCAGCGAACCGCAACTGATCGAGTACGCCTATGCCTATGAGCAGGCAACCCAGGTGCGTCGGCCCCCGACTTCTACGCCCTGACCTTGACTACATGGGCTTATTGAGCGAGCTCCAGAGCTTGTTGAACAGGTTCTGGGCCGGTTCCTGGCCTTTCTTGCCGTCTTGCGGCTTTTTTGCGGCCTTGGTGCCGGGTTGCGGTGCGGGTTCGTCGAGCGAGCGCATGTATTTGCGGGCCAGTTCATTGAGCGGGTCGAGGGTGACGGCGGTCTGAAACTCGGACCGGGCCATCCCCGGTAGTCCCTGGCGCAAAAAGGCGATGCCGAGGTGCGCGTGTACGTCGGCGTTTCCCGGTTCGAGGCGCAGGCACTCTTTAAATGACTGGGTCGCCTCGCGGTATTGCTTGCGCTTGAGAAAGTCCTGGCCGCGGTCGAAGTGTCGTCCTGACCAGTTGACAGTGAGCGGAGGTGGGGCAGATTCGACCACGGCGGGTACCTGGGTGTCTGTGGTGTGAGCAGTGGACGCGGGTGGACGCGGGGCGGTCGGTGCCCGCCGTTCTTCGAGGAATCGCTGGTTGTAGATGAGAAAGCCGAGGTTGAGGATGCTTAACTCGTTGGTGATGGCCAGGGACTCTGAAACTTTTTTGTACTGGTGGGCGGCCAGTTGCTCGGCTGCTGAGGTGTAGGCGGCGTGCAGTGCGACGTCCGTGCGGCACTCTTTGAAGACCTGGACGGTCGGGTGGGATGGGAGTGCGACGCCGCTGCCCAGCTTAGACGCCAGCAGGCGGATCATCATGTCGTATTCCTGGTGCCGGTTGGTGCGGGTGAGCACATCGTAGGCGGGCGTCACCAGGGCGGAGAAGAGTTGTCCGGCCTCCTGCTTGCCCACCTGGTTGCCAATGTAGCGATCCGGGTGAAGCGACTTGGCCGCCTTCAAATAGCCCTGACGGATCTGGTCCGGGCCGGCGTCCATCGGCACCCCGAGCACTGCGTAATAGTCAGATCCGTACTGAGCCAGACCCTGGGTCACGTAGGGAGCTTGTAATTCGTCGGTAAATCTTTCCACGGGCTCCACCTTGCCTGGTGCTAAACAATCCGCATACCTACTAGAGATCAGGATGCCCCGAAGCCGAGAAATTCTGACGCTGATATGGGGGAAGTTTCAGCGCCTCGGCGGTCTTTCAGCCGGACAACTGAGCGCGATCCCAGAGGTTCCAGCGCCGCAAGATGCCCCGCAGTTGTCCGGCTGCCGCCATCTGAGCGAGGGCCAGGTCGAGTTGCGCTCTGGTGGACTGGTCCTGGGCGCGCACGAGGCCGACCAGGGGCGTCGGCAGTCCTGAAAAGTCCGCAAGCCGAATATTGCGCTGCAGAAAACTCTGCCAGGCTGCGACCGGCGCGTCGAGCAGCACCGCATCGAGTTGCCCCGCGACGAGTGCATCGACGAGGGCCGTGGGGGAGCGAAACCCGGCTATCCGGATGCTGTTGCGGTAGCGGGTATTAAAGGCGTTGACGAGCGCCCAGCCACCGCTATCGATGATGACCCCCACCCGGCTACGAGCCAGCTCAGCCAGGGTGCGTACGGGCGGTGCTTCAGCAGCCAGGAGCAAGCGCTGGCTGCTCACGTAGTAGGGACGAGTCGCCTCGTAGGGTAATCGCCCCACAGCAGGCACTGCCGGTACCTCGTGGCCGTTGAGGACCAGGTCCACCTTCTGGTCGAGCAATGCTCCCAATTGCTCGGGCCAGGAAATCTCGCTGACTTCGAGGCGCACTTCCAACCGCGCACACAGTGCCGAGAGGATTTCCCACTCGAACCCGGTATACTGCCCGGCGCGCCGAAAGAAATAAGGTGCCCCGACCAGCGGGTCGGCCGCCGCGCGCAAGTAGCCCCGCTGGCGGATCAGTACCCAGTCAGACCCGGTGGCCTCCGCCTCCTGGGATAAAAGCAGCGGCACCGCGGCGAACCAGCCCAGTAGACTCCGCCTGGTGAGCATTCCCGGCACCGCTTTTAAGATCCTCAAGAAAATCTCATGCTAGCCGGGTGTCGACAGACGCGTGTAGGGGACAAATTCGCGAAAGCGGTTGAGTAGGTAGACGGTCGCCTGGGGAGAAGGGATCTGACCATCCCAGAAGAGTACGTAGCTTTTGCCCTCTGCTGTGGCAGCACGGGTGCCGTCGGTGGTGAAGCGGCCGACATCCTTTGCTGCGTCTTTACCGCGCTCAAATTCGTTGCCGTCAAACCTGACCCGCTCTGGTAGCCCACTTGTCACAAACAAGTCTCGAATCACCCTCGGATTGGCAAGCACCGCCTTCAGGCGAGAAGCCCAGATCTGGGCAATGGGCAGTACCCGTTTGGTGCCGTTGGCCGCCGCATCAGCGGGCGTGACGTCGATCAGGCCCCGGCCATTAATGAGGATGACAGCCCCACCATTGTTGCCGCGCAACTGGACTGCCAGCTGTGGTGTCGGGGCAGTGCGCACGATATTTTGAAAGCGCTCGACCGCCCGTTCGGCGCGGGGGATACTATCCCCACCGTGCAGGGTCATGATCGCGTAGCCGCCGATTTTGAGCACGGCCGTCTCGCTTACCGAGGGCGCCGGGGCGGGGACGAGTTCGGGGGTCGTAAGTTCAGTCGGGACGGGCGGCTCCGGGATCTGGGCTAGCAGTGGCAGGAGCAGCAGGGACCATGGCATGGGCAACCTCGGCCGAGGGTAGAGCGCTGTGCCGCTCAATTTTAGCGCCGACTGCCTGCAACTTGGTCTCGATGCCGTCGTAGCCGCGATCGAGGTGGTGTAGACCGCTGACGGTCGTCGTCCCCTGGGCGGCAAGGCCGGCGATTACAAGGGCCGCCGAGGCGCGCAGGTCGCTTGCTACGACCGGTGCCCCGGATAGGCGCAGCACACCGCGTACGATAGCATGGCCCGAGCGCACGCGGATGTCGGCACCGAGCCGATTGAGTTCGCTGACGTGCATCATGCGGTTTTCAAAGACGGTCTCAGAGACGATGCTCGTCCCCTCGCTGACGGCGAGTACGCTCATCAGTTGGGCCTGCATATCGGTCGGGAAACCCGGAAAGGGTAGAGTCTCGATGTCGGTAGCAGCCAGGATGCGGCCGGGAGCAATATTGACCCGGTTGCCGTCAAACCCGATGATCACCCCCATCTCGCGCAGTTTGGCCACCACAGCGCCAATATGGTCGGGGATAATCGGCCCGACTGAGAGCGTCGAACGGGTAATCGCGGCAGCAGCCAGAAAAGTGCCGGCCTCGACGCGGTCGGGGATAACGTTGTACTCGCACTCGTGCAGGCGCGTTACACCCTGGATGACGATCATCTTGGTACCGGCACCGCGAATATTCGCCCCCATCGAGCGGCAGAAGTTCGCCAGGTCGACAATCTCGGGCTCCTGGGCGGCATTCTCGATGACCGTCTCACCCTCGGCAAGGGTGGCTGCCATCATGATGGTCTCAGTCGCGCCGACGCTCGGGTAATCAAGATAGATGCGTCCACCGCGCAACTTGCGGGCACGCGCCTCGACGATGCCGTGCTCGATGCGTACGTCGGCCCCGAGGGCAGCCAGACCGCGCACGTGCAGGTCAACCGGCCGGGCACCGATGGCGCAGCCGCCAGGTAGCGGGATGCGGGCCATCCCGAGGCGGGCCAGGATGGGACCAAGGATGAAAAAGCTTGCCCGCAGGCCGCTCACCAGTTCGTAAGGAGCGCGGTGAACGCTCAAAAAGCGTGCGTCGATATCGAGCGTATTGGGAGCCGGCCGGCGGACACGCACCCCAATCGATTCGAGGATGGCGCTCATCAGGCGGATATCCGCCAGGTTCGGAACATTATTGAGCCGACAGCCGTCCATGGTCAGTAACGAGGCGGCCATCAGGGCCAGGGCTGAATTCTTTGCACCGCTGACGGTCACTTCGCCGCTGAGCCGGTGGCCTCCCTCGATGCGCAAATAAGGACTGGTCGGATCGCTCGTCGGGGGAGTAACGTGCACAGCGGTCATGGGGGCCTGCTTGCGGGTAGTGTGGATACTACAAGATTGTAAAGGCAGACTCAGCAGATTGCTTCCCTTTCCAAAGGGAGAAGCGGTCGGCTCGGGACGAGTGCCCGCGACTGGTAGCTGCGGCGCGGCGAAGCGTGAAAAGATTCCATTTCCTTGAGAATGCTGGGCTTGACCCATTCGAACTTGGCGTTCAGGGCGTTTTTGGTGATCGAGAGTGCGCCCGTCTGTCCGCAGGCGGCACTTTTAAGCCAGACCCCTATCAATTCGCACTGGCGCGGATCGATGCGCTGGGTCACCGTCGAGACGACACAGCCGGTCTCCAGGGCAAAAAATAGCAACTGATAACTGCGGCTGACTGTGAGCTGGTGCAGTAACGCGCGGTCGGGCGGGTTTTTAAGGTCGATAAAGGTGCGCAGCCAGCGCGGCGGCAGCCCCGGCTTGAAAAGACCCGTGGCCCACAAGATGGCCGGATGGGGCTGTGGGGCAAATAGAAAATGTTGATAGATGGTCTGCCGGGAACGCTCGCGGATCTCGGGCTCGCTCAGCATCGCATAGACAGCCGGCAATGGTCCTGCGGGTGTCTCGACGAGGCGCAGGGCGGCGATTGCCTGTCTTGGCAGGTTGGCGGGCCAGGTCATCTGATGCAAGCTTCACCGATAGTTCACGCTAGCTTCATATTGCCCAGCTTTGAGTGTGACTAACGGCCGGATTCGAGTCTCGGTAGGGGAGCTTGCAGCAGAGTGTGGCGAATCAGGCGGGCCAGCTCGCGCTCGAAGAGGCGCGTCGCCACCCGACGGCTCAGGTCGCGACCCTCGGGCTTGAAGAAGAGCTTGCCCACCAGCGGCACAAACTTGCTGATGTCGAGATTGGGGTCTTCGCGCAGCAGTGACCAGAGGCGCTCAAGGTTCTGCAGGCCGCTCGCTTTACCGCCCGGCACATTCGGGTTAACAGTGGAGCTGGCCGTCAATTCGTCAATCAGCTTTTCGCGAATCGACGCACCTCGCTCCGAGAGCAAGAATTCTGCTGCCTGGTCAAGAGCCCGGTTGATGTCGTAGCCTTTGGAACTGCGGGCGTTGCGCACCAGGTTTTCGAGGCGGTTCCAGCGGAAGGAACCGTCTTTAAATAACAATTCGGTGAGCGAGGCGCGCAGCTCGGGGGCGTCGTCGGTGAGCAGGCGACGGGCAACGTAAGGGTAAGCAACTTCGAGCACCTTGAAATCGCGGTCGACGTTGATGGCAATGCCTTCGAGGGTGACCAGGGAGCGGATGATGAGTGCGAAGAAGGCCGGTACCCGGAAGGGCAGGTCGTACATCATCTCGGACATGCTGTCGGTGATGCTCTTGATGTTGAGGTTGCCGATGCTCGAATCGAGCGCCTGACCGAAGACTGCCGTCAGCACCGGCACAATCGGCTTGAGATCCTGCTCGGGCTTGAGGAAGCCGAGTTTGACATAATCGCGCGCCAGACCGTCGAAGTCGCGGTTGACCATGTGAACGATAGCCTCGATCAGGCCGTAGCGCTCGGCCACGCCGACCTCGCTCATCATGCCGAAGTCGAGGTAGGCGAGGCGACCGTCGGCCATCACCAGCAAGTTGCCCGGATGGGGGTCGGCGTGGAAGAAGCCGCTGTCGAGCAGTTGCCGCAGCGAGCACTGCACACCGGCTTCGACGACTTTACGCGCATTGAGGCCCGCGTTTTTGATTTCTTCGAGGCGGGTCAGCTTGAGGCCGTCTATCCACTCCATCGTCAGCACCTGACGACAGGTATAGGGCCAGTAGATGCGCGGTACATAAATCTCGGGCATCTGGGCTGAGTAGTACCCACTGAAGCGCTCGGCGTTTTTGCCTTCCTGCACATAGTCCATCTCTTCAAAGAGCTTGCGGCCGAACTCGTCGAGGATGGCGGGCAGATCGCTTTTGATTTTTGGGAAAGTGCGCTCGGCCCAGGTGACCAGGAGCCGCTGCAAATAGAGGTCGAGGGAGACGATGCCAATCAGGTTGGGCCGCTGCACCTTGACGGCAACCTGTTCGCCCGTGTGTAGGCGGGCCTTGTAGACCTGACCGAGGGAGGCCGCCGCAATCGGGGTCTCGTCAAACTCGGCGTAGATTTCTTGTGGGGACTGCCCGAGCCCGGCGCGCATCAGGGCAAAAGCCTGGACGTTATCGACAGGCGGCAACCGGTCCTGCAGCAGGGTCAATTCTTCAAGGTAGGCGGGCGGCACCAGGTCAGGCCGCGTCGAGAGCGCCTGGCCAATCTTGATGTAAGCAGGTCCGAGCCTGGTCAGCATCTCGCGCAGGCGCACCGCCCGCCGCAACTGGTTGCGGGCAAGCTGACCGGTCAGCCGGTCCCACTGCAGCGAGGCGGCAAAAGTGGCGATCGGCCAGAGGATCTGCCAGAGCCGAGTGAGGAGTGTCCCGTAGCGCCCCTCGTAGTAGCGGGCAATCAGATCCGGGTCGTAAGACTTAATGAATTCGAGGCCGGCCGGACCCCGCTCGTCGGGGTAAGGTGCACTCGCCGGGCGAGTCTTGGCCGCAGACGGTTGAGTGATGGCGCTCATGTAACAAACATTAACACTTTTTTGAGCTGTGCTTCATCGCCCCTCGGGGCGGCTCGGTCGAAAATGGCACTGCTGCATATGGGACCACCGTGACCGAACCGCAAATCTTCACCGACGACCTCCCCTCAGACCTGGTCGATATTTATCTGGAGGGATCACTGCTGGCAGTCGATACCGAGGCGATGGGCCTCAACCCGCACCGCGATCGCCTTTGCCTGATCCAGATGTGCGACCGGGCCGGCCTGGTCAGTCTCGTGCGCCTCAGCCGACCGGTCAAAGCGGCTCCCCAACTGCAGCGGCTTCTAGAAGCGCCCCACCTGCACAAGATTTTTCATTACGCTCGCTTTGATGTGGCGATGCTCCTGCACTACCTCGGTATCCGGGTGCAACCGATCATCTGCACGAAAGTGGCGAGCAAACTGGCCCGTACCTATTCCCCCCGCCACGGCCTCAAAGAACTGGTGTACGAGCTGGTCGGCGTCGAACTCGACAAGTCGGCCCAGAGTTCTGATTGGGGAGCAGTGCTCGAATTGACCGACGCCCAGTTGCACTACGCCGCCAACGATGCGCGCTACTTAATCCCGGCCTGGGACCGGCTGGAGGTAATGCTCAAACGCGAGGAACGGTTCGCACTGGCTGAGCGCTGCTTTGCCTTCCTGGATGCTCAGGTGCAACTTGACCTGCTCGGGTACGGCGCTGTGTTCGAGCACTGACGCCGGTACTGAGCCGTGTTCGAGTACTGAATCAAAGCACTGACTTAGAAAACTGAGTCCGTGGTTAGAGACGTGTAGTGCCCGACTCTTGTAATCTGAGTTTCAACCCGCCATCCGACAGTCGGCAGGATTGCTCCGATCGACCGTCGGCCTATTTAGTGTTGGAAAGTTCAGTACCTGCCTGTCCACATTGGTTCTTTTGCTCCAGCGAGAAGCGAATATCTAGACTAGGTTGAGCATACTGAATGCTTGTGCAGGCATACCCCCCGACTCTCTCAAGGAAGCTCGCAAGCGATGTCCCAAGCCGAACGTATTCTGGTTGTCGATGACCTTCCCGATAACATTGCACTTGTCCAGTTCCTGCTGGCGAGTGAGGGCTATCAAATCGAGGCGGCCCGCTCGGGTGTTGAATGTTTGGAGATGGTTTACAAAAACCTGCCGGACTTGATCTTGCTCGATGTGATGATGCCGGGCATGGACGGCTACGAAGTGACCCGCCGCCTCAAAGCTGACTCGCGGTTGCCGTTTTTGCCGATTTTGCTCGTCACCGCCTCAGACCGGCCGAGTGCAGCCTTCGGCCTCGACGCCGGGGCTGACGAATTTATCCGCAAGCCGATTGAGCCGGACGAATTGCTCGCGCGCGTCCGTTCGCTGTTGCGCCTGAAGCGCTCCATCGCCGAGCGCGACAGCATCGCCCGCCAGCGCGAAGACTTCGTGGCCCGCCTCGCCCACGATCTGCGTACTCCCCTGGTGGCCGCCGACCGGGTACTCAACTTGATGAACCAGGGTGCCCTCGGGGCAATGCCCCCGGCCATGGCCGAGGCTATCCCGATGATGGTGCGCTCCAACAGTAATCTGCTCGCCCTGGTGCGCACGTTGCTCGAAGTCTACCGCTACGAGGCGGGGGCAAAACGGTTGCACTTTCAGCCGCTGGACCTAGTCGAACTGACCGAGCAAGTCTGTGCCGAGCTGATGCCGCTTGCGACTGAAAAACAGCTCAAACTACTGACCAGATTCCAGCCGGTACCGAAAGTGCAGGCCGACCGGCTGGAGTTGCGGCGGGTCGTCACCAACTTGCTCGGCAACGCTCTCAAGTTCACAGACGAGGGCGAGGTGACAGTCAGCACCCACGCGAGTGAGCAGTCAGTCTATCTCTCAATTAAAGACACCGGTCCGGGCATCCCGGCAGAGGAGCAAGAATTTCTCTTTCGGCGCTTTGCCCAGGGTAGCCACAACAAAGAAGGCAGCGGCATGGGCCTGCACCTGAGCCGCCAGATCCTCGAAGCCCACAACGGCGAGCTCAGCCTCACGAGCTGCCCCGGCGAAGGCAGCACCTTTATCGTTCGGTTGCCCGAATACCGCCAGGGTTAGCAGTTTAATTCTGAAGTTCCCACCCGGAAGTATTCCGTTCAGGGCTGCAGTTGTTTGTAGAAAATCATGGTGTCGCAGAGGCGACCGTCGGGCATCAGAGCATATCCGGGAATGATGCCGACAGGCACGTATCCGAGTGAGCGGTAGAGTCGCTCGGCGGGAGTGTTAGGCACGGTGTCGAGGGTCAGCAGCGAGCGGTTGTGTTCGAGGGCAAGCGCCGCCACGGCCACCATCAGGCGGCGACCGAGACCGAGGCGACGGGCACGGCGATGGACGAGCAACTTGGCCACATCGGCGCGGTGGGGCTGATTGGGCGGCGTGTTCAGGCATAACTGCACCGTACCGACCAGCCGACCCTCCAGGAGAGCACCCAAAACCAGGACCTGGCGCTGCTGTACCGCCGTCAGCACTTTTGCCCAGAAAGCCTCCGCCATAGCGAAGCTGAAGGGTTCGACAAAGCTCACCGAGGCACCGCCGGCCACGGCATCCACCAGGATCTCGGCCAGTTCGGGCAGCGCGGCCTCGACCTCCTGGGGCTTCAGCAGTCGAACTTCAAGAGCCATAACCAATCAGTCCGGGCAAGATAAAACTTGTAGTCCTGATCATTCAAAAGCCGTTGGCGGTGTTGCAGTAGTCCTTGATACGGCTTTCCACCAGAAGCGCTGGCAAGGTAGAGCGGCACTACTGGGGCAGATTTCGTGAAATTCGCACGCCTGCTGTTGATGGGTCTTCTGTGTGCTGGATTGCCGGTCCGGGCCGAGTCTTTACCGGCTGAACTGGTGCTCGTCAATGGTCGGCTCTGGACGGGTACTGAGGCGCAGCCCTGGGCACAAGCACTGGCGATTCGGGACCACAAGATTATGGCGGTCGGCACCGACGCGCAGATTAAAGCCCTGACAGACCAGAGCACCGAGGTCATTGATCTGGGTGGACGGCTCGCGTCCCCCGGATTCAACGATGCCCACATTCATTTTTTGGGCGGTTCTCTGGGTCTTGATGAAGTCGATCTGACGGGAGCGCGATCTTTAAAAGCAATTCAAGAGCGCGTCGTCGCCTACGCAAAAAGTCACCCCGACCGTCCCTGGATCTATGGACGAGGCTGGGAGTACTCTTACTTGCCCGGTAAACGGCTACCGACCCGGCAGGATCTCGATGCGGTGATGCCGGATCGCCCTGTGTATCTGCGGGCTTACGACGGTCACACCGGTTGGGCCAACACGCGGGCGATAACGATGGCCAAAATCACCTCAAAGACAAAAGTAGAAGGCATCGGTGAAATCGTCCGCGACCCGAAGACCGGCTTACCCACGGGCGTTCTGAAAGAAGACGCCGGTAGTCTCGTTGGTAGATTGATTCCTACTCCCACTACCGAACAGAAATTTGCGGCCCTCAGAAAAGGGATGAAACTGCTGGCCTCTTTGGGAATCACCAGTATCCAGAACGCGAGCGGCAGTCCTCAAGATTTACCCCTCTATGAAACGCTGCTCCAACAGGGCGAACTCACCGCCCGGACCTCTATTGCCTTCACAGTCGATGAGCGTAAAAGCCTGAAAGACCTGGAAACCTGGAAAAAGTTAAAAGAAAAATACCAGGGCAACCCGATGTTGCGTGCAGGAGCTGTGAAATTTTTGATAGATGGCGTAGTTGAATCCCACACAGCCGCCATGCTTACCCCCTACACGGATCTGCCGAACCAGAAGGGTACCCCTGCTTATACCCAGGCGGAATACAACGATCTTGTCGGTCGGTACTCACAGGCGGGCTTTCAAATCTATACCCACGCCATCGGCGACCGGGGCGTCCGAATGACCCTGAACGGCTACGAACACGCCAAAAGCGTGGCAGCCAGCGCCGATCCGCGTTTTCGCATCGAGCACATCGAAGTGGTCTCGCCCGAAGACATTCCCCGCTTCAAGCGTATCGGCGTGCTGGCCTCGATGGAGCCCATCCACGCGGATCCTGACACCATCGAAGTCTGGTCGAAAGCGGTTGGCCCGGAGCGAGTCCGGCGCGCTTTTGCCTGGGCCGACCTCCTCAAGAGCGGTGCCTATCTGGTGCTCAGCAGCGATTGGTCAGCAGCGATCAGTCTTGACCCGATGCGCGGCATCCACAACGCGGTGAACCGGCGCACCATCGAGGGCAACCCGCCGCAAGGCTGGATTCCCGAGCAGCGCCTCACCCTCGAACAGGCCCTGCGCGGTTACACCGGTGCCGGTGCTTACGCTTCTTTTGAAGAAAAAACCAAAGGTCAACTTGCACCGAGTATGTGGGCCGACATCATCGTCTTCTCCCAGGACCTGTTCAAAATCCCGACCATGGATATCCACAAAACTCGCGTTGTGTTGACGATCTTTGATGGCAAAGTGCTCTATCGACAGTAGGCTGCAACCGCTGAGCAGAGGTTCACGCCGGGGAGTAGTAGCGGCGTCGCCGCTCTTCAAGCCCCGCACGAATGGTGATGACGATCAGGCGGCTCACTGAGCTGTGGCCCGAACACTGCCAACCGACTCGTCCGCCGGTACGATACTGCCGTCGAGGAGGTTGATGGTGCGCTGGGCGTAGCCTGCGAAGCGTGGGTCGTGGGTGACGATGCAGATGGTAGCACCGGTGCTGTGCAGTTCTGAGAGCAGGTCCATGACTGCCTGGCCGTTGCTGGAGTCGAGGTTGCCGGTCGGCTCGTCGGCAAGCAGGATTGCCGGGGTGCCGGCCAGGGCGCGGGCGACGGCGACGCGCTGTTGCTGGCCGCCTGAGAGTTGGGCCGGGTAGTGGTTGCGCCGGTGCGACATCTCGACCCGTTCGAGGGCCTGGCCCATCCGTTTTTTGCGCTCCAGTTCGCTCAGGCCCCGGTAGGTGAGCGGTAGTTCGACGTTTTCAGCGACGGTAAGGTCGCCAATTAAGTTGAAGCTCTGGAAGATGAAGCCGATTTCGCGGTTGCGGATGCGCGAGCGCTCGACCAGGTTGAGGCTTTCGACGGGCTGGCCGCGCAGCAGGTAACGGCCACCGGTCGGTGAGTCGAGCAGGCCCAGGATGGCAAGCAGCGTCGATTTGCCGCACCCGGAAGGACCGGCAATCGAGACGTATTCGCCCGTGCGGATTTCCATGTCGATGCCTGAAAGGGCACGGGTCTCGACTTCGTCGGTCAGAAAAGCCTTGGTGACGGCGCTCAGTTGGATTAAAGGCTGGTTGGATGTCGTCATGGGTCGCTCCGATTAGGGGTTAGGGTACGAGGCGAATGCGGTCGATGCCTTCCTGGATAGACATGTCAGAAAGAATTGCCCGGTCTCCGGCCGCGAGTCCCGACAGGATTTCGACGGTACTCACCGAACTGCGGCCCAGTTTGACCGGCACCCGCACCGCTTCTGTACCGTCCGGACCGAGTTTGAACAGGCTAATCGTGCTCCGGTCCTGACCAGAGGCCGGGCGACCAACGTACAGGACGCCTGTCAGCCGTTCGAGTTCGATGGTGCCATCTACGCTCAAGTCGGGCCGCGCTCCCCTGGGAAGTGCACCCGTGAGCCGCACTTCGACTGTGACCGTGCCATTCTGCACAGCCGGATCGATGCGGCTCACGACACCCCTGACCAGGCCATTGTGGGTATCAATCGAGGCTGGTTGGCCAAGCTGGATGTCTTTGGCCTGGGTCTCGGCAATTTTCAGTTCGGCCTTGAGGCGGCGGGGGTCAGCGACGCGGGCCAGGTTGGTGCCCGGCGTCACCCGCTGGCCGATTTCGGGCGGCAACTGCTGAAGTACCCCGGCGGTACCCGCTCTCACCCGCAGCGATTCGACCAGGCTCATGCGCAACTTGGTCAGTTCGCGCATCTGGTCTACTTTCGATTGCTGCACGGCGAGTTGGGTAGCAATCGCGCCGGTCGTGTTGCCCAGGCGCTCCTGTTCGAGGCGGTAGCGGTTGGCCAGTTCCTCGGTCTTTACTTTCGAGAGTTTCACGGTCAGAGTCGGAATCAACCCCTGCTTGGCCAGTTCTGCGTTGGCCTCGCCCTGCAACTGGGCCTGACGGTACTCGGACTGCACACTGGCAATGGTCGAGCGCTGGGTAAGCAGGCCGCTTGCGAGCTGCACTTTCAAGTTGGCATATTCGGCCTCGGCCGCCCGCAGTTGTAGTCGTGCATCGAGGGCGCTCTGTTCGAGTTCAGGATTGCTCAGCTCCAGCAAAACCGTGGATGGGGTGACCACCGCGCCGGGCCGCAGCAAGATCTTCTCGACCCGCCCCTCGGTGGTGGCCGGAATCCAGCGAATCTGCTCAGGCAGGAGCGTGCCAAGACCGCGTACCTGTCTGAGCATCGACCCGCGCCGGACGGTATCCACCCAGACCCCAGCGCGCTCGACGCTCGGAGCGGCGGGCTTGAGGTTGGCGATGCCGATACCCGTGAGGGCCAGGGCACTCGACCCGAGGAGCGTGAAGATAACTGCCCGCATCCGGCGGTTGGGCAAGTCCGATTTACTGCGTGGAATATCCATGAACTAACACCTGGTAGGGCAAGGGCTGTGTGGAAACTCGATACCTGCATTACTCGTGGCGCAGGGCAATCATCGGATCGACTCGTGTCGCCCGCCGGGCCGGCAGGTAACAGGCGACCAGGGCAATAGTGACGAGGATGACTGCCACGAAAGCAAAAGTGGCCGGGTCGGCGGCACTCACCCCGTAGAGCAAGCTTTCCAGGACGCGGGTGATGGCAAAGGCTGCTACCGCTCCAATCGCCACACCACTCAGGGCTAGCAGCATCCCCTGGCCGACCACGAGGCCGAGGATATCTTTCTGAGCGGCACCGAGGGCCATGCGGATGCCGATTTCGTGGGTGCGCTGGTTGACCGAGTAGGCCATCACCCCGTAGATGCCTACGGCGGCGAGCACCAGGGCAATCGTTGCAAAGCTGGCAATCAGCAGCGTATTGAATCGCGGCTGGGCAATGGATTCTGAGACCACCTGCTCCATCGTGCGGATCATGCCCACTGGCTGGTCCGGGTCCACGGCGGCCACTTGAGCGCGCAGGGCGGCAGTCAGGCTTTCAGGGGCAGTGGCGGTGCGTACCAGGATGCTCATCGTCGGCCACATTGCCTGGGTATAAGGCAGGTAAATTTCTGGGCGCGGCTTGTCTTCGAGTTTTTCGTGCTTGATGTCGCCGACCACGCCCACGATCAAAGCCCACTTGCCTTCTTTGAGGTCGGAGGTGGTGAGCCGCTTGCCGATCGGATCCTGGCCAGGAAAATAGCGGCGGGCGAAAGTCTGGTTAATAAGGGCAACCCGCCGAGTGGTCGGGGTATCACCCAGGCTCAAATCGCGTCCGCGGATGAGCGGAATGCCCATTGTCTGCAGGTAATCAGGGCCAATCACCAGGTAGCCGGCGGAGTCTGCTTTGCCGGGCCGGGCCTCGGGGCGGCCCTCGATATTAAATGAAAGGCTGGCCGAATTGCCGGAGAGCGGTAGAGTCGCTACCGCACTCACCATACGCGCCCCCGGCAGGGTGCGGATGCGTCCGAGTACCTGGTCGAAAAAAGCAATCTGCTGCCGGTCTTCTTTGTAGCGGGCAAGGGGCAGCGTCAGTTGGGCGCTCAGCACGTTTTGCGGATTGAAGCCGGGGCTGACGCTCTGCAGGCGGACGAAGCTCTGAATTAATAGACCGGCAGTCACCAGCAGGACAAGGGCAAGGGCCACTTCGCCCACCACCAGCAAGTTGCGCACGCGCAGACCGGCTTTGCCGCCGCTCGACCCTCGCCCGCCGTCTTTGAGGGTTTCGTTAGTATCGGTCCTGGACGCCTGCAGAGCCGGTACCAGCCCGAAGAGCACCCCGGTCGCAAGGGCCACCAATAGTGTGAAGCCGAGCACCTGACCGTCGATGCCGATTTCCTGGATGCGCGGCAGGTTTTTAGGACTGAGGGCGATCAGTAAATCGACTCCCCAGTAGGCGAGGACGAAGCCTGCCGCCCCGCCTAATAAAGCGAGCAGAACGCTCTCGGTAAGCAGTTGGCGCACGAGGCGGGCGCGGCTTGCGCCGAGGGCGGTGCGGATGGCAATTTCTTTACTGCGGGTGGCGGCGCGGGCCAAAAGCAAATTGGCGACGTTGGCACAGGCAATGAGCAGTACCGACGCGACCGCTCCCACCAGGGTGAGTAGCGCTGGTCGCACGTCTTTGACCACTTGTTCATAAAGGGGGACCAGGGCCACGGCGTAACCGGAATTCGTGTCCGGGTACTGCTTTTCGAGTTGGCGGGCAACAACGTTTAACTGGGCGCTTGCCTGGGCAAGACTGACACCGGGCTTCAGGCGGCCGACCACGTGGTAGGAGTGATTGCCCCGCTCCTGCATCCCTGGGCTATCGAAGGGAAAGGGTGCCCACATCTCGGTATCGGCGTTTGGAAACTGAAAGGTAGGGGGCATCACACCAACAACCGTGTAAGAGCGGGCGTTGATTACGACAGTCTTACCGAGTACGGCTGGGTTTTTGTCGAAGCGGCGCTCCCAGAGGCGATGGCTGAGAACGACCACCTGATCGCTGCCGGCTTTTTCTTCAAGAAGCGTAAAACCGCGGCCGAGGGCCGGTCTGACGCCGAGCACTTCGAAAAGGCCCGCCGAAACCCCCGCACCGCGCAAGCGCTCGGCTTCGCCGTCAAACCTGGTGTTGTAGGCGCGATTGGCATAGAGGGCTATGCCGCTCAGGGTCTCGTTTTGCTTGCGCCAGTCGATAAAGTCAAGGGCAGCCACGACCCCGGTGTCGAAGACCTGGGAGGGGTTCTCGGAGCGGACCTGGACGAGCTTTGTCGGCTCCTGGTAAGGCAGGGGCTTGAGCAGGACGGCATTGACGACACTAAAGATAGCAGTCGTCGAGCCGATGCCGAGGGCGAGGGCGAGGACTGCGACAATCGTAAAACTCGGATTTTTAATCAGCGTGCGCACTCCGTAGCGCAGGTCCTGCCAGAGCACGCCCATGTGTTCTGCAAAGGCCGTCGAGGCCAGGTCGCCCAGGGTTTCAGACCACAATCGCATCACTTCTCTCCATCCCGCGTGGGATATTTCCTGGTAGCTGTCGCGAAATACCTGCACCAACTGCGCCCCGTACTCCCGCCGGAACTCTTCCGGGTAGGCGTAAAGCAGCGACCGATAAATGCGTTCATGCACAGATGGCGGCGCTAACATCGCTAGAATTCCTTGCTCTGCTTTAAAGTCAGGCCGGTTCGGCGGCGGGAATCAGCCGCCGGGCGCGGGCCAGGTCCACCAGGTCTGAGAGCCGGGAGGCTTCTGCCGAGGCAATTTGACGGCCGAAAGGGGTCAGACGGTAGTAGCGACGGCGCTGGTCGTCGAGTTCGGGGTCGGTGCGTTCGTCCGCTTCCTCGATGAAGCCGTCGCTCAGCAGTTGTTTAATCGAGCGGTAGAGCGTGCCGGGGCCAAGGCGTATCGTCCCGTCCGTCCGGTCTTTGACTTCTTTGCTGACGCCGTAACCGTGCCGGTCCCCTTCAGCAAGGGCAAGCAGGATGTGAAAGACCGCCGGGGTGAGCGGCAAAAACGATCTCGGGTCCA
>JANNPH010000173.1:0-32744 GCA_031399965.1 Gloeobacteraceae cyanobacterium SOY_34_metabat_159 | reverse complement strand
AACCGGCCGAAGCTCCTGCTCGCTCGAGGGGTTAGGGTATGAGGGGTCGGGCGGGCGGGGGCGGCTTGCGCCGGACGGGCGACAATGGTGCGCTCGGGATAGCGAATGCGCTCAGGCACTTTAATCTTGCCGTCCTGGCGCATCTTGAGGCGCTGCATCAAGATCGTGTCGTAGGCGATTTCGATCGCCTGCTGTCGCTTATCTTCGGGCGAAATCTCGGCAAGCAGGCGAGAGCGTGCCTCCTGGATCTCTTCAAACTCTGCATTCTCAGCGATACCCAATATTTGATAGGGATTCGATTCGCTCATGGATGGCGCTCTACTGGAGGACTGTAAGCTCTGCACTATCAGGCTATCCCAGGTACCGACCGTTGTACAAGAACTCTCTAGATTGACGTACAATCATGTCCGATTTCTGCGAGGTCCGCATGCCCCTCCGCCTGCACTCAGCCCAGAGGCTCACAGGCCAGATTCAAGTGCCGGGGGATAAGTCTATTTCCCATCGCTCTTTACTGCTCGGAGCGCTAGCGGAAGGCGAGACGGTGATCGAGGGCCTGCTGACAGGCGACGACCCGCGCAGTACAGCCCATTGTTTGCGACTACTCGGTGCTCAAATCAGTCCGCTCGACATTTCACCAGTGCGCGTACAGGGCATCGGGATCGGTCGGCTTCGCGAACCGGAGGACGTACTCGATATGGGCAATTCCGGAACGACGATGCGCCTGATGCTCGGCCTGCTTAGCTCCCAGCCTGGCCTTTACTGTGCTGTGACTGGAGATCGTTCTTTGCGAACGCGACCGATGGGCCGGGTGGTCGAGCCGTTGCGGCAGATGGGAGCCCAGATCTGGGGGCGCGAGGACGGGCGACGGGCACCTCTTGCTATATCCGGTCAGCCCCTGAAATCGATTCACTACCAGTCGCCCATTGCCTCCGCCCAGGTGAAATCGGCGATTTTGCTTGCGGGTTTGCTGGCGGAGGGCGAGACGGCTGTCAGTGAGCCTGAGCGGTCGCGCGACCACAGCGAACGCATGCTCAGGGCCTTTGGTGTTGCGGTCACCGTGGATGGAACGACAGCCTCTGTGCGCGGCGGAGCACGCCTGATCGGGCAGTCGCTGGTGGTGCCGGGCGACATCAGTTCGGCGGCTTTCTGGCTGGTGGCTGCGTCGATCGTGCCCGACTCCGAACTGCTTATCACCAATGTCGGCGTCAACCCGACGCGCACCGGCATCCTTGATGTCCTGGCGCAAATGGGAGCCGATATTGAAATTCTCAATCCTCGCATCCAGGGGGGCGAACCCGTCGCTGACCTGCGCGTCCGGTCGAGCGACCTGAAAAGCTGCACTATCGGGGGAGACTTGATTCCCCGGCTGGTAGACGAGATTCCAGTGATTGCAGTGGCAGCCTGTTTCGCCCGCGGCAAGACTGTGGTCCGTGACGCCGCCGAATTGCGCGTCAAAGAGAGTGACCGGATTGCGACGATGGCCGGTGAACTGGCGAGACTGGGAGCCCGAATCGAGGAGTTGCCGGACGGGATGGTGATTGAAGGTGGCTACGCACTGACCGGGGCTGAGGTGACAGGCCACGGTGACCACCGCGTCGCGATGAGTCTCGCTGTTGCAGCCCTCGTGGCCAGCGGGACGACGACTATCGAAGATGCCGAGTGTGCGACAGTCTCCTACCCTGATTTTTACCGGGACCTGGACCGGATTACCGGTAACGGCGACGCAGCTGGGGATTGAGGCGCTATTTTTGAAGGAACTGATCTGACAGACTCCTCAAATTATGAAGAAGTTTATTCTGATTGCTGTGCTGTCTCTGGTACTGGCTCCGTCAACTGTTGCCGCGCCCCTACCCGGTACTGACACTGGTCGAAGCACCTATAGCACCAGCCAAGAAGCGGTCAAGCAGGCCCTGCAGAAAGTAGTGCAACTGCAGCTTGCGGCCTTTCGCAAAGGCGATTTTACGAGAGCTTATTCTTATGCGTCGAGCGGGATCCGTAAGCAGCTGCCTGAGAAGAAGTTTGTGCAGATGGTGAAGGCGAGCTACCCGATCATTGTCAGTTCGGTCTCGATCAAATTTGGGCCGATTCTTGACGACGGCAATGCCGCCATCGTCCACGCGATGATCGCAGGCGCCGGCAAGCAAAGTTTCTATGCTTATCGGCTGGTGCGCGAGCTGGGCGTCTGGAAAATAGACGGTGTTGTAGAGGCCCCATCTACACAGCCTGAGGGAATGGTCTCGACCTGAAGGAGCGATTTCTCTGCCCTCGGGCCTACGCTTCAGTTGGGAGCCGGAGCCGGAGCAGCTGGGTTACAGTGGGTCTATAGATACTCCTCACACGATCATGTTCAACTCAAAATCCTTGATGGGTACAGTCTTGCTTCTAGCAATCGCCCTCCCGGCTGCCGCTGCTCCTGGTGGAGATGCCGGGCAGCTGGCGACTACCCCGGTGCGCCAGACGCTCTCACCAACCGACATCGTTACTGACTCCAAAGACTTTAGCCGAGACCTGAATGCTGAAGAGCGTCGCTACCAGCGTCCGCCGCAGCGCTTTGAACTGCGCCGGATTGCTTCACCTTTACAGCGCCTCCCACGCGGTAACCATGAAACGGCACTGCTCGGCGACCAGCCCGACACGGTCGAACTGGTCAACGTTGTCGAGTGGTAACAGGCTAGAGAAACTTGCACTCCAGGGCGATTGCCTGCTTGAGGCGCTGCCGATAGAGCCGACGCGGGATCTCAGTGACATTGAACTGCGCCAGATGCTCGTTGGTGAACTGCGTATCAAGCAGGGTGAAGCCCCGCTGCTTAAGGCGCTCGACTAGATAGTAAAAAGCGACCTTCGACGCGTCGGCAACCCGGCTGAACATCGATTCACCAAAGAAAGCGCCGCCCAGTGCCACTCCATAAAGACCGCCCGCCAGTTCACCGTCCTGATATGTCTCGACGCTGTGCCCGAAACCGGCCTTGTGAAGCTGGATATAAGTGCGGATAATCTCTTCTGAGATCCAGGTCGAAGGGCGTAGGGCGCAGGCGCGAATCACTTTGTCGAAGGCCCGGCTGTAGCGAATCTCGAAGCGGTCCTGGCGAATGGTACGCATCAGGCGGCGCGAGAAGTGCACTTGATCAAGCTCGAAGATAGCGCGTGGATCCGGTTCGTACCAGTAGATGCGCTGAGCCCCGCCTTCTGCCATGGGGAAGAAACCCTGACTGTACGCTTGCAGCAGTAATTCGGGCGTCAAAGGGACTAACATGCGGATCCGGTTTGCCTGAAAGAGAGTTGACGTCCATCTGGACTGCGTCTGGCAGCGACCCTATTATCGCAAACGCCTGACCGATAAGTTAGATTCGGTGCGTTTATGCCCGAGGTGTCCATGGCTGAATCCAATGGTGAAGCGCTGTCGCGCTGGGATTTTCGCCGCCTCGATAAAACCCAGATGACGCCGATGCTTCAGCAGTATGTTGAAGTGAAAGCGCAACATCCCAGTTGCCTGCTTCTCTACCGGATGGGGGACTTTTACGAGACGTTTCTGGCGGACGCCGAGATTGTCGCACGCGAACTGGAAATCGTGCTGACTGGACGCCATGCCGGTGAAAAAATCGGCCGCATTCCAATGGCCGGGATTCCGCACCACGCCCTTGAGCGCTACTGTGCACAGCTCATTGAGAAGGGCTATGCCGTCGTCATCTGCGACCAGATCGAATCGCCCGATGAAGCGAAAGAGCGCTCCCGACAGGCGAAGGCTACCCGCCGCCCAAAAGCCGACCCCGAAGCGCCGCTCCTGCCTTTTTTAAGCGAGGACAGCGAGGAATTAACGCTTGCTGACCCTGAGAGCACACTGGTGCGGCGAGCCGTGACCCGCGTGCTCACCCCCGGTACGCTGATCGAAGACCAGCTTCTCACCGCCCGCCGCAACAACTATCTGGCTGCCCTGGTTCAATCGAACGAGCATTGGGGACTGGCTTACGCCGACATTTCGACAGGCGAATTTCAGGTGACCCAGGTCGAGAGCGCCGAGCAACTGGTGCAAGAACTGTTACGGGTACAACCGGCCGAGGTGCTGCTGCCGGCCGATGCTCCCGACCCGCTCACGCTCCTCAGACCGGGTGAATCGTCAGCGGCGAGACCTGAGTACCTGCCGTCGCAGTTTTGCTATACCCTCAGGCCCCGCCGCTACTTTGACTTTGAAGAGGCCCGCCGGTCTTTGCTTGAGACTTTTCGGGTGCGCTCTTTAGAAGGCTTCGGCTGCGAGGGGTTGCCCCTCGCCATCCGTGCGGCGGGCGGGCTTCTGCAGCACCTGATGGAGACTCAAAAAGGCGTCTTGATTCCGCTTGAGCGCATCCGCACCTATACCCTCGGCCAGTACCTCATCCTCGATCACCAGACCCGCCGCAACCTCGAACTGACCCAGACTGTCCGCGACGGTACTTTGCACGGTTCGCTGCTCTGGTCACTCGACCGGACGCGCACGGTAATGGGGGCGCGCACCCTCCGCCGCTGGCTCCTGCAGCCGCTCCTGGACCGCGCCGCGATTACCCGCCGCCAGGATTCACTTGCCGAATTGCATACGGATGGTTTGCTGCGCGAGCGTATCCAGCGCATCCTCGAATCGGTCAACGACCTGGAGCGTCTGGCTGGGCGCTGCGGCTCCGGCACCGCCAACGCCCGCGTCCTGGTTGCCCTTGCCGAATCGCTCCTGAAATTGCCGGCTCTTGCCGAAGCCCTCGCTGGAGCAAAGACGTCCTACCTCACTGCTTTGCAGGTGATCGCGCCCGAGCTTGAGCAGCTCGGCGACAAGCTCAGGCGCATGCTCGTCGATAACCCGCCGCTCATCCTGACCGAGGGCGGCCTGATCCGGGTCGGTATGCACCCCGACCTCGAAGCGCTGCGCCGTCAGCTCGAAGACGACCGCCAGTGGCTCGTAGACCTCGAAGTGCACGAACGTGCCCGTACCGGCATCCAGACGCTCAAAGTCGGCTTCAATAAGGCGTTTGGTTACTACATCTCGATATCGCGCGGCAAAGCACACCAGGCACCGGACGACTACATCCGCAAGCAGACCCTGACCAACGAGGAGCGCTACATCACGCCCGACCTCAAAGAGCGCGAAAGCCGCATCCTCAATGCCCAGCAGCAGACAAGCCAGCTCGAATACCAGATCTTCAACCAGTTGCGCATCGAAGCCGGGCAGCACGTCCACCAACTCCGGCAGGTAGCGTTCGATGTCAGTGCCCTCGATTCGCTTGCCTCGCTTGCCGAGGTGGCGGTTTTCCACGATTACGCCCGTCCAACTTTCACGACCGGGCGCGACGTGCAAATAGACGACGGCCGCCACCCGGTCATTGAGCAGGCGATCCCGGTCGGTTTCTTCGTGCCCAACGACACGCGCCTCGGTGGTGAGGACGGGCCAAACCTGGTTATCCTGACTGGACCGAATATGTCCGGCAAGAGCAGCTATATTCGCCAGGTTGCGCTGATTCAACTACTCGCCCAGGTCGGTTCTTTCGTGCCGGCGCGTGCGGCGAAGCTCGGCATCACCGACCGCATCTTCACGCGGGTCGGCGCGGTCGATGACCTTTCGACCGGGCAATCGACCTTCATGGTCGAAATGACCGAGACGGCCAATATCCTCAACCATGCCACCGCCCGGTCGCTGGTATTGCTCGATGAAATCGGTCGGGGAACGGCTACTTTTGACGGCCTCGCCATCGCCTGGGCCGTAGCTGAATATCTCGCGACCGATATCGCGGCACGGACTATCTTTGCCACCCACTACCACGAACTCAACGAGCTTGCCTCGGTGGTGTCAGGTGTCGCCAACTATCAAGTGACCGTACAAGAACTGGCCGACCGAATTATCTTCCTGCACCGGGTCACTCCCGGCGGTGCCGACCGCTCCTACGGTATCGAAGTCGGCCGACTGGCAGGACTGCCGGCCACGGTGATCAAGCGCGCCCGCCTGGTCTTAGCCCAGGTCGAACAGCACTCTCAGATTGCTGTCGGACTGCGCGAACATCGACCTGACCAGTCGTAACGTGACGCTTAAATTGGTGGACAAAAATACTGACACCCGGCTTTACCAGGTTGCGAGGCTGGCAAGCAGGCGGCGGCGGGTCAACTCGATCTGCAAGGCTTCTTGCCGGGCGCGTTCGCGCTGAACGCGTCCGTAAATTACAGAAGCGGCGGTCAGCACCAGGACCGCAACGGTTAGGTAGACCGCGTGAATGGACAGATGCAAAAACAAGCTCAGCGGCAAAACCATAAATAGTAAAGTTGTGTAATCGCCTCTTTTGAGAACTTTAGTACTTGCCAGCATTGCCCTGTCCTGAACTTTCCACTTAATTTTGGACAGGAAAGCAGAAGTCGGTTAAATTCGTAATCAAATTCAACACGACGACTTCATAAAAGAGTTTGAAGCCCCGCTTTGTCCTCTGCTTACCAAGAATCTGCTGCCTGTATGAATAAGATTTAAGGCCAGAGTCGATTTGCAAGCTTTGGTGGTATTCTTCTTTGCCCTGCTTCTGCAGTCAGCCCAAGAGTCGCTTCTGCGCGATAGACTCTAGGGACACCTTTACAAATCGCCATGGTCATTAAACCGGACTGGTTACGGGTCAAGGCTCCCCAGCGCGAGCGTGTCGGGGCGGTCAAGAGCGTCTTACGTGACCTGGGGCTTAACACGGTCTGCGAGGAAGCCTCGTGCCCAAATATTGGCGAGTGCTTCAAAGCAGGCACGGCAACTTTCCTGATCATGGGTCCGGCCTGCACCCGCGCCTGCCCCTACTGCGACATCGACTTTGAGAAGTATCCGAAAGCCCTCGACCCCGAAGAACCCCATCGACTGGCAGAAGCCGTGCGTCGGCTCAATCTGCGCCATGTCGTGATTACCTCGGTCAACCGCGACGACCTGGCCGATGGCGGTGCAACTCAATTTAGCGTCTGCATCGCAAAGGTGCGCGAGTTGATGCCCGAAACCACGATCGAGGTGCTCATCCCCGACTTTTGCGGCTCGACTGAAGCGCTCGAAATCGTGCTCTCAGCCGCACCCGAAGTGCTCAATCACAATACCGAGACGATACCGCGCCTCTACCGGCGCGTACGTCCCCAGGGCGATTACGAGCGCTCGCTCCGGCTGCTCGACTACGTACACCAGCAAGCGCCGCACCTCTATACCAAGTCGGGGTTGATGGTCGGGCTGGGCGAGACCGAAGCGGAAGTGCTTGGCGTCATGCGCGACCTGCGCACCGTCGGCTGCGATATCCTGACGCTCGGTCAGTACCTGCAGCCGACTCCCAAGCACCTGGCCGTCGAAGCCTTCGTGACTCCGGAAACTTTTGAGCGCTGGCGGCTTGCCGGTCTTGAGATGGGCTTTTTACAGGTAGTCGCCTCCCCACTCACCCGCAGCTCCTACCACGCGGAGGAAGTCCAGAAACTGATGCGCTCCCATCCGCGCTTCCTGATTAGCACTCTTTAGTGATGAGGGTTAGCACTCTCAGCCAAAGAGTGCTAAACTGCTCTCTTGAAAGGGCAACGCACCTCCCTTTCGACTGACAGTTTCGGGTGTGCAATTTTTCTGGCTTAAGTGAGGTTTGGTATGGCAACGATTGCGTTGGCTACAACAGCATTGCAACCCCTTGGGGACCGCGTTCTAGTCAAAGTAGTGGCACAAGAAGAGCGGACTGCAGGCGGCATCTTGCTGCCTGACGCTGCACGCGAAAAGCCCCAGACGGGCGAAGTCGTCGCCGTCGGCCCGGGCCGCCTTAAAGATGACGGTTCGCGGGTGACGCCGGAAGTAAAGGTTGGAGATACCGTGCTTTACGGCAAGTACAGCGGCACCGACATCAAACTCGGCGATGCCGAGCACATGCTCGTGGCTGAGAAAGACATTCTGGCAATAGTCGCTTAAACGGGAGAACTCAACAATCATGGCAAAGCAAGTTGTATTTGATGAAGCCGCCCGTCGTGCCCTTGAACGCGGCATCGACGCCCTCGCCAACGCAGTGCGCGTCACCCTCGGTCCTAAGGGCCGCAACGTCGTCCTCGAAAAGAAATTTGGCGCACCCCAGATCATCAACGACGGTGTGACCATCGCCAAGGAAATCGAGCTTGAAAACAAACTCGAAAACACCGGCGCTCAACTAATTAAAGAAGTGGCTTCCAAGACCAACGACGTCGCCGGTGACGGTACGACCACGGCCTGCGTGCTGGCCCAATCGCTGGTCAAAGAAGGTCTCAAAAACGTCGCCGCCGGTTCCAATCCGATGACCCTCAAGCGTGGCATCGAGAAGGCTGTGCGCTTTCTGGTGAGCGAACTTGAGAAAGTCGCGAAGCCCGTCGAAGGCACCCAGGCGATTGCCCAGGTGGCTGCCGTCTCAGCCGGCAACGACGATGAAATCGGCCAGATGATCGCAAGAGCGATGGACACCGTTGGCAAAGAAGGTGTGATCACAGTTGAAGAGTCCAAGTCTCTCACGACCGAGCTGGAAGTGACCGAGGGCATGCAGTTTGACCGCGGCTACGTCTCCCCTTACCTGGTCACCGATCAAGAGCGCATGGAAGCGGTCTTCGAGGAGCCCTTCTTGCTCATCACCGACAAGAAGATCTCGATCATTACCGACCTGGTGCCGATACTTGAGAAAGTGGCCCGCGCCGGTCGTCCGCTCGTGATTATCGCCGAGGACATCGAAAAAGAAGCGCTCGCTACCCTGGTCGTCAACAAGTTGCGCGGCGTACTCAACGTCGCCGCTGTGAAGGCTCCCGGCTTTGGCGACCGCCGCAAGGCCATGTTGCAGGATCTGGCCGTGCTCACCGGTGGCGAAGTGATCTCAGAAGATACCGGCCTCAAGCTCGAGAATGTTGCCCTCGAACAGCTCGGCAAGGCCCGCAAGATGACCATCACCAAGGACAACACCACGATCGTGGCCGAAGGCAACGAAGCTGCCGTCAAGGCGCGCTGCGGTCAGATTCGCCAGCAAATCGAAGAGACCGACTCCGAGTACGACCGCGAGAAGCTGCAAGAGCGCCTCGCCAAGCTCTCGGGCGGTGTCGCCGTGATCAAAGTGGGTGCGGCTACCGAGACCGAACTCAAAGACCGTAAGCTGCGCATTGAAGATGCCGTCAACGCCACCAAGGCGGCCATCGCTGAGGGTATCGTCCCTGGCGGCGGCACTGCCCTGTTACACCTGGCAGCCGGCATGAACGAGTTCCTCGAAACCCTCACCGGTGAAGAGAAGCTCGGTGCCAAGATCGTCCAGAAGGCGCTTGAAGGTCCGCTTCGGCAAATTGCCGAGAACGCCGGTCTTGAAGGCTCGGTGATTGCTGAGAAGGTTCGCAACCTCGACTTCAACTTCGGTTTCAACGCGATGACCAACCAGTACGAAGACCTGGTGGCAGCCGGCATCATCGACCCGGTGAAAGTCACCCGTTCTGCCCTTCAGAACGCAGCCTCGATCGCAGCGATGGTGCTCACCACCGAGTGCATCGTTGTCGATAAGCCTGAAGATGACAAGGCCTCGGCAGGTGCCGGCGGTGGCGGTATGCCCGACTTTGACTAAGCACCCGGTCGGGGGCTGAATGCCCTCAACTGGTGGCTGAGCCTGTTGCTTAGCAGCTGATGAAACTCCAGAACCCGGCCGATTGGCCGGGTTTTTTTTTGGTCGCCCATGTTAGAACGGGGATGCGTTCAGTCAGTCTATCTACCCGACGTTGAGGGCCATTATGCCGAATCGTGGAGCTTTACTTTTACTGGCTATTCCGGTCCAGGCTGTCAACCTCGTACTCGCCGCTCAATTTTTCGGTCAATTTACTCCAGAGCCGCTCGTCTCGACGGATTGGGAGCAGCAAGTACAAAGCCCGTGCCAGGTCGGGGTCGTCGAAGGTGTACTGGAAGCGGCACCCTATGAGACTATGACTATCGAGCACGACGGTCTACACATCGAAATTTCCACGACTCGACAAGACGACCAGAATCAGCAAGATACCAGGTGGTCCGACAACGAGGAGTAGGTTCTGTATGCTGAATATCGCCGACATTGAAGAGCTGTTGGGTAAAGACGCCGACTCGCTCCTGACCCACGAGTGCCGGGGCATCGTCAAAGACCAGCTGAACTTGCCCGGTCCTGACTGGGTCGATCGGGTGATGGCTTACTCGGACCGACCGGCACCGGTACTCAGATCTCTGCAGACTCTATTCAACCAGGGCCGTCTGGGCGGCACCGGGTATCTGTCGATCCTGCCGGTTGACCAGGGAATTGAGCACTCGGCGGGTGCTTCGTTTGCGCCCAACCCGCTTTACTTTGACCCCGAAAATATCGTCAAACTTGCTCTAGAAGCCGGGTGTAATGCTGTCGCCTCGACGCTCGGGGGCCTCGGGTTGCTGGCACGCCGGTATGCCCACAAGATCCCGTTTATCTTAAAGCTCAACCACAGCGAGCTACTCACCTACCCCAACAAGTCAGAACAAATTCTCTTCGCAAGCGTCAAGCAGGCTCGCGATATGGGAGCGGTCGCGGTCGGTGCCACTATCTACTTCGGTTCAGACGATAGTGGTCGCGAAATCGTCGAAATCTCGAGAGCTTTTCAGGTTGCTCACGAACTGGGCCTGGCTACGGTGCTCTGGTGCTACCTGCGCAACAAGGCTTTCAAGACGGGCGTCGTCGATTATCACACCAGTGCCGACCTCACTGCCCAGGCCAACCACCTGGGAGTGACAATCGAGGCCGACATCATCAAGCAGAAACTGCCTACCAACAATGGCGGCTACAAGGCCCTCAACGTTGAAAGTAGCTATGGCCGTTACGACGAGCGAATCTACACACAACTGACCACCGACCATCCGATCGACCTCGCCCGCTATCAGGTCGCCAACTGCTATATGGGCCGTATTGGTCTCATTAATTCGGGTGGTGAGTCCTCGGGTGCGGGCGACCGTGCCGAGGCCGCGCACACAGCCGTCATCAACAAGCGCGCCGGTGGCATCGGTCTGATTAGCGGCCGTAAAGCCTTTCAACAACCCACCCTCGCCAGGGGCATCGAAATCTTCCACACGATCCAGGATGTCTATCTGTGCCAGGAAGTGACGATTGCCTAGAACCCGTGCCCGACTAGAATAGGCGAAACGGGCGCTGGGGTGCACCATGACCACGATCGACGCATTTTTCACCGCTTGCCTGGGCAAGTGGTCGATCGAAAGAACCTATCACTACCTGGGTGAGGCTGAAGGCCGCATCGAGCGTTCCCATACCAATTACGACATCCGAGAACTGACGGGGGACCGGGTCCTCAAAGTGCTGGCCGACAACGAACGCGAGCCGGATACCGTCACGACCCATTACGGCTTCTACCTCGCCTTTGACACTGTTTCTGAGCGCGGCGAGCGGGTGCAGATGGACCTGAACATCTTGTTTGTGCCCGGACAGTCTGAAGCAGACAGCATCGAAGGTGACTACCTGCGCGACCGTGCTTACGAAGAATCTCGCCCGATGGCATCTCGCTTTCACTACGATCCACACCGTGCTGAGTTGCGGATGACAACGCGCTATACCCGAATCGTTTCTGTCGATTCGATTACGCTTGTGAGTCCAAACCTTCGTCTGCGTCAGATTCAAAATTTTCGACGCCCCCAATTCGATCACCTGCCACTCCAGGAGTTAGAACTGGTTGGTTTTGGAGTCGAGCAAAAGGTCAGCTAAATACCCCAAATATCAGCTTTGTTAAGAATGTTGTGCTGCCCGTTAGCAAGAGTACATTTTGGGGCACTACACGCTCGCCGACCCTTGCTGAGAGGGAGTATTGTGTTCATCAATCTAAACATCAGTGCTGCAGACCTTCCCGGAATATGGTCTGCCGTTGCGGTTAAATTCAGCCGTAAAAATACTGAAACTTTTTCTTCATAAAAATTTCTAATTGACGAAATAGTCTACTAAATTTAAATATTTGGTGAAGTCGAATCCACGAATGAAATTCCAGCAACCTGTTGGGGTAGAGTTTTAAATAGTTGCTGCTCCCACCAGTTCGAAATAACTGATAAGACCCTTTGTGAAAGCACCACGACACTCCGTACATCACGCATTGTTATGATCACTTACTCCAACCCCTCTGCCAGCCCAGTTAACAGTCACCCGCTCGTTCCCCGGTTTGATGTCTTAAACCGTCAGCGCTTTAGCGGTCGGCTCGATGTTCAGATGCAGGGCGGGTCGCGGCCCTGGAACATTTACTTCTACCTGGGGCGGATCATCTATGCAACAGGCGGAACCAACGTGCTCAGGCGCTGGCGGCGGCAGTTGGCTCAGCATTGTCCGGGTGTCGATCCGAGGGCTCTCAATGCGCTGATCCCGGGTCTGGCCGGGCGCGGCGAGGCCTGGGAGTATCGACTGATGGTGAGCTTGCTTGCGAATGGAAAGATAACCCGTCTGCAGGCTGTGGCACTCACCCGCTCAGCGGTCGCCGAGGTGATGCTCGACATCGCCCAGGTGGACAAGCTGACTTACCGATTGCATGCCGCTTCTACGCTCGATGTGCAGTTGATGGTGCTGACCACCGAGGCAGTCTTGCTGGAGATGGAGCAGTCCTGGAAATTGTGGCAGGCGACCGGGGTAACCGAATACTCTCTCAATAAGGCTCCTTTCATCCGTTCGCCTGAGCGCTTGAAAACGCGGGTGACGGCTCCTGTCTATCAGGTGCTGGCAAACTGGCTCGACGGCAAGCGAACCCTCCGGGACCTTGCAGTCCAGATGAAGCAGAATGTCTTTTCTCTGACGCGTTCGCTCGCGCCCTACATCCGCGAAGGGATCATCGAACTGGCAGAAGTGCTCGACGCACCGCCTGCAGTGCCTGCCTCGCCCGTCGTATCGGCCCCGCCCGTCGCGTCGGCAAAAACCGCGCCGCTCATCGCCTGTGTCGATGACAGCCTGCAGGTCACTGAGTTGATGGAAACGATTATCACCGGTGCCGGGTACCGCTTTCTGGGTCTGCAAGATCCGCTCAGGGCGCTTATCTTACTCCTGCAGCACAAACCTGATCTGGTCTTTTTAGACCTGGTCATGCCCAATACCAACGGCTACGAGATCTGCTCGCGCCTGCGCAAAACGCCGGCCTTTCAGCACATCCCGATCGTGATCCTGACGGGCAACGACGGAATCATCGACCGGGTGCGCGCCAAAGTGGTGGGGGCATCCGATTTCTTAAGTAAGCCCGTAGTCGCCGAGATTGTACTGGGCATGGCCCGAAAGCACCTCGCAGCACGCGCCAGTGCCAGACCCGTGAGTGTCTAAGGGTCCTGGGTGAGGGGTATGCCGACCCACTCCCGATGATGGGGTTCGTCCAAGTTCAGATCCGGCCCCGCTGGAATAATGCCGCCTGGATTGAGGGGGAATAAGCTGCCGTAGTAATCTCGCTTGACGCTTGCGGCGTCGCAGGTGGCGGCCACGCCGGGCAGTTGGTAGAGGTCGCGCAGGTAGGCTCCCAGATTTGGGTAGTCCTGGATTCGGCGACGGTTGCACTTGAATAGCCCGTGGTAGACCAGGTCGAAGCGGAACAAAGTCGTAAATAGCCGCACATCCGCCAGGGTGACGCGGCTGCCGCACAGGAACCGACGCGTCTTGAGTACTGCGTCGGTTTCATCCAGGGTGGTGAACAGTTCCGCGCAGGCTTCGTCATAAGCTTTCTGAGTCTGAGCGAAGCCACAGCGATAGACGCCGTTATTGACCGAGTGGTAGATTGCTTCGTTCCAGCAGTCCACCTGGTCTTTCAGTGCATCCGGGTAGAGGTCGAGGGTAGGATACCTGGCAAAGGCGTTGAATTGCGAATTCAAGAGCACGATAATCTCGGCACTCTCGTTGTTGACGATGGTCTTTGTCTGCTTGTCCCACAGCACCGGCACGGTTGCGCGCCCGCGATAATCGGCCTGGGACCGGTTGTAGAGTTCGGCCAGGGTGCGACAACCTTCTTCTCCGTTTAAGGCCCAACCACCCTCTAGGGGTGCCGGGGAGGCAATCGAGACGGAGATTGCTTCTTCAAGACCTTTTAGTACCCGAACGACAAGGGTTCGGTGAGCCCAGGGACAGCCCAGCCCCACGTAGAGATGGTAACGACCAGCTGCCGACTGATAGCGATTGCCGTCTTCTAAACCGACGGAGTGGCGGAACTGACTATCCGGGCGGACGTAGGCTCCTGCCGGATCGCGGGGAGCAAGGTTTGAGACCATCAGGTGCCAGAGGGAAGTCCAGACGGACTTCCCAAGCTTGATGACGGGTTTTGGGGGAAGAGCCATGCGCTTTTGTATAACTGCGAGTACCGTCTACTTTTCATTGTGCTGGAAAACCGGGTGAAAGTCTTGGGGGTGAGATGGGTGGGTAGCAATCTTATCCCTATGAAGTGTGTCTTCGTTCGGGCAGAGTCTGCAGGTCTCTGCAAGACCCATCTGTAGATTTGGATCGGCACAGTCTTCTCAGGCAGCGGTACCAGGCGCAGGGCCTGGCTGTGCCTCCTGATATGCCCAGTTTGAGGTACTCGCAAAGATGTACAAATTAAGGTCATCCTGGCTGATTTGGCAACAGCTGAATCTGATAATAACCAACCAGCAATATAGGAAACAGTCCTGCAATTTCAACTGTCTTGAGAACCGGCCCTGATTTTTTGAACACCCTGTCATTTGCACGCCGTAATCTGAAGTGCGAGAATTACTTCCGATGCACTTATGAGGTACGGTTATGGGGATTTGCAATAGTCAGTTTCAATCTATAGTCCTTGCAGTAACCCTCGCGGTTGCGACCGCCGCTCAAGCTCAAGCATTGACTTTATCGACTCAAATCGATAATCCAGCCTGGACATTATCAATCGATTCGATGTACTGGCAGGAGATCTATGGCTACAGTTCTTTCAGGCAATCTGTGGGATCAGCTGTCGGCACGAGACTAAAAGAAGCGGAAACCAGTACAGGAGACGCTTCTTACCTCTCCAGTCCTGCAACAGATCGCTATGCGCTGCCCAACTTAGTCCCGCCTAACACGCCAACAGCGCTGCTAGGAATCGACCTCAGCAACAATCTCTACCAATTCACCTATGACCCGCAGGCTGGAACGACTACCAGTTCTGCTCCTGTGGCTATTGCCGGTTTACTGGCCAATGAACAACTGATTGGTATCGACCTGCGTCCTGCGGATGGATTGGTTTACGGTCTTTCAAACAATAACCGGATCTATCAGATCGGCTTTACCCAATCCACAGCCTCGGCTGTCTTCGTCTCATCCCTCAGTACCCCTTTTGGCGGCTCGCCGGCGGGTATCGACTTCAACCCCCAGGCCGACCGGTTGCGCGCCAATGGCGGTGGATTCACCGCTCAAAACTACCGGATCAACGTCGATACCGGGGCGGTGAACGTCGATACCCCCCTGGCCTACGCCGTGGGCGATCCCAATGCCGGGGCGCTCCCGTTGATCACCGGCGCAGCCTACAGCAACAACTTTGCCGGGACAACGAGCACCACGCTCTACAATATCGACTTCGGCCGTGATGTGCTGGTCCGCCAGGATCCGGCCAACAGCGGGGTACTGACCACAGTTGGCTCCCTTGGCTTCGATTTTGGCACCATCGTCGGTTTTGACATCCTGACGTTGAATGGCCAAAACTACACGTTTGCGACCAACGGTATCGCCCTCTACACCATCGACCTCAACACAGGGTTGGCGCAGCTGCTCAGTAGTTCCGCCGTCGGCGGTCCGCAACTGGCTGGCCTGGTCGCCCTACCCGAACCGACGACCGGTGGCTTGACGGGCTTTGCAGTGCTGGCCCTGCTCAGCCGCCTGCGCCGCCGTACTGCTGCGGGTTCACTCTAACCGCCGCCCTTGAGCGGGAGTAGTGCGACGTCCTGTTTGCCGCCTGAGATAATCGCCGATGGCGGCAAGCGTCGGCGGCAACAGGACCTGTGCTGCTTTGCGCCTGAGCAGTAGCCAGTAAGCGGCTTTACCGAGTTTGCGGACTGTAAACCAGCCGGTCGCCGTCAACCGCTGCAGTGGGTTGCACTGGCGTTCGATAAAGTAGAGATTGTTGCGGGTGTCATAGTAGGCGTGAGTCGGTGAAAGACCGCCCGCCTCGCGCGAGGAAGTGCCCTGGCGATGCCAGACGCGGGATGCCGGGACAAAGAGCGACTGCCAGCCGAGACGGCGAGCCTTGAGGCACCAGGCGGAATCTTCGTAGTACAAAAAATAGTCTTCCGGCAGCAGGCCGACTTGCTCGAAGGCGGCGCGGCGGATGAGCATACTGCAGCCGGTGACGTAGTCAACAGTAGTCGGTGTCTGAAACTGGCCGCGATCGACGGCTCCCAGACCCTGATGCCAGGTCAGGCCGCGCCAGCGCGAAATGCCGCCCCCGGCAAAACAGACGACCTCGGGCGCGTCCAGTTCATAGATCAATGAACCGCAAGCAGCTGCCTCAGGGCACTGCTGTGCTGCCTCGACGAGCGCGTCGAGCGCTCGCGGGTCGGCTACTGCGTCGTTGTTAAAGAGCCAGACGTAGTCGGCCCCTGCTGCGAGGGCATGGCGGATGCCATCGTTGCAACCCCCGGCCCAGCCCAGGTTGTCCCCGGTCTGGAGCACGGTGGCGCGGCCTGCAAGCGCTGAGCGTAACTTTTGCTCAGAGCCGTCGCCGGAGTCGTTGTCCACAACCAGGATCTCGGGCTTCAGGGTCTGCTCACCCAGGGATTCGACGGCTCTGAGCGTGTCCTGGCAGGTTTTCCAGTTCACCAGCACCGCGAAGACCACAGGGGTGCCCACCGCTAAAAATTCCCGTCGAGGGCAGCGTCACAGCGCTCACAGAGCGTTGGATGGTCGCTCGATTCGCCGACATGGACTGAGTAGTTCCAGCAGCGTTCGCACTTCTGGCCCTGGGCTTTGTGAACTGCGATGCCGAGACCGGCAAGGGTCGTCATTTGCTCTGGTGGCTCTTCGACAAGCTCGACCTCGGAGACGATGAGTAAATAGCGCAACTCACTTTCTAAGCGGCGGACTTCGGCGAGCAGTTGAGGTATATCGACCCAGAGTTGCACGCGAGCTTCGAGGGAAGAGCCAATTAATTTAGCGTTGCGGGCCGACTCGAGGGCGGCGTTGACCTGATCGCGCAGGTGGGTGAGCAACTGCCAGCTCTCGGTCAGGGCCGGTTGGAACCACTGGGGATTGGCATCGGACCAGCCGGCCTCGAAGACCGATTTGTGGGAGACGGGATAGGGCAGGTACTGCCAGATGTCCTCGGCCAGGTGCGGTAAGACCGGGGCAATCAGGCGTACGAGGCTTTCGAGCACGTGGTGGAGCACGGTCTGGCAACTGCGCCGACGTCGGCTGTTTTCGGCGCTGATGTAGAGCCGGTCTTTGCTGATGTCGAGATAAAAGTTCGACAGTTCAGCTGTACAGAAGTTCTGGATGGTCTGGAAGAAGCGCGAGAACTGGTAGCTGTCGAAGGCCTCGGTCACCTCTTGAATGACGGTGCTCAAGCGGTGTAACAAGAAGCGATCGACCTCCGGGAGCGATTCGTAGGCCACCGCGTCGCGTCCGGGTTGAAAGTCTTCGAGCGAACCGAGCAGGTAGCGGGCTGTGTTGCGGATCTTGCGGTAGACATCCGACATCTGGCTCAAGATCGTCGGACCCAACAAAACGTCCGAGGTGTAATCGACCGACGACACCCAGAGCCTGAGTACGTCCGCCCCGTAAGCCGGGTCTTTTTTCTGGTTGCTGCCGCCTTCGATCACGATCATCGGGTTGACGACGTTGCCGACCGACTTCGACATCTTGCGGCCGTGCTCGTCGAGGACAAAGCCGTGGGTAAGCACGGCGCGGTAAGGAGCCATCCCCTCTGTCGCGATGGAAGTGAGCAGGCTCGACTGAAACCAGCCGCGGTGCTGGTCTGACCCTTCAAGATAAAGCTCGGCCGGACAGTGAAGGTGCGCTCGACGGCCCAGCACCCCGGCCCAGGATGAACCCGAGTCGAACCAGACATCCAGGGTGTCTTTTTCTTTGCGGAAGGTCTGGCCGCCGCAGTGGGCGCAGGCAATACTTGGGGGCAAGAGTTCAGAAGCCTCTGCCTTCCACCAGATATCAGAACCGTGGGTGCGCACGGCGAGTTGGACTGTTTCGAGGGATTCTTCGCTGAGGAGTACGTTCTGGCAGTTTTCGCAGTAAAAAGCCGGGATCGGCAGTCCCCAGGCCCGCTGGCGCGAGATGCACCAGTCAGAGCGCCCGGAAACCATACCCGTGATCCGGTTTTCGCCACTTGCTGGGATCCAGCTCACCTGGCGGATGGCCGCGAGGGCCTGATCGCGGAAGGCCGAGACCGAGGCGAACCACTGCACCGTCGCTCGAAAGATTGTCGGCTTCTTGGTACGCCAGTCGTAGGGGTATTTGTGGGTGTAGGCTTCTTCTTTGAGCAGGGCACCGGCCGCCGTGAGCGCTGCGATCACGAGCCGATTGCCCTCGCCGAGCACTTCTTTGCCGGTAAAAACAGGTTCGCGTGAGCGGCGGTCCTGGTCGGCTTCCTCGGTAAAGCGCCCAAAGTCGTCCACGGGTGAGAGCACTCGCAGTCCGTACAGTTGGCCGACTTGAAAGTCCTCGGTGCCGTGGCCGGGAGCAGTGTGCACAGCGCCTGTGCCCGACTCGGTGGTGACATGGTCGCCCAGCACAATGGGCGCAGTGCGCGCGTAGAGGGGGTGATCGAAGAGTGAGCCTTCGAGTTCGGCACCCTCAAAAGTGACGACAGTCTCAAAGCGCGTCCCGAATACCCCGGCAAGGCGTTCTACAAGGTCGGTGGCGACGATCATAAACCCGTGCGTATCGCTTTTCACCAGGGCGTAACTGAGGCTGGCGTTAAGGCAGATAGCCAGGTTGCCAGGAATCGTCCAGGGCGTCGTCGTCCAGACGGCAATCGAGATCTCGGGGGCGTCGGACCTTTCTCCCAGCAGAGCTTCGATCAGTTCTTCTTCGCGGTCCTGGAAACCTTCGACGTGGGGCAACAGTTCGGCTGCTATCACCGTTGCGATGGTCGGTTGGGCAATCGAGCGCAGCCGGAATTTGACATAGATGCTCGGCGAGACGTGGTCGGGCGTGCCGTCGTCTTTGGTCGGGTATTCAAGTTCCGCTTCAGCCAGGGCCGTCTGTGAACTGGGGCTCCAGTGGACGGGTTTGAGACCGCGATAGATGTAGCCTTTGAGGGCCATTTTGCCGAAGACGCCAAGCTGAGCCGCTTCGTACTCCGATTGCAAAGTGGCGTAAGGCGCATCCCAATCGCCCCAGATTCCGAAGCGTTTGAAGCCGATGCGCTGGGAGTCGATTGTTGCCAGGGCATAATCGCGCGCCCGCTCGCGCAGCTGTAGTGGTGTGAGTTGCCGGCGCTCGGCCGGGGAGGAGATGGCCTGCAAAACTTTTAGCTCGATCGGTAGGCCGTGGCAGTCCCAGCCCGGTACGTAGCGGACCCGGCGACCCCGCAGGATCTGGTAGCGGTTGATAACGTCTTTGAGGATTTTATTGAGGGCGTGGCCGATGTGCAGGTCGCCATTGGCGTAGGGCGGCCCGTCGTGGAGGACAAACACGGCACCCGGATTTTCCTGAGCGAGGCGCCGATAGAGGTCCTGATCTTCCCAAAACTTTTGAATCTCCGGCTCGCGGGTCGCCGCGTTCGCACGCATTGGAAAGGCCGTCTTCGGTGTGCGGACGGTGTCTTTGTAGTCAACTTTTGGGGTGGATCCCGGCTCGGCGGTCTGAGTCACGGTCGATATTTGCACTAGTGTTCTCTCTCCAGTGTATTGGAGATTGCGGCCGGATTACTTGCGCTACTGCGGTCGGGCGCTACCGGTGCACATACCAGCCCTGACACTGGTTAACGTAATATGTCTTGAGGCGCAGTCCGTCCTCTGCAACTGGGGGTGCCGGCTCGTACACATCGCTTTGGGGCGATGCAGACCGTCCTTCTCGACTCTGCGACACGATGGGAACTCATGGGTGAGGAGCATTCGACAGCACCGCTCGGCGGAAGACAGGGTTGGCTGAGGTCGGGATTTGCTTTTTCCCGGCGATGGCTCAATCTTGCCCTCGGCCGCGTCAAGCCAGATAGCGAAAACCGCCGCGCCACCCGCATCTTGCAGAGCGTCGTAACCGGACTCGGCACCAAGGCAGTCGCAGTCGTAGTCAGCTTCATCTCCGTTCCGCTCACCGTCGGCTATCTCGGCGCAGAGCGCTACGGTGTCTGGATCATCATCAGCACGCTTCTGGCCTGGATAAACCTTGCTGATTTCGGGCTGGGTAATAGTCTCACCAACGCACTATCGGAGGCCTACGGCAAAGATCGTCGCGATCTGGCCCAACAGCACGTCGCGACCGCCAGCTGGCTGCTGGTCGGCATCCTCACGGTACTGGGTTGCGGGCTCGCAGCCTGCTGGGGGTGGATCGACTGGATTGGAATCTTCAACATCAAAACGGCGGCGGCCAGGGCTGAAGCCGGTCCGGCGGTCGCGGTCGCCCTGGCCCTTTTTCTCGTCAATCTGCCGCTGACGCTGGTGTCTCGAATCTTGTACGCCCATCAAGAAGGTGTACTCGCAAATCTGTGGACCGCAGCGGGCAACCTGGCCAGTCTGCTGGGGTTGCTCTTAGTTGTGCAGTTTCAAGGGGGCCTGGTCTGGTTAGTAGTCGGCATCTCGGGGGCAATTGTCCTGGTGTCCGCCCTGAGCGCTATCTGGTTGTTCGCGGTTCATAAGCCCTGGCTGCGGCCCGACTTCTCGAAAATCAGCAAAGCGAGCGCCCGCCAAATCAGTAGGGTCGGGGGCCTTTTCTTTATCCTCCAGCTCGCGGGATTGATACTTTTCCAGACTGATAATCTGATCATCGCTCACTACCTGGGAGCGGAAGCCGTGACGCCCTACAGCATCACCTGGCGGCTTTTCACCTACACAGCACTCCTGCAGACTCTGATCTTTCCCTCGCTCTGGCCTGCCTACGCGGAAGCCTTCGCACGCAAAGACGGAGCCTGGATCAGGCGCACCTTTCGCTTGAACTTCGTGTTCGCGGTGGCATCGACGTTTGCCCTCGCCCTTCCCCTCGTCATCTTCGGGACGACGGTTATCGAGCGCTGGGCAGGGGCGGCGGCAGTGCCGCCACAGTCGCTGCTGCTGTGGATGGGAGTCTGGAGTGTCTTGAGTGCCGCGATGGAATCCATTTCCTGCTTACTCAGCAGTTCAGGGCAGTTGCGAGGCCAGCCAATTTACGCGTCTGTGACCGCCGGTGCCAATCTTGTCCTTTCGGCAACCCTGATTCACCCTTTTGGGATCACCGGAGTGATTGCTGCGACGGTGATTTCTTATATGCTTTTCAACGTAGTCCCGGCGCTGGTGGTGACCAGGGCAGTGCTCAAGGAGACTATCGATGCTACGTGAGAGTCATAGACGAAAGCAGCAAATGCGTCGCCGATGAAAATCGCAGTCTGGCACAACCTGCCCGATGGCGGCGCCAAAAGAGCCCTGTACGACCACGTGCGGGGTCTTATCCGGCGCGGCCACACAGTCGAAGCCTGGTGTCCGCCGACTGCGAGCCAGAGCTATTTACCGCTTCAGGAGTTGACGACTGAACACGTCGTCCCGATGGGCCGCAATTTCAGCCTGCAGGCCGGCCGCCTATCCCGGCTTCTGCTCAGGCATCGTCTCACGGTCGAGCGATTGAAGGCCCTCGACTTCCACTGCCGACAGTGCGCCGAGCAAATTAACCGGGGGGGGTTCGATCTGCTTTTTGCCAACACCTGCACGATCATGTCGGCCGCGCCAATTGGCCGCTACGTCAAAATTCCGACAGTGCTTTACCTGCAAGAACCAAACCGGATCTTTTACGAAGCCCCACATCTACCGTTGCCGGCACTTCCCCGGCCCCAAGAGGCATTTCGGTCGCCGGACTACTGGAAGAAGGTTTTCAAAGAATTCACGGAATTTCGGGGAGCCCGCATTCAGGTACGCGAAGAGCAGGCGAATGCTCGCGCCTTCGACGTCATCCTGGTCAATTCGCTGTATAGCCGCGAGAACGTGTTGCGCGCCTATGGAGTCGATGCCAGGGTCTGCTACCTGGGGGTGGACCTGGATAAGTTCACAGACCACCATCTACCCCGAGAAAACTTCGTAGTCGGTGTCGGGGCCATATCGCCCCACAAAAATATCGCCTTCATTATTGAATCCCTGGCAAAACTGCCGCAGCCCAGGCCGACCCTGGTCTGGATCGGCAACGGTGTGAGTGCGGACTACCTGGCCCACTTGCAAGCATTGGCCCGGACTGGTGGTGTCGAGTGCGACTTCCGGGTGCGGATTTCTGACCAGGCCATTGTGGAAGTGCTCAACCGGGCCAGGCTCGCAGTCTACAGTCCTCGCCTGGAGCCTTTCGGCTTTATGCCCCTGGAGGCGAACGCCTGCGGGTTGCCGGTGGTGGCAGTGGCGGAGGGTGGAGTCAGAGAGACCGTGGTAGACGGGCTGAACGGCCTACTCGTCGAGAGCGAGCCGGAAGCGATGGCGGCGGCGATTCAGCGATTGCTGAACGACACCGAATATGCCGCGTTGCTGGGCCGGAACGGCTACAAACTTGTCGCTGAAAAATGGTCGATGGAAACTGCCATCGATCGATTGGAATTGCGACTGCGGGCGGTACTTGCTGGTGCTTCCGACCGCTCCGCACCAGTTCTGTAGGACTCGTGCTGAAAACTACCGGGTGCGCAGCAGATGCTCATAAGCGCCCCGTATCCGGTCTGCCACCATTGCCGGTGCGTAGTGCTGCTCGACGCGCTCCCGGCCTCTAGCAGCGCACTGGACCTGGAGCGCGGGTTCACCGAGAATGCGGGCAATGCAGGCGGTAAGGGCACGAATGTCGTGAGTGGGAAAAATCAGGCCCGCATCGCCAATGACTTCTGGAATAGCACCACTGCTGGAGCCGACTACTGGTACTCCCGATGCCATCGCCTCGATTAACACCACTCCAAACTGTTCCTGCCAGAACCGGATGGGTAGACTCGGCAGCACCAGGAGGTCTACCTCGTTGTAGAGGGCGGGCATCTGGTCGCTATTGGTATAAGCCTGACCGCTTTGAAAGTGAACCCGGCCACTGAGACCTAACTGTTCGCTCTCGCGGCGCAGTCTGGCTCCCTCGATTCCGCTCCCAAAATAAAGCAAATGGACGTCCTGGCCTGGCTCCTGGGTGCGACAGAGTAGTGCAAAGGCTTCAAGCAGGTCGAAGACGCCCTTCTCCCACACCTGTCGCCCGGCGAAAAGGATAATCTTCGCATCGGCGGAAAGTCCCAACCGGCTTCGCAGTTGGCCGGTTCTCGGCCGGGGTCGATAGCGCTCGAGATCGATTGCTGTGCCGATATAGGTGATGCGCTCAGTCGGCACCCCTTCCAGTTCGAGTGCCAGTCTGCTTGCCTGGGCCGGCACCAGGAAGTGGTCAGCCTGCTCACGCACGATAGATTTACCCAGCCCCAATTTTTTGCCGAGCCTGCGCGTCGGAATATTCTCGTACTGAAAGGGATTGTTTTCCCAGACGGTCACGACCACTTTGTGACCGTAGCGCGCTTTGAGTTCGACGGCGCGGCGAGAGTAGCCTTTGAAGGTTTCGGCAGTGTGCAAGATGGCGTGGGTGCGGCAGACTTCCGCGAGCGAAAAAGGGAATTCGAGGCAACCAAGATACTTCTGACTGATTTGCAACACCCAGGGCTGCAGGCGGGCCGGCAAAGTGCGGACAAAGTCGTCTGCGTATCGGAGCGGCTGGGGCGTGACCCCTGGCGTACGAATCGGCAGGGAACCGACGCTACTTGAATAGAAGGAAAATGCGTAATCCGTCATCAACGGCACGTAGGACGCGAGTTCTGCGTCGTTGAGGCTCGGTCCGCGCAGGATAGCTATTTTTGTCTTCATGCAGCTTGGCTTGCCATCAGGTCGGCAGGACGGCTATCGGCTATGCCACTATACGACACCCTGTCCGAGCAACCCGCCCGCCCTGTGGGGATTGCCTCAGTCGCCGTTTCAGGGCAAGATCGGCTCGTCCCGTCCAGCTGGCCGCCATGACTCCCCTCGTGCACGTCCTCGTTCTCAACTGGAACGCCCACGCCTACACGGAGCAGTGCGTGCGCTCCCTACAGCAGCTTGACTATCCCAACTACCGGATTGTCGTCATCGACAATGCTTCAGAAGATGGCTCCGAGCAGATTTTACGCTCGCTCTTTCCCGAGCTGACTTTGATCCAGACCGGTGCCAATCTGGGCTACGCCGGGGGAAACAACTGCGGTGTGGCCTACGCCCTGCAGCAGGGTGCTCAATACATCTGGGTTTTGAACAACGACACCCGCGTCGATCCTCATAGTCTGAGCGCCCTGGTGGCGGAGATGGAGCAGGACCCACAGGTGGGGATGGCGGGCTCCAAAATTTTTTACATGGATCGCCCCGACCGCATCGCCTACGCCGGTGGCTACGTCGATTTCTGGCGCGGTAAACCGTACCACCGGGGTGTCAACGAACTGGATGACGGCCAGTACGACCGCCCGGAGCCCGTAGATTTTATTACCGGTTGCAGCCTGCTGGTCCGCTCGGCCTGTATTGCCCAGGTGGGCACGATGACGGAGGATTACTTCTTGTACTGCGAGGATGTCGAGTGGAACCTGCGCTTTCGCAAGGCCGGTTTTAAGCGGCTCTTCGTGCCGACTTCTGTGCTCTGGCACAAAGAAAGCGCTTCGGCGGGCGGCGGTGAGCACCCGAACGTGGTTTACTACAATGCCCGCAACCGTCTCTATCTGTTCGAGCAGTTCAGTACACTCCCCCGCCTGACCGCCACGGTGCGCTATACGCTCTGGCACTTTAAATTTCTGGCGTTGCGGCTATTCGGACAGCGCACCCGGTTTCCGGCTTTCTGTCTTGCGGTTTTCGAGGGCTACAGGGATTACCTGAAGCGCGTCACCGGTCCACGCCGGGTCGCGGCCCCCAGGGGGCGCATACTACTAGAGGCTGAGCCCAGGAGCTATTGAGATTCGGATTTCTTTTGTGCTTCCGTTTTTGAATCTGACCGGCGGCAACCGGGTTTTATTCGACTACGCAAACTTCCTGCACCGGCAAGGGCACCAGGTCACAGTCGTTCACCCGCTCTGGCCCTATCAATTTCAGTACAGCCGCCTCAGACAACTGCGCGTACTGGCGCGACACCTGATCGAAGGCAACCGCGTGCGCTGGTACGACCTCAAGACGCCGCTGGTGCGCGTGCCGCTGGTGCGCGAACGATACCTGCCCGATGCTGATGTAACGATTGCCAATACCTGGACGACCGCTCTCGACATTGCCCGGCTCAGCCCGGCCAAGGGTCGCCCCGTCTATTTCATCCAGCACTATGAGATCGACAGTGGTCCGGCCCACCGGGTCGATCCAAGCTACCGGCTCACCATGCACCGCTTGAGCGTTTCAGAGTTTTCAAAGCGCACCCTCGAAGCGAAATTCGGGTGTTCGATTGCCGAGATCGTGCCGAACGGGGTCGATACGACTATTTTTTTCCCTGAGGGCAAAGCGGAGCCGCTGAGCGTGGTGATGCCCTACCACCCGGATCCGCGCAAGGGTGGTACGGACGGCCTCGAAGCGCTCCACCGTCTGCAGGATCGGTTGCCCGGCTTAAAGGTCCGCCTCTTCGGCACCCGGCCACCGGTTACACTCCCGGCCTGGGCCACCTTCCATACCAGGCCGAGTAATCCGCAACTGCGCGCGCTCTACTCGACCAGTGCAGCCTTGCTCTACCCGAGCCGCTACGAGGGGTTCGGCTTACCGCCGCTTGAAGCGATGGCCTGCGGCTGCCCGGTCGTCAGCACCAGGGTCGGAGCCGTGCCTGAATACGCCACCGATGGCAGGGACGCTCTACTCGTGGAAGTGGGAGACATCGAGGGGATGTGCTCCCGGTTGGAGCGCGTGTTGACCGACGGCCAGATTGCCCAAGGCCTGAGGCGGGGCGGCCTGGATAAGGCCCGGCAGACAACCGTCGAACAGGCGGCAGCCTGCTTCGAGGCAGCTCTTTATCGAGCTTTGCAGTAGAACCCGCTCAGGACTGAAGCGGCGGCAGATTAGAGTTCTTCTTTTGAAGTGCCTTTTAAAGCTCGCCAGGTATCGACCAGGATCGGGGGCGATAGTTTTTTGAGGATGGTTTTGACACCCCCGGTGCGAATTTTTTCGCCCGGACGGCCGCGAAAGAGCGTACCGTGGCCCTCCTCGGTGAGTGCCGCTGCAGTGCTCGAATAGTAGTAGAGGGCGAGGGACTTGCGCGTGCGGTCTTCCGGGCAGGTGAGCGGTTCCGGGTGGCCGTGGTAGGACTCGCTGGTCGTGCTGAAGACGACGCAGCGGTTGAAGATAGGCAGGATGCGTTTGCCGCAGCGCGCCATGTCCTTTTCCCAGAGTTCCAGGTGGCCGCCGTAGGATTCTTGCCAGTCTTTATTGAGGTAGAGCAGGAAGTTGAGTCGGCGTTCGAGGTTAAGCTTGCGGTAATAATTGAAATCGATGTGAACTTTCAGGTATCCGCCCCGTTTGATCTGATGCAGGCCACCCCCCCAGAAGTGCGGGTCGCAAATGAGGCCGTCGATGCCGGTCAGCGTCTCGAGAAATTCGAGGAACCCGGAGGAATTGAGCTGGTAGAGCAACAGACGGGTCGCATCGCCCATTTGCGTCTCGCCTCGCGATGCCAGTTTTTTCTCTTCCGGATTGTCGTACTGCTTCCAATCGATCTGCTCGGGGTTGGGAAATTCTTTGAGAATACTTTCCAGGATCTCCGGAGGCAGAAAGTCGTCGATGACGATGTGCGGGAAAGGGCTCGCGCCCGCATAGGCCGATTGAAATTGCTTGCCCAGTGCTCTGAATTTCTGCAGATCGAGCATCGGTGTCTGGAGGGTGCTCATCAGTCTCCTCAGCAGGCCATGGTCAGGTGTCTGGAGCATTATACCTGGGCTGAAGGGCTATCTGCCGGGTCGCCCGTCTGGACCCGGCGGCTTGACTGGCGGCTCCTGGCCGCACCTGCGGGAGAGCGCTAGCCCGTGGCGGGACCGCCCGAGGGCCTGGGCAGGCTCATTGCCCGCGGCGGTCTTGCCCTGGTCGGCCGCCAACTGGTCACCCAGGTTCTGACCCTGGTCGGTGGGTTGGTGCTGCTGCGCTTTTTAGAGCCTGAGGACCTGGCGGTCTATGCCTTTATTACAGTGCTGCGCGATGGGTTCACGCTCACAGCCGACCTCGGGCTTGGAACGACGCTCATTCAGCAGGAGCAACCGGTCGAACGCGCCCAGTGGCAGGGGTACTGGAGCCTGCAATTGCTGGTTGCGCTCACCTTTGCTATCGGACTCACCCTCGGCGACGCCTCTATTGCTCGTGGGTTCGGCTGGCCTTTAGGCTACGGCGGCCTGCTGACGCTGCTTGGCTGGAGCCTGCTACTGGTACCCTCGCGCACCGTGGCGGCTGTGATCTTGCAAAAAAAACTCGACCTCGAACGCTTTGCACTACTGGAAGTGAGCGAGTCGGTGATCTTCGTGGCCGTCGCCGTGAGCGGTGCGGTTGCAGGCTGGGGAGCCTGGGCGATTGCTTGGGGAGTGGTTGCCCGCTTTCTAGTCGGTGCAGTGGTTGCAGCCTATTTGCAAAGCTGGCCGCTGGGCTGGCACCCGCCCTGGCAATCGGCGTTGCGCTGGAAATTGGGTCTGACCTACCAGGCCGGGTCATTGCTCACCCTTTTGAAAGAATCGACCCTGCCGGTTTTACTGAGCCTGGTCCTGCCGGTGCGCTCAGTTGGTTACCTCAAGTGGGCAGTGACCATCGCCAATCTCCCCCTGGTCGTGCCCCTCAGCCTCGACCGCCTGCTCTTTCCGGTGATGAGCCGGGTGCAAAAGGATCCGCAAGCCCTGCGGGTCTGGGTCCTGCGCAGCGTCCAGATTAACAATCTCCTGGTCTGGGGGTTGACGGCGTTACTGGTCAGCCTGGCTCCGGCCCTGGTGGAGACGGTGCTCGGTACCCAGTGGCGACCGGCCCTCGGCTACCTCTATGGCTTGCTGCCGATTACCCTCATCTACAGCCCGCTCATCGCCTCGATCCAGGCATTTCAGGCTCTCGGTCGTCCCCAGGTCAACTTCTGGCTCAACCTCACGTGGCTCATCCTGCTCTGGCCGCTCACCTGGTTCGCGGTGCCGCTACTGGGTCCATTCGGCTTCGTCACCGCGAATGTGGCGATTAACGTAGCGAGCCTGGTTGTGCTCGTGCGAGCCGCACGATTTTTCAAGATCAATTTCTTTGCTGAGACCTGGCCTGTGGCGGGTGCAGGTGTCCTGGCTGCTGCAGTCGGCTATCTGGTGATCCAACAGATGGCCGGGTTCCACTTATTTGGAATCGCGGTTGCGGGCGTCGCAGTCGTGGCGGTCTACGCGGGGGTACTCGCACTTTTGTGGCGCGAACGGTTTGCAGACTGGTTCGGCGCTCTCAAGGACAACTGGCGCTGAACCCGACAGCACCGGTGCTCACCCTGGTTTGCGCACCTGCACAACTTGCAGACTGCCGCCGACCAGGAGCTGTTGGCGTCGGAGTTCAAAGCCGACACCGCTCAGTACTCTGGGTAAGTCGGACTCGATGAGTTGCCAGGCTGTCTCGGTTTCAAACACCCACAAAAAGAGCGCGAGTGGAGGCCAGAGCCAGAAGTTGGGCCGGTGAAAGTCAAGGATTGCCAGGATTCCGCCGGGTTTGAGGACGCGCCGGACCTCAGCGAAGATCGCCTGTCGCTGAGCGTTCAGCATTTCGTGCATGGCAAGACTGGTGTGCACCAGGTCAAACTGGTCGTCGGCAAAAGGCAGCGCCTCGGCCCGTCCATAGATGAACGTCGCTTTCGGGATCTGGCGCTTGGCATAGGCAAGACTGGTGCGCGAAGCGTCAAGCCCACTCACCCGCGCTCCGGTCATCGCCAGGTAGCGCGTTGCCCCGCCCGGACCGCAGCACAAGTCGAGCACCTCAGACTCAGGACCAAGCGGAATATCTTCCCAGGCCACTTTGCGCAGCCGCTCGTCGCCGCCTGCCAGGGCTGCCACAGCAAGCGCGATCGCCCCGTAAAGCTGTGGGTAGCGAAAGCTCCAGTCGCGCAGGATGGTCGCCATCAGTCGCTCCTCGGGTGGTTACTTCCATATAACCGCTCCCGGCTGAACCCGATCGACAAGCCTTCTCGATAGGGCGTAAAATACGCAGGCAAGTTTTTTTTCATGTGGGTTCAGTGATGCTCAGTATCAAGCGCAACGTGACCATCAAGGCGATTGTGACCTCCCGGCTCAAAGAAGAAATGATGGCGCAGTTGCAAGGCTTTCTCTCTCAGGCCGACCGCCAGCTCGAACAACTCGAATTTCAGGGCAAGCGGGCCATCGCCGAGATCGAGCGCACCAACCTCAAGCCCCTCGGACCCGACGCCAAAAACCAGATTGAAGGCATTCGCGGTCAGGTCAACGAGCAAAAGAACCAGCTCCTCCAGCAAAAAAACCAGTACCTGCAGCAACTGTCCCAGGTGACCACCTGGGAGATGAGCCAGGAGGTCGTGCAGGGTCAGGTCGAAAGTTACTTCGACATCCAGGAAGGCGACAACCTCGTCTCAAAAATGAACATCGAGGTCGTCCTCGAAGATGGGATCGTCAAGGAAATTCGCGGCGAACCTTAGTTCTCGGCCCCTATACTGGTGTCACTTACGAGAGGAATCATTCATGCCACACACCATCGTGACGGATGTCTGCGAGGGCGTCGCCGATTGCGTGGACGCCTGCCCGGTCTCTTGTATCGACAAAGGTGACGGCAAAAATGCCAAGGGCACCGACTGGTACTGGATCGATTTTTCCACCTGCATCGACTGTGGCATCTGCCTCCAGGTCTGCCCGGTTTCCGGTGCGATTCTGCCCGAAGAAAAGCCCGAACTGCAGAAGACCCCGGCCTAGCGCTCCTGCCCACCCACTCTCTAGACACCGCCAATGGAACTTACCAGATCCTGGACTACCCGGTTTACCGTTTTTCAGAAGTTCTGGCGTGGCTTTGACGGGTGGTTGTTCCTGTTCGCGGGGCTTTTGTTCGCGACTGGTGTGCTGACTATCTACAGCACCCGTCCCGATGAGATCGAGTGGAAGTCGCAGTTGGCAACCGGGACGGTCGGTATACTCTGGGCCTTGTTTTTGTCGCGGCTTTCCTATAGCTGGCTGATGCGCTGGCAGTGGCCGATTTATGGCTTCTGTTCGGCGCTTTTGACGGCTGTACTCTTCACCGGCGACTCGATCAAGGGGGCTCAGCGCTGGCTCGACATTGGTCCTCTACAGCTACAGCCGTCCGAGGTCGCCAAGCTGGGCGTAATTATCACCCTCGCGGCTCTCATGCACAAGTATCCGGTGCACAGCTTCAAGCAGGTCTGGGTGGTGCTCGGAGTGCTTGCTCTGCCTTTTTTGCTGGTATTCAAGCAGCCTGACCTGGGGACAGCGCTCGTATTCGGTGCGATAACCCTCGGGATGCTCTACTGGGGCGGGGCAAAGCTGAGCTGGCTCATACTGCTGACTTCGCCCATTGTCGCGGCAATTCTTTATGCGCTCTGGCTACCTGCCTGGATCGGTTGGGCCGTCGTGATGGCCGGGCTTGCCTGGCAATCGCTGAGTTGGCGCTGGTCAGGTCTGGTTGCCCTGGGCTCGATTAACCTGCTGGCAGGTGGCCTTGGTCAGACATTCTGGCACCTGCTTAAACCTTATCAGCAGCAGCGGCTCGTCGTTTTCCTGGACCCGAGTGCTGACCCGCTCGGCTCCGGCTACCATATCTTGCAGTCTGAGATCGCAATTGGAGCAGGCGGAACTCTTGGTCGCGGCTTCTTTCAGGGGAGCCAGACGCAGCTCAACTTCATCCCGGAACAGCACACCGACTTCATCTTCTCAGCGCTCGGTGAAGAGTGGGGCTTTGCAGGTGCGCTACTGTTGCTGGGTCTATTTTTGTGCCTGCTTTCCCGCCTGGTCTTCATCGCCCAGCACGCAGCCGATGATTTCGGCTCACTGCTCGTCATCGGTGTCTTCACGATGTTGCTGTTCCAGACGGTCGTTAATATCGGTATGACCATCGGTCTTGCGCCAGTGACCGGCATCCCGCTGCCCTTTGTCACCTTCGGGCGGTCGTTTCTGATTACCTGTTATACGGCGATTGGCCTGGTCGAATCGGTCGCGTTTCATCGCGGCAAGCTGGTATTCCCCAACTAGGTAGACGCCTTGGCCGACTGCATTCACCTGCGCGACATTCTCTGCTACGGCTATAGCGGTCTACTCCCTGAGGAACGCGTCCTCGGACAGCGATTCATCGTGCACGCCGACCTTGAAGTCGATTTAAAGCAGCCTGGGCAGAGCGACCACATTGAAGACACCGTCGATTACCGTTCGGCAATCGAGGGAATCCGGGCAATTGTAACCGGCGAACCGTTCAAGCTCATCGAAGCGCTCGCCGAGGCGGTCGCTGTTCGTCTCAAGCAGGATGCGCGGGTGATGCGGGTTCGCGTCGAAGTAATTAAACCGGCACCGCCCATTCCTGACTTCTTGGGCAGCGTCAGTGTCGAAATCTGGCGATAGGGGCTGCAAGTCACTCGAATACGTCGGGCCACAGGTCGCTCACGGCAACTTCCCAGCCCGGCAGTAATTCTGGCAGCCGCAACGTATCCTGGTTGCCGAGCACCACGGGAGTCTGGGCATTCTGATAAATGGTCACCGTCTGCTGGTCGGGGTCAATCAAGAGACCGGCTTGCGCACCCATCTTCAGATACGCCTCAAGCTTTTCAACCAGTGGCTTGATCCGGTCTGTGCTTGATTTAATCTCGGCGACCAGGTTCGGAACAACCTCGGCATAGGTGCGCGGAGCGCGGCTTAACCGTTCGCGGGCGATGAAAGAGACATCCGGCGCGGTCAGGTCACCCTCGGGAGAACGGAACCCGGCACTGGCATCTGCGACATAACCGAGTCTGCGGGGTTCCACCCAGGTGCTCAGGCGGGTGAGGAGCCGACCGCCCACGATGGCCGAGGTGACGTCGGAAGGGCTCATGATCGTGATTGCCCCATCGTGCAGTTCAATTTTGTGATCTGGGTAGAGCTGCTGGAGCTTCTCGACATCGGCAATCGTCATAGTCACAGTAAAATCTCCCTGCCGTGCCCCCAGCTTAACAACCAGCATCTGTCCCTTTGTTAGGCTCGATGCGACCCCATCTCCAGTTGTTTTCATGCAGTATTTCTGGGCCGTCCTGCTACCAGCAGCGGCACTTGTCGGCTTTCTACCCGCGCACGCAGAGAGCCTTTCGCCTTTTGCCCAGGATCTTGCGCGCAGCAGCAATACCCGCGCCCGCGACCTGGAGCCTGGTTGGCACTGGGGGGAGCCGCGTCCTCAAGCACTAGCCCAGGCACCTGCCGATGAACTGGCCACTGTCGAGACTGACCTGCTTGACGAGGTCTCGGTGACAGCCACCCGCCGCCCGACCCGCGAGCGGGAGACGACGGCCACGACCTACGTCGTCAAGCAGGCTGACTTTCGGGCGGTGGGAGCAAGGACCGCGAGTGACGCACTTTCGCTGGTGCCGGGGTTCGAGGCGCAACCGGCCCTCGGCGGCATCCGCAACGCTCGGGGTCTATTTTTGCGCGGCTTCGACGACCAGCGCTTTCAGGTGCTCAGAGACGGCCTCTCCCTTACCCGCCCTTCCAACGGCCGCAACGACCTCTCTCGC
>JANNPH010000087.1:0-15417 GCA_031399965.1 Gloeobacteraceae cyanobacterium SOY_34_metabat_159 | reverse complement strand
AGGTCGGGTGATTGTGAAGGCATACATCAACGCGGACGGCTCAGTGGGCGAGGTGCAGGTGGCAAAGTCGTCGGGTCACTCGGAACTGGACGAGGCGGCCCTTGCAGCGGTGAAGCGGACTCGGTTTGAGCCAGCGAAGCGTGGCGAGGAGACGGTAGCAGCCTGGGTGCGGGTGCCGGTCACCTTCGCCCTTCAGTAGAAGGCTAAAAACTAAGTTCCTGGCGGTAGCCTGGGCATCCACTGCCCGAGCTGCCGCTTTTTCATGGCGATCGGCCGCTGCCTTTACGCTCGAAACCTGTTCTCGCCATCACAAAAACGCTGCGCGGCGAGATGCCTATTACGATGGATGTTACGGATTCTTAATACAGGTAACGGCATGGTGATGCAGGTAGCAGAACGCAGGCGCGACCAGATGCGGATTATCTTGATGACCGGCAAGGGCGGCGTCGGCAAGACCAGCATGGCAGCCGCTACGGGTCTGCGCTGTGCTGAACTGGGCTACCGGACGCTGGTGCTCTCGACTGACCCGGCCCACTCGCTTGCAGACTCATTTGACCAGCCCCTCGGCCACGAACCGCGGCCGGTATGCGATAACCTCTGGGGCGCCGAACTCGACGCCCTCGTGGAGCTCGAAGACAACTGGGGAGCGGTCAAGAAGTACATCACGACTGTGTTGCAGGCACGCGGGATGGATGGTATTCAGGCTGAGGAACTGGCCATCTTGCCGGGCATGGACGAAATCTTCTCGCTGGTACGGGTCAAGCGCCACTACGACGAGGCCGACTTCGACGTCCTGATCATCGACTCTGCTCCTACCGGTACTGCCCTGCGGCTTTTAAGCCTGCCCGAGGTCTCCGGCTGGTACGTCCGCAAATTCTTCAAGCCCATGCAGGGCATTGCCAAGGTCCTCTCGCCCATTTTTGACCCGGTGGCGAGACGGGTGGCCGGTATTCCGCTGCCGAGTGCCGAGGTGATCGACGCACCTTATGAGTTCTACGAAAAGATCGAAGCCCTGGAGCGAATCCTGACCAACAACACACTGACGACCGTGCGCCTGGTCACGAATCCAGAAAAGATGGTCATTAAAGAATCGCTGCGTGCCCACGCCTACTTGAGCCTCTACAACGTAGCAACCGACCTGGTCATCTCCAACCGAATCATCCCCGATAGCGTCCAGGACCCCTACTTCCAGCGCTGGAAAGAATCTCAGCAGATCTATCGCCAGCAAATTCGCGACAACTTTTCACCGCTGCCCGTGCGCGAAATCCCGCTCTACCAGGAAGAAATGGTTGGACTCGCCGCCCTCGAACGTTTGAAGGGCGACCTGTACGGCGAGGAGGATCCTGCCCTGGTCCTGCACGTCGAGACCACACTCAAAGTGGTACAGGAAAACGGGGGTTATCGTCTCGACCTTTACTTACCCAACGTCCCTAAGTCAGAGGTACAGCTGAGCAAAACCGGCGACGAACTGAATATTCGCATCGGAAACCACCGGCGCAATCTAGTCTTGCCGCAATCGCTTGCCGCACTACAGCCGAGTGGAGCCAAGATGCACGAAGATTACTTGCAAATTCGCTTCAGTCCAGTGAGCCGGTAAGCATTCCAGATAGGACTGTGGTCTTCAGGTACAGACTGCAAAGACCTCTTAGAATCAAAAAACCCGATGATCTTGAAAGATCACCGGGTTTTTTGAGGCTTTGTATTTTAGTAGCGCCGTTCGCGGCCACCGCCGCCACCGCCGCCGGCGTTGCCACCGCCGCCACCGCCACCGCTATTGCCACCGCGGTAGCCGCCGCCACCGCTACCACTGCTACGACCACCGCCGCCACCGCCGCCGGCGGGCCGACGGTCGGGTCTGGGTTCAGCCTTGTTGACGCGGATTTCGCGATTATTCCAGGTTGCGCCGTCAAGGTCATCGATCGCTGCCTGCTCAGCGGTTTCCGATTCGAGGTCCACGAAGGCAAAGCCGCGCGGACGACCGGTCTCCCGGTCCATCGGAATTTTGACCGACTTGACTTCACCATATTCTTGAAAAGCCTCGACAATCTCCTGCTCAGTAGCAGAGAAAGGCAGGTTGCCCACAAATAACGTCACTGCTTGTCTCCAGAACTAGATAGACCGATCGACAAGGACACAGTGACCCTACCGATGGCTTGAATTTTTGGACATTCGCTGCTTTTCGGTGAAAATAGCGATTCCTGAAAATAGTCTAGACCGTTAAAGCAGGCAGCAGAAATCTGGCTTGCCGACTCCAATCTTTCTCTTTCCAGGCCAGGTTCCCGTCTGTCCAACGCGGTACTGGGAAGATACTAGCACAGACCTGAAACAGGGGCGACCACCCGTATTGCTAGCCCAGAATCGCCTGCAGTTCGGCTCCAACCTGCTCTGTCGGCCGGTCGCCGTCAACGACCGTGAGTTTTTGCTGGTCGCGGTAATAGTTGATCAGCGGCTCAGTCGATTCGCGGTAGACTTTTTGGCGCTTGAGTACGACTTCCGGCTCATCGTCAGGACGCTGAACGAGCAGGCTCGGACAGTCGGGGTGGTCTGTACAAAAAGGGGGAATCTCGGGCGGCGGATCGAAGGCAAGATGAAAACTGCGCTGGCAGCGCGGGCAGTTGCGCCGCCCGGTGAGGCGCTCGACCAGCTGGGCTTCGGGTACATCGATAAAGATTACTGCTTCGAGCGGACGCCGCAATACCGTGAGTAAACTGTCAAGCGCCTCGGCCTGGGGGGGAGTGCGCGGGAAACCGTCGAGGATCCAACCTTTTTGGGCGTCTGCCTGCTGCAGGCGGTCTTTGATGAGGTCGATGACCAGTTGATCGGGTACCAGGGAACCGCGATCCATGTAGGATTGTGCCTCGACCCCCAGAGGACTGCCGACGCGCACTGCAGCTCGCAGGATATCACCAGTCGAAACTTGCGGGATGCCCAGTTTTTGCTGAAGGAGTTGAGCCTGGGTGCCTTTACCGGCTCCTGGTGCCCCAAGCAGCATCAGTCGTCTGATCATCACTACTTCTTCACCATGCCTTCGTAGCGCTGCGAGATGACGTAGGTCTGAATCTGGCGCACGGTGTCAATCGCGACGCCGACCAGGATCAGTAGCGAAGTTGCGCCGAGGCCGTTGAAGGTGGTGACACCGGTTGCCTGCTCGATAAAAGTCGGAATGACCGCGATTGCCGCGAGGAAGATTGCTCCCAGGAAGGTCAGGCGGTTGATGACCTGTTCGATGTAGTCGGAAGTGGCCTTACCGGGACGGACACCTGGAATGCTCGACCCCATGCGCTTGAGGTTTTTGGACACATCTTCGGGGTTGATGACCAGGGTCGCGTAGAAGTAGCTGAAAAACAGGATTAACACCAGGTACAGAAGCGTGTTGACCCAACCATTGGAGATAAAGCTCACCACGCGGTCCACCGTCGCGTTGCGGGCAAAGCCGGCAAGAGACGCGGGCAAGTACAGCAGCGACGAGGCGAAGATAATCGGCATCACGCCGCCCTGGTTGACGCGCAGCGGCAGATAACTCGTCTGCTGTTGCTGGTACTGCTGGCGGCGTGGACCGACCTGACGACGGGCCGAGATAATCGGGATGCGGCGGGTGCCTTCCTGGACGAAGACGATGCCGACGATCATCACCAGGAAAACTGCCAGCAGGATAAGGGTGCCGGTGAGGCGCGACGAGTCGGCCTGGATGAGCTGGACCGTCTGGCTGATGGCGGTGGGTAGGCTTGAGACGATGCTGATAAAGATGAGCAGCGACGCGCCGTTGCCGATGCCTCTTTCGGTAATCAGCTCACTCAGCCACATTACGAAAATCGCCCCGGCTGTGAGCGCGAGTGAGGTCTGCGCTACGAACAAGAAATCGCCATTGATGGCGAAGGGCCGGATGTAGAGTGCGAGGCCGACGCTCTGGATGATGCCCCAGCCCAGGGCCAGGAAGCGCGTGTACTGCGCAATTTGTCGGCGTCCGGCCTCTCCTTCATTTTTCTGAAGGTCTTCCAGCTTTGGAAAGACCGGCACCAGCAGTTGCATGATGATGCTGGCGTTGATGTAAGGCAGAATGCCGAGGGTGAAGATGCCGAGGGTGCTGAAGCCGCCGCCGGCGAAGATGTTTAAAAACCCGATAATCGAGTTGTCGGCGGTTGCCCGCTGAAACGCAACTTGATCGATGCCCGGCAGCGGAATAAAGATACCGATGCGAGCCAGGATCAGCATCCCAATAGTGAAGAATAGACGCTGACGCAAGCCCGATGCCGCTGTCATCTGGGCAAAAGTTTCCTGAGCGGACAATTGCTTGTCGCGACTCTTAACCATCTGAATAGACCTCCAACCTCTATCGCACGGCTTATTCAAACCGGCCGCATCACATCGACTCATGATAGCCTGTCGCTACCGATCACCGCCGCATGTGCGGGATCAGCGCCAAAAAGCCGGGTGCGGACAAGCCTTCCCGGCTCGATTTGAACGCTGTTTTAAGTCGCCCGGTCGCGAGGACGCCCGCCTAGTCGGCCCGAGCAGCGTTCCGACGCCTGATCACGATCACGCCGCCGGTGAGGCTGAGACCAATTAAGCCGATAAGCGGGGAAGGCTCAGGGATCGACACGGCCTGGACATTGTCAATCAAGAGCCCCGAGTCTCCACCGGGATCGGAGTTATCCAGCACACCGAAACCAAGGCTGTAGGTGCCGGCGGCGGTGACCGTAAAACTCACAGTCCGGTAGCCGGTTTCTTGAGTAAAAGGCGAGGCAGAAGGCTGGAAGACCGCGTTGGTATCGGCGAGCAAAAAAGCAGCGCCATTGAATGAGTAGAAGGCGAAGTCGTTGAAGGACGGATCTGGAGTTGTTTCGTCTGTCAGGAAGCTATAGCTGAAGGAGATTACATCGCCCGCGTTGACGGTGAGCGTTTGCTGAAAGGCAGAGCCCTCGAACGGCTGGTTGGCGCCCGGTGTCGTGGCCGACAGCGCATTGAGCGTTCCGGCCGAAAGATCCAGAAACGACTCGACTGAACTGGTCGCCAGAGATCCACTAGCGTTGGTGGCGAGGGCCTGGAAGTTGCCGCTACTGGGGGTGACGCCAAAGGCTGCACTGGCGATACCGGTAGAACCCGCCGTAGTCCAGCCGGTGAAGGAGCCGTCTTCAAAACTGCCGTTGACGCTGGCTGCCTGGGTCGAGCCTGCCCCGGCCAGGGCCAGGGTGACGGAAGCCAGGAGCGACACGATTGACCGCCGCAAAATTTTCATGAGCATTGCCTCTGCTGGGGAGTTTAGAAGGAAGAATCGAGTGTGAAACAACCTTCAGAGTCGCAGTCAGGCTACCAGGGTAGGTTTGCTGGGCAGTGTATGGAACAGTACACGGCAGGCTACAGAAGCACTCGCCAGGTCCTTGTCAGGCGCGTATGGCAACGGGGGCGCTCAGGGCCTCGGCCAGTTCGGCGCGGCCGAGCTTCGCTTCGAGTAAGTCCATGACCGTCCGGCCGAAGTCGTTGGAATCGATTTGCCAGGCATCAAGGCAGACCTTGCCGAAGAAAGAGCCGAGCGGCTCCGGGTTCCAGAGCAGCTTCATCGCCGTCCAGGGCATCATGCTCATCGGGTCGTAGTTGGGTTTGATGATTTGCTTGTCAAGAGCGTAGGTCTCAAGTCCCGTGTGGGGCTGGAGGCCGATGAAGAAGATGGCGGGCTCCACTTTTTCTTTGCCGAAGATGGCTTCGAGTTCCCGGTGAAAAGCAATCGTCTCGCGGATCGTCTGGTGGGTCTCGCCGATCACGTTGAAGGAGTAGTTTACCGAGACCAGGTCTTTGAAGCCGGCGTCGCGCAGGGAGCGGCAATTTTCGAGCACCGTGCGCAGGTTGTAGCCGAGACGCATCTTGCGCACGAGGGACTGTGACCCTGAAGTGATGCCGATTTCAAAGTAGTTCATGCCGGTTTCGACCATCAGCTGCGTCAATTCGGGCGGCAGGTTGTCGGCGCGAATGTAGGCGGCCCAGTGGATGTCTTTCAGCTCACTCGCTTTGATTGCTTCAAGTAGAGCAACACAGTCGGGGATGTATTTCTTGGAGGGCACGAACTGGGCATCGGTAAACCAGAAGTTGCGGATACCGCGCCGGTAGAGCTGTCGCATCTCCTCGACTACTTCGTGGGCCGGATTGACCCGCACCTGCTTACCTTCGACGACGGTGTAAATGCAGTAGATGCAGTTGTGGGGACAGCCGCGCTTGGTCTGGACGCCGACGTAAAAATCGCCGTCGAGGTAGTAATCGAACTGGGGCCAGATGCGCTCAATGTAGTCGTAGTTGCAGGCGGTCTTCACGACCGGCGTCGGCTCCTCGGCAAGCAGGCGCGGTCTTGGGGCCGACTCGCCAACGACGTAGCAGCGTTCGCTCGCGATCTCTTCTTTGCGCAGCAACTTCTCAAAGAGCGTCTCCCCTTCGCCGACGGAGACGATCGTGCCTTTCGGAAGCTGGGTGGCGAGTTGTTCGTAAAAGACCGAGACGGCCCCGCCGCCCACCACGACGCGGGCGCGACTATTGTAGGCCCGCGCCATCGCGTAGCCCCGGCGAATCAGACCGAGGTTGCGCCACAGTTCGCCATAGTAGTCGGTGGCGAGGCGCAGACCCCCGAAAGCTCCCTGCAACCGCTCGAACGGGTTGTCCGAATAAAAGAGCTGAAAAGCATTCTGGAGTGGGTTACCGGCCCGACCGCCGACCGGTGCGTAAATCTGGATGTCGCGCCAGGAGTAAACAAGCAGGCTCGGTTTAAAGGCAATGATCTTGTCTTCGAGCGCCTTTTGAAAATCGAGCGGCGGCACCGCACCGAGGTCGAAAATTTCTTGCTCAACCCCCGGAAAGCACTTGTGGACATGGTCGGCCAGGTAGACCACGCCGAGCGGGAAGATCGGGTTGCAGGGAAGCCGCACGTAGAGAATGCGCTCTTCCGAGGTGACGGTCGATGAGGGCATTGTTTTGCGCTTTGTTAAGGGTGCTGATCCCATCTTAGTACCGGGGCCTGGAGCGCGATGATATCGTCGATTTAACCGGAGGAACGCCATGCAAGTCACCCTGCGCGAGATCAACTGGACCGATCTGTGGATCTGGTTTGCCTTCGAGGAGGCAATCGCCGAGCGCCAGCGCCTTTATCTAGATCAGGTGCTCGATGCCTGGTACTCAGTCGGCCTACTGGGCGGTTACAACGCTTCGCGCCTGCCGCTGCACGATGCGGCGGATGAGGCCAATTTTGCCTACACGACCTTTGACCTCGAAGCGGAACCGGCCCTGCCCTCGCTCATGCACAATATGGGCGAAGTCGAGTACGAACTCGATACGGCCCGCTGCTGGTTCGACCTCGGTACTGCCGACCCGCTCGCCCTCGATATACTCCTGAATGCCCTGCAGACACTTTCTCAGGAGTACCTGCCCATCAAGCACGTCGTCATCGGCGGGTCAGAAGAATCGTCGCCCTGGGAAGTAGACGAGGAAGAGCAATAGCAGCATCCTGACTCTGAGCCGCAACTCCGATGTGTCCGCTCAGGGCGAAAAAAGGCGCTCCAGCACAAAGAAACTGACAAAGTAAAAGGCGACCGGCGCTGTAAAGATGTAGCTGTCGGCCCGGTCGAGGACGCCGCCGTGGCCGGGGATGAGGTCGCCCGAGTTGATGAGGTCGCCCGAGTTTTTGACCTGGGCATCGCGCTTCATCAGCGACTCGGTCAGGTCTCCGAGCAAGCCGCAGATCCCGATCAACAACCCGAAGACGATACCTGTGAGCGGCCAGAGGTTCCACTGCATCCAGTAAGCGCCCAGAGTGCCGACCAGCAGGCTCGCCGCCGTGCCGAAGAGGGCACCTTCGACTGTCTTCTTGGGACTAATGTGCTGCCAGGGCCGGGTTTTTCCGAAGGCTTTGCCGAAGAAGAAAGCGCCGATGTCGGCCGCCCAGATGCACGAAAAAGTCAGGAGCAAGAAGAAGACACCCTCGTCGAGTGCCCGCAGACGAATCAAAAAGCTGGGCAGGAAACCAGCGTAAAAGAGTCCCAACAGGCTCGTACTGATGTCGGCAATCGTAGCCGGCTCTTTTTTAAAAAGCAGCGACACGCAGACCAGTGCCCCAGCCAGTACAAACGCGCCCGTCGCAAATTCGGGAAGTGCCTGCTGAATGCCCAGTAACCCGAGGCTAAAAGCAAGGCAGAGCTGCTTGGCGGGCTGATAGCCTTTGTGCTCGACCAGGGAGAAAAATTCGCACCCACCAAAGTAGACAAGCACGGCCAGGGCCGCTGTAAACCACCAGCCGCCCAGGTAGATGGCGAGCAGAGCCAGGGGAATACCAACAACAGCGCTCAGGACGCGGGCAGTCATCCACCTACTTTAAGGGCTGTCCGGCCGATTGGGGGAGCTTTAGCGCGATCACTCGGGCAAAGTGGTGTGATGTCTTTCTGGCACCAGTCCGATTTCCCCTGGCACTGTCTTGCTGCTGAATTGTGAGCGGCGACTGGTGCCGCCATCGGCCAGACGATACTCTGAACTTATGAACCGCTACGCCTGGCTGCTGACCCTTTTATTCTGGATTCAGGCCGGACCGCTCCTGGCCGCTTCGCGCACCGAGCAGGTTGCCCAGAAGGTCTATGCCCGCCTCGCCAGTTTTCCGAAAGCCGAAATTCCCAGCAAGCCCGAGAGCACGCTGGTGCGCCGGATCTTGCTCTACCACATCAGCGTGCGTGGCCGTCCTGAAACTTCGCGCCTCGACTGGAAGCTGACTCTCTCCGACTATCTCGGCTACAACATGGGCATCGATCCGACCAGTTACCCGGACTTTTCAGCGGAGTTGGACACCCTCAACAAGGACAAGGCACTGATCGACGCCCTCAGTCGCCGCGAACGCGAGGCGCTGATCGACGCTTTGATCCAGTCACTCAGGCGCTGATGAGCTTTTGGGAGGAGGGACCGGACTGGGTGGTCGGCTGGGACACCAGGCGTGTGCCCTACTGCACGTTGCTGGGTGGGGCGGATTGGTCCTTCGAATTGACCGCTCCTGAGACTGCCCTGCTGTTGGTGCTGTTGAAAAAGCTCGAAGTGCAGCAACAGGCCAGTCTGACCGAGTTGATGGACGCGGAAGCGCTCACCCTCACAGCTGGAGCTGAGGGTCTGGAATTGCAAATCGCGGGTTATCCAGGAGAGTTTGCGCTGCGCATCAGGCTGCTGAACGCTCGCGGTACGGAGGGGCGTTGGGAAGCTCAACCGGCACAATCGGTGTGCTCTGCCCTGGGTCGGCTCGCGCTCAAGCTTGCTGTCCTGGGTCTAGCAGGAGACAATGAAAGCGGAAGCCAAATCGAGATCGATCCGTGAATAGCAAACGTACTGTGTCCGACACTAAGCGCGCTTTTTTTGCCGCTTATACCCGCCCGGTAAATTCGATTTATCGCCGCGTGATCGACGAGTTGCTCGTTGAAAATCATTTGCTCGTCACCAACCAGGACTTCCGCTACGACCCGATCTACGCGACCGGTCTATTGACGGCTTTCCAGGCTTTCATGGACTCCTATAGCCCCGCCGACCAGCGCGAGCCGATTTTGCGTTCCCTGCTCTCGGCCCTTCAACTCAACTACGACCAGTTGCAGGCGGACGCGGCCCAGTGGCGCAGTCTGGCGATGGACCTGCCCGCCCTGGAGGTGCTCGAAGTGATGACTGGCACCCGCGAACCGGGCGACGGTCGCCTGCGCACCGTGCGCGACACACTCACCGGCATCGTCAATGTCGAACGCTTCAAATACAGCCGCCTTTTTGGTGTGGGGCTGATGAGCCTCGTCGATGCGGTAGCCCGCGCCGCTTCCCTCAACGAAAAAGAGCGCACCGAAAAGCTTCAACAGGTCTGTCAGTACCTGAAAGTCGACTACACCCGCCTCAAGCGCGACATGGACATCTACACCCTGGCAACCGACCGCATCAAACGGGCGAAAGAAGTCGTGGATGACCTGGTACAGGCCGATCGCCGCAAGCGCGAAGAGCGTGCCGTTTCCCAGTCCACCTAGACAGGCAAGATCGCAGTGGCCTTGCGGGTCGGTATCCTCGCTTCCGGCAACGGCTCCAACTTCCAGGTGCTGGTAGATGGTGCGGCCGGGGGTGTATTGCCGATAGACATCGTTCTACTCATCTACAACAACCCAAACGCCTACGTCGCCGAACGGGCGAGAGCGGCGGGGATTCCGCTTTTACTGCTCGACCACCGCCTTTATAGGAGCCGCGAAGCCCTTGACGAAGCCATCGCCACTGCCCTTGAGGAACATGGGGCCGAACTGATCGTGATGGCAGGCTGGATGCGCCTGGTGACCGAGGTACTCATCCGCCGCTACGAAGACCGCATCCTGAACCTCCACCCGAGTCTGCTACCCGCTTTTCGTGGTGCGAAAGCAGTCGAGCAGGCCCTCGACTACGGCGTCAAGATTACTGGCTGCACAGTGCACATCGTCCGGCTCGCGGTCGATTCCGGGCCGATTATCCTGCAGCGTCCGGTCATGGTACGCGAGGACGATACGGCTGCAACCCTTGCTGAGCGCATTCACCAGCACGAACACCAACTCTTGCCGGAAGCCGTACGCCTTTTTGCCGAGGGCCGTGTACAAATCGAGGGCAATCGGGCGCGCCTGCTACCCCCCGGCTGACGGGGTCCTCAGCGTCGAGTCGGCCGGCGTACCGAGGGCAGTGATTAGGAGCGTTACCCTGGAAACGACGTGTGTCAGGGTGCGCGATGATCGACCTCTACTACTGGCCGACTCCAAATGGCCACAAGATCACGATTTTTCTAGAAGAAGCAGGCGTAGACTACCGGATTGTGCCGGTGAATATCGGTGTGGGCGACCAGTTCAAGCCCGAATTTTTGCAGATTGCACCCAACAACCGGATGCCTGCCATCGTTGACCAGCAACCGGCAGGGGGCGGCGAGCCGGTCTCGCTTTTTGAGTCGGGGGCCATCTTGTTGTACTTAGCTGAGAAGACCGGCCAGTTTCTGGGGGCCGACCTGCGCGGGCGCAAGACAGTCCTTGAATGGCTTTTCTGGCAGATGGGCGGGCTTGGCCCGATGGCCGGTCAGAATCACCACTTCAGCCAGTACGCTCCCGAGCAGATCCCCTACGCCATCGATCGCTACGTGAAAGAGACCAACCGGCTCTACGGCGTCCTCGACCGCCGTCTGGCAAGCCGCGCCTACCTGGCCGACGACTACTCGATTGCCGATATGGCCTGCTACCCCTGGATCGTTCCCCACGAGCGCCAGCGGCAAAAGCTCGAAGATTTCCCAAATCTGAAGCGCTGGTTTGAAGCGATTGCCCAAAGGCCGGCGGTCGTTCGCGCTTACGAGCAGGGTAAGCCGTTCGCAGGCAGGCCGACCGTCAACGAGGAGAGCCGCAAGATCCTCTTTGGCCAGACTGCCGCGAATGTTCAGCCTATTTAAGGGAGCATCGGACCCTGTGCTCACCGCACCTACCGCCCTGCAGGCGGAGCGATGACACCGGCTGCCGGAGCTTGTACAACGGAAAAAACTGTATCCCAGGAGCGCGCCATGTCTTTACCCGCCGGTCCCGCTTCACCACCGCCCTTTCAACTGATGCAGTGGCTTGGCGACCCGACCGCTTTTCTAGAAGAATCTGCCCGGCGCTACGGCGACCCTTTTACGCTGCGCCTGGGTATCCACTCGCCCATCGCCCTCGCCCTGTTTAGTGAACCGCGCGCGATTCAGCAGCTTTTCACCCCGGAACCGGGCCTTTACGACTCGGGCAAGGCTAACCAGGCTTCTTCTCTAGACCTGGTCTTCGGGTCCAACTCGCTGATTTTGCTCGACGGCGAACGTCACCAGCAACACCGACGACTGCTGTTGCCGCCCTTCCACGGCGACCGGATGCGCTCCTACGGCGGCCTGATTCGTGATCTGACCCAGACTGTGATGGACCGCTGGCGAGTCGGTACTCCCTTTTTCGTGCGCCGCGCGATGCAGCGCATCTCCTTGCAGGTCATCCTGCAGGCGGTCTTCGGTCTGGATGCCGGTCCGCGCCAGGTCGAGCTGACGCGGCTACTGGGCAAGATGCTCGACGCCTCTTCCTCACCCCTGATCGCGGCAATCAGGCTCCTGGTACCCCAGGATCTCGGTCCCTGGAGTCCTTATGGCCAACTGGTCGCTCAACTGGCTGAAATCGACACGCTCCTGTATGCCGAGATCAGGCGGCGGCGCGCGAATCTTGACCCCCACGCGACCGATATCCTCGGTCTGCTGCTCTCGGCCCGCGACGAAGCAGGCGAGGCGATGAGCGATGTCGAACTGCGCGACGAACTGATTACCTTGCTGGTCGCCGGTCACGAGACGACGGCGACGGCGCTTTCCTGGGCGCTCTACTGGGTGCACCGGCAGCCGGAGGTGCGCCAGAAGTTGCTGGCCGAACTCGAAGGACTGGGGAATGATCCTGACCCGGAAGCGGTGGCCCGGCTCCCTTATCTGGGGGCTGTCTGCTCTGAGACGCTGCGCATCTACCCGGTCGCCATGCTGGCTTTTGCGCGCGTCCCGAATCGGCCGGTGACGATTCTAGACCGCGAGTACGAGGCGGGCACTTTCTTGATGCCGAATATCTACCTGGCCCATCGCCGCCCCGAGACTTATCCCGATCCCGAGTGCTTCCGTCCGGAGCGCTTCCTGGAGCGTACTTTCTCACCCCACGAATTTTTGCCCTTCGGTGGGGGCAACCGCCGCTGTATCGGCCTTGCTTTCGCCCTCTACGAGATGAAGCTGGTGCTGGCCACGGTGCTGTCGCACTTCGAACTCAAGCTTTCCCACCCGCGAGCGCTGCTGCCGGTTCGCCGGGGCCTGACCCTGGCTCCACCCGAAGACCTCTGCTTGATTCCGGTTGCGCAGCGCACCAGGCGTCTGCTCGTAGCTGCGCCATAGGGCCTATTTTCGCCGCGCCTGCAAGACCCGGTAGACATCGAGGATATCGACCCCACTATGGGCGAGCAGCACCAGGCAGTGGTACCAGAGGTCGGCTACCTCCTCGGCGACGCGTTCGCCGTCCTTGGCGGCCATCACCACTTCTGCCGTCTCTTCGCCCAATTTTTTGAGGATTTTGTTGGCCCCACCGGCCAGCAGCTTGCTGGTGTAAGAGTCGGGGCTGGGGTTGGCCTTGCGCTCCTCGATCACCCTGAATACCTGAGAAAGGGTATCGGCGGGCGGCAGCTGATAGTCGCCCACTTCGGTGCGGTGGAAGCAACTGCGCTCTCCCAGGTGGCAGGCAATCTTGCCGAGCTGTTGGACGGTGATGAGCAGGGCGTCGCTGTCGCAGTCGTAGCGAATAGACTGCACTTTCTGGATATGGCCCGAGGTCGCGCCTTTGTGCCAGAGTTCTGAGCGCGAACGGCTCCAGAACCAGGTCTCGCCTGTTTCGAGGGTTTTGCTGAGGGATTCGCGGTTCATCCAGGCCACCATCAAGACGGTGCCGTCGAGGACATCCTGGACCACGGCCGCAATTAAACCCTGGGCGTCAAAGCGGGCGACATCGAGAATCTGAACCAATCTGCGCTCTCCGAGAAATAAACATGAAGTATTGGGAAACCTAATACAAGATAGTCCAGCCAGGAAGAGGGGCGAAACATGCGCAATCTAGACAAACGGGCACTATGCCTGTTTCTACTGCTGGCCGCCGGAGTGTCCACTCCTGCCCAGGCGACGGAAGACCTTTACCAGGTTCTCAGAACCCCACTGTATCTACCGTCGACCATCACCGAGTTTCCAGAAATGGTCAACCTTCGCCAGATCAACGCCTCCAGCGTTCGGTTGAAGCGGCTGGAAACCGAGATGTTCAACCCCGGCATCATCACCCGCGACATCCCCAGCCCCTTCAATAGCAGCCTGCGTTCGCAAGCCTCTTACTATCAAGTGACAGGCCTCGAACCGAGCCGCTGAAGTGTGTCCTCGGGAAGCAGGGACGGGCTAGCCTGCCCCTGCTTTTTTGTGTCCTAAAGGGTCGGGCTTTCGTCTCCGAGTAGTTCGCGGCGCAATAGCTTCACCGGCACCGCCCCGCCTTGAATAAATCGGTCGTGAAAGTCGAGCAGGCTATAGCGCTCGCCCATTTTCTGCCGGTAGTCCTCGCGCAGCTTTAAAATCTGGAGCTTGCCGAGGGTATAGACCAGGTAAGTTGGGTCGGATGTACCGCGCTTGGCTTCGACTTCGCCATTGACGCGGGTTTGATAGCCTTCTTTGACGAAGAATTCGACCGCCTGGGAGACACTCATATTCTGCGTGTGCATCTGGATACCGACGATGTAGCGGCAGTCGCGTAGAAGGGCATCAATTAACTGGCCCACGCGCAGTTTCGGGTCGCCTCCCCCGTAGCCTTCATCGAGCATCATCTGTTCTGTATAGTGCGCCCAGCCCTCTGCGTTGGAGCCGACCGCGAGCAATTTGCGCACTTTGGAGAGTTGCTGGTTGTTTTTAATCGACAGGAACTGGGTGTAGTGGCCGGGCCAGACCTCGTGGACCGACACGGTGCTGATAAGGGGATAGTTGTAGCCGCGCAGGTACTCCTCCTGCCGGGCCGCGGACCAGCGGGGGTCCGGCAGCGTGATGTTGTAGAAAGCTTCGTCCGCTTTAGTTTCGTAAGGACCGGGAGTGTCCATCGAAGCGAAAGTGAGCGCGCGCAAGAAGGGCGGCGTCTCCTCGACCTGGGCCTGTACCATCCCCGGTACCGTAATGATTTGCCGGTCGGTGAGAAACTGGCGCATGCCGTCGAGCAATTTCTGGGCAGCCGGGAGCAATTGGGTCGCACTCGGATGGTCCGCTTCGATGGTGGCGAGTACCGCTCTCGGGGTGGCGTTCGGGTCGATGCGCCGGGCCGCTTCTACCAGAGCCTGCTGGTCCTTGCGCAGTTGGGCGTAGCCGATGGCCAGCAGCCGGTCGAGGGGAATATCGACCAGTTCGTCGTAGGCGAGCTTGCGCCGGTAATTTTCGGCCCCGATGGCAAAAGTCCCCTTTGAACGCGGCAGCAGCTCTTTTTTGAGAAACGCCTCGTAGGACTGTAGGGCCGCGATCGTCTTTGCATTGGTGCGCGCAAATTCCCGACGCAAAGACGGCTCTTTCACAGTGGCGAAGGCGGCGGGCACGGTGGTCTTAAAGAAGTCAATCGACCCGCCAATCTGCTCGATGGCTACTTCTGTGTAGACGCGGGGCGGGTTGACGAGTAGCCTGCGGGCCGAGGCGAGGGCGGCGGGAACCTGGGCTTCGCGGGCAATCACTGACCGGATGCGCTCCTCGGGGGGTGCAAAGTTGCGCTTGACAAGCAGGAAGATGGACCCCGTCACCGCACTCGGATAGAAGTCGGGGTTGCGCTGCCAGCGGCGGATGGACTGTTCTTCGAGCAAACTGCCCTGGATGTTGGCGATCACCAGTTCGCGGTCGTTGCGCTC
>JANNPH010000042.1:0-1524 GCA_031399965.1 Gloeobacteraceae cyanobacterium SOY_34_metabat_159 | reverse complement strand
CCACAGTGGCTGAAACATTGGCTGCCGGATTTGGGACTCTAGAGACAGAAAAATATCACCATCTGCATGGAGCTCTTGAATAGCAAGGTCGATCATAAGGACTACATGTGCGACCACACGGCGTGGGGCGTTGAGCTGGTGAAGCGCGTCGGCTCACCGAAGTTCAAACTGCTGTACGACATCTACCACATGCAAATCATGGAGGGCGATGTCATCCGTACCATGCGGGATAACATCCAGTACATCGGCCATCTGCACACCGGCGGCAATCCGGGACGCAATGAGTTGGACGACACGCAGGAACTGAACTACAAGGCGATCGCAAAAGCGGTGGTCGATTTGAAGTTCGACGGATACTACGCGCATGAGTTCATTCCGAAGCGCGATCCGCTTACCTCGCTTGCCGAAGCCACCGATCTTTGTGACGTTTAGCCGAGTTTGGGCCGGTCCATGTTGAAGCGGTCCGTCGTGCGGGCGTACGTCGGGCCACCCATCCTCGCGATGGGGCGCAGCTTGTCCGGATCGATCTTGTAGTCCAAAATCACTTCGTCCGCGATGTGAAATCGCAGCACCTCGCCGAGCACGATGCTTCCACCCAGCGGCTTCGGGCTGACGTGGATTACCTGCAGCAGCCTGCACTCCATGTGGATTCGCGATTCGGCCACGCGCGCCGGACGCACCAGTTCGCTCGCCAGCGGGGTCAGGCCGGAGATCTCGAACTCGTCCACCTCCGGCGGAAACTCGGGCGACGTTTTGTTCATGGCTTCGGCAAAGTCCTCGGACACGATGTTGACGACGAACTCGCGCGTGGCCTCGATGTTGCGCAGCGTGTCCTTGCGACAGCTGTCTGAGCCGCGGATCATTGGCGAAAACGCGATCACCGGCGGGTTTGCGCTGACCGCGGTGAAGAAGCTGAACGGCGCCAGGTTGCGATGCCCCTCAGCATCGACGGTGGACACAAATGCAATCGGTCGCGGCACAATCACGCCCACCATCAGCTTGTAGATGTTCTGCGGTCCGGTGGTTTCGGGATCGATGACCATGTTGCTTCTCAGGATACCGATCTAACGAAACACCACAAGTCTGTGGTGCGTATAATAAGCGGGGATGGAGGTCGACGATGCCTTCGCAACTGCTCGAACCTGAAGTTGCAGGTCTTTTCACGCGGCAGCGCTGGGAAGACTACTCGGAAGAGAATCACCGGGCGTGGCGAAACCTGTATCGCCGCATGGTCCCGAAGTGGGAGCGCTTCGCGAACCTGCGGTTGTTGGAAGGCCTCGCGGCGCTGTCGCTGGACCCGGAGAGAGTCCCTCGGCTCGAAGACGTGAACCGGTTCCTGTGCCCCCTCACCGGATTCCGTGCACGAGCAGTTTCGGGCTATGTTCCGGCGTTCGCCTTCTTCGATTGCCTGCGCAACCGCGAGTTTCCCACCACCATTACGATTCGGCCATCGGACCGACTGGACTATTTGCCCGAGCCGGACATCTTTCACGACATTGCGGGGCACGTCCCCATGCACACCGA
>JANNPH010000223.1:0-4356 GCA_031399965.1 Gloeobacteraceae cyanobacterium SOY_34_metabat_159 | reverse complement strand
CTATGTCGCCTGCTGCTTATCACTACCCCCGAGCGGCACTGGCAGCACCACAAAAACACCGGCATGGCCTACGGCGACATCTTCACCGTCTTCGAGCGTCCGGCCCGCTTCTGGCTTTTGTACCTGCGGCGGCTCCGGGCTAACCGGCGCTACTACCTGGCTTCTCCTGGCTGAGTGTACGCGGGTAAAAACTGTAAGCCACTGCCGCCGCGAGGGCTAACACTCCCGCGAGTGGACCGACCAGTTGAATACCCAGCGGGTTTGCCTGAGAGTAGCCAAAATTTCCGAGTAGAAAGCCGAGCAGTGCCCCGGCAAGCCCACTGCTGGTCTTAATCATCACGCCCTGCACCCCGAAAAAAAGCGCCCCTTTCGGCACGCCGCTCACAAGAGCGTCCTGGTCGATTTGTTCTGCAATCATCGAGTTGGGCACGGACGAGAGGATGGCGAGCGGAAAACCGGTAAGGGCAAAGATGACCACAGCCCAGACTGAGGCATCGATAAACCAGACCGGGCGGCCGATAGTCGAGAGCAGCGGCAGGAGAAGCGCGAATAAGCCGGTTGCAAGCATCATCATCCGCCGCTTGCCGACCCTGGGCACCAGAGAGCGAATCAGCACCAGTGAAGGCAGGGTGACCAGAAAAATACTGCCCAGGTAGAGGGCGACTTTTTCCTCGGGCTCCTGCAGCAGCACCGTCACGTAGTAAAGCGCGGAGTAGCGCACCATGTTGAACCCGAGCCAGAACAACCCCTGGGCAATCACGATCGCCCGAAAGCCGGGGTTGCGCTTGAGGATGGCAAGTGCCTCGCCAGGTGCGAAAGCATCGGCCCGCGTCTTGAACGCACGCACAGCCGGGACCGGCAGCAGCATCAAGCTCACGGCGAGGCCGAGGAACAGAGCCACCATCCCCTGCAAGTTGCGGCCGAGCAGTCCGAAGGCGAGGCCCGAGAGGACCTGCCCAATTAAGACGCCGACCAGGATGAGTAGCGCCTGAGAATTGGTCATCCGCACCCGCCGAATGTCTTCTACAGCAATCCTGGGCAAAAGCCCGAGGTAGGGCACGATATAGAGCGCCTGCCCGAGCAGGGCAATCGGCAACAGCACGAACAACAAGGTTGTATTGCGCAGCGAGTCACCCGCCACCGGCGCAAAAAAGAGCGCAAGGCTCGCCAGGTTTGCAATCAAAGCCCCCGCCAGTAAAAAGAGCCAGGGCTTACCGGAGCGGTCGGCCCCAAAACCTGCCAGCGGATTTGCAATCGCCTCGACGATCTTGCCGACCAGGACTGCGAGCCCATAGGTCTGCGGATCGATGAGGCCCACCCCTTTATCGGGTGGTGGTGCAAAAAAGAAGATAAGCCAGGTCTGCACGAACGTGTCGAGGATCGAATAGCCGGCGATTCCCAGCAAGTAGGACCTTTCGGTAGAGCGCGAGGGCGAGTCAGTTTCCGGTGGGGTTGACATGGCGACCAGCATGGCTTGCCACGCTCATCCTGTCAGCACTTCCAGGCGACATTCAGTCGGGGGCAGTCGCCGGGTGCTTGCGGTAGATGGCGCAGAGCCGGTTGGGGCGGGCGATCTTTGCTTTAAAGAGGAAGTTAGCCGGGACGTTAATCACCACATGCTCGTCCGACTTGTAGTAAGGCTCAAATTCGCGGGCCATCCCGTGGGGTGTCTCGACACTGTAGGGCACCGGCTGGAAGAGTAGCTCCGTAAAAGTAACTGCTGCCTGCACCTGTTGGCTGATCTGGTTATAGAAGACTTCGCTCTTGAGCAGGGAGAAGAGTGTTTCGCGCTCAGCGGCCTCCAGTTCAAACGAGCCGTCAAAACTTACCGGTCGAATACTGGTCAAGACACCCTCTCCTTGCAAGCTTGATGCCGCCATCATACGCCTCGCGATACCGGCAGCTGGATAGAGCGGGGCTGAGGGTTCAACCCCGCTACTCATCAGGCCGAAACTACCAGGTCGCGGCGGTCTGCTGAATGGCGCTCTCTGCTGCGCTGAGAGACTGGTTGCGGTTCTCCTCACCCAGGTTGAGCGAGTTGGCATGAATAAACTGAACATCGCTCACGCCGATGAATCCGAAGATGAGGCGCAAGAACGGCTCTTGCATATCGTAGGGAGCAGCCGGAGCGCCGGGACTGAAGTCGCCGCCGCGCGAGGTCAGGATGATCATCTTCTTGCCGGAGACCAGTCCCTTGTAGCCCTGTTCATTCATCGTAAAGGTCCGCCCGAATCGGACGATCTGGTCGATGTAGGCTTTGAGCGCCGAGGGGACGTTGAAGTTGTACATCGGCACCCCGAGCACGTACTGGTCGGCGGCGAGAAATTCATCCACCAGCTTGTCGGAGAGGCTGATTGCCTCCTTGAGAGCTGGGGTGTACTCGGCGGGCGGCGTAAAAGCCGCTGCGATCCACGACTCGTCTACGTGGGGCACCGGCTCGTGGCCGAGGTCGCGGTAGATAACCTCGGTGCCGGGGTGGGTCGCCTTCCAGGCACTGACAAATTGCCCCGAGAGACGGCGCGAAACCGAGCGCTCACCGCGCGGGCTGCTATCGATATGCAAGATGCGGGTCATCGGTTTTCTCCTGAGTGGGTGTTGGTTCGGAGTCAAGCCAGATCAAAAAGCAGTACTTCAGCGTCCCGGATACCGGCAATCTCGACTGTGGCTTCGTCGCTGAGGGCAGCTCCGTCGCCTGCTTGCAGGTGCTTGCCGTTAACGGTCACTTCGCCGCGTGCCACCTGCACCCAGGCTCCCCGGCCGGGTTGCAGCGGGTGGCTCACTTTCTCATCCGGGGCCAGGATCGTTGCATAAAGGCGCATATCCTGGTGGACTTTCAGCGAACCGTTGCTACCGTCGGTGGTCACGATGGGGAGAAGTTTGCCTTGTTTTTGCTCGACGCTGAATTCGTGCTGCTCGTAGCTGGGCTCGACGCTCTGCTTGTTAGGCAAAATCCAGATCTGCAATAAATGCACCGGCTCTGCCTGGGAGTGGTTGTACTCGCTGTGAGCAACACCTGTACCCGCACTCATGCGCTGCACATCGCCGGGGCGCATCACAGAACCGTTCCCGAGGCTGTCTTTATGTTCAAGGGCGCCTTCGAGCACGTAGGTGATGATCTCCATGTCGCGGTGGGGGTGCGTACCAAAGCCGCGTCCCGGCTCGACTCTATCCTCGTTAATCACCCTGAGCGACCGATAACCCATCTGGGCCGGGTCGTAGTAGTTTGCAAAAGAAAACGTGTGGTAACTGTCAAGCCAACCATGCTGAGCATGGCCGCGTTCGTCACTGGCTCTAAGCGTGATCATCGCTTGCTCCTTCACCGGTTGCCCGGCAACGACAAATAACTCTGCCTGAAATCATTATACGCTAAATGCTTTAATGTTGAAGCATTTAGTTGACAGTCAGGGGGAGCCCAACTTCCGGCAGAGATTCGAGAGCGTTTCTTGCTCTTCGGCGGTCAATCGCTGCATCGCCTGGGTGACGGCTTCGACGTGACGGGGAAAGATGCGCTCGATCAGGGTGCGACCGGCTTCTGTGAGGTGAACGCTGATGAATCGGCGGTCGATACTGCTGCGTTCGCGCCGAACCAGGTCGCGCTTTTCGAGGTTGTCGATGACAAGGGTCATGTTGCCGCCGGTGCGCAAGAGCTTGTGGGCCAGTTCACTCTGGCAAAGCGAACCGAGGTGCAAGAGCGCTTCGAGCACCCCAAACTGGCTGATGGTGAGGTCCACGTCGTGTAGATGCCGGTGTATGCGGTGGGTCAGCGACTCGGAGGCGCGCATCAGTTTGATGTAGGTGTCGAGCGCCCTGGTTGCTTCTTCGGTTCCCTGGTACTTTGTGCCCATCTTGGTCAAGGTCGAATACTTCAATATTAAGTTGTCAAGCCTGAAAGCGGAATTTTGTATTCTGGCTGTCCGGTGGTCCGCAACAGGTGAATGACCGGGCCGGGCCCGGTATGATAACTGCCAGTCCCCGTACCGATATTTTGATGCTTCCGAGCCAGCGCTGGCGCATTGCCCCTGAAAACTCCGAACTGGCCCGCGAGCTTGCCGAACGCTTTGCGCTCTCGCCGCTCATCTCCCAGGTGCTCATCAACCGCAACCTGACGGAGCTGGAATTGGCCGAGCGCTTTCTTGAGCCTGAGCGCTGGCTACTGCCTGAACCGGAGGACGAATTTACCGATCTCGGCCGCGCCCTCGACTCTGCACGGCGCGGTGTGCATGGAGACATCGACGACGGCGTGATGCAAATTGCCGATGACAGCTATAACCGGATGGAAGCATCGCTCGAACTGAACGATGTCGACAAGGCGATGGCACGGCTGCCCGATGAGCAGCGCGAGGCGGTGATCCTCGT
>JANNPH010000188.1:0-4263 GCA_031399965.1 Gloeobacteraceae cyanobacterium SOY_34_metabat_159 | reverse complement strand
AGCGCTCCCGGCCGCGTCAATATGCTGGGCGAACACACCGACTACAACGACGGCTTCGTCCTACCCACCGCCATCCCCCAGCGCACCCGCGTCCTGGTCGGCAGCAGCCCAGACAATCGCCACCACTTCTACTCAAAAGACCTCGACCGGCAAGTGGATTTCCAGAGCGAAGCGCCCGCCGGTTTTGCCCGCTACGTGCTCGGCTGCATCCGCCTGGTGGAGCGCGAGGGCTACACCGTGCCGCCGCTGTGTGCTTACATTACTTCGACCGTCCCACTCGGGTCGGGGCTATCGAGCAGTGCCGCCCTCGAAGTCGCCACACTCCGGGCACTCAGGCAGTGGCTGAAGCTTGATCTTGACGATGTGCGCATCGCTCAACTCGGGCAGCGCGCCGAAATCGACTACGCCGGGGTCAACTGCGGAATCATGGATCAAATGGCTTCAAGCCTTGGCGACCCGGCACACCTGCTATTTCTCGACACCCGCACGCTTGAGCGCCGCATTCTCCCTTTCCCGAGCGACACCGAGGTCCTGGTGATCGACAGCGGCATACCCCGCCTCCTGGCAGCGAGCGGCTACAACACCCGCCGCGCCGAGTGCGAAGCAGCAGCCCGTATACTCGGTGTCCCCTCACTACGCGACCTGGATGACCTGGGGCAAGTCGAGAGCCTGCCCGAACCGCTCCGCCGCCGCGCCCGGCACGTCGTCACTGAAAATAACCGCGTCCTCAAAGCGGTCCAATCTCAATCGGCAGCCGAATTCGGTTTCCTGATGAACGCTTCGCACGCGAGCCTGCGCGATGACTACGAAGTCTCCGTTCCGGCTCTCGATACCCTCGTCGCCCTCCTGCAAAAGACCCCCGGTATCTGGGGTGCTCGCCTTACCGGTGCCGGTTTTGGTGGGGCCTGTGTTGCCCTGGCCAAAATTGGCAGCGCCCGTGCGGCTGCCGAGCACGTCCTGACGCGCTACGCCGAATCTGGCTACCGGGGTCGCCTGCTTGTCCCGGATAGTCTCGTTCCGGCCTGATCGCTGGGGGCAGCTACCCGGTCCTTCCGACTCAAGCAATCTAGTGATAGCGTGAGGGCAGCGCTTTGAAGACGGGAGGTTCCACTGGGAGACATCGAACTGGCCTTTCGCAAGGCATGGCTTTTTCTCTATACTCGCGGGGTCGGACCCGACTACATCGATGCGCTCAGAAGCTTCGTGCAGGCAACACTCACCGCCTACCGTGCCGGTTATAGCCTCGACACCCTCAAACTCGAACTGATTGCCCAACGCCGATTGACCGGCAATGAAGCTCTCGATATCAACCTGGCCCTTAATGAAGAAGAGCTGGCCGTGCGCGACCTCTGGCTCAGGCTCATCTACCTCACCCTGGAGGAGACCGGCGAGAGCGGCCCGGCCGAGCGCACCGGTTTCGAGCACCCGAGCGAGGACGAGACCGGCATCCAGCCCCTGGTCAGCGGCGTAGTGCGCGCCCACAAAGACGGCTACAACATCGACTCTTTCAAGCTCGAATTACTGTACGACGACAAACAGATGCAGGACCCCGAGCAGGCTGCACTCCTCAGCCAGTGGATGCGCATCGTTTTTCTGGCCCTCGAACCGAGCGAGCCTCAAAATTCGTAGACCTGCCCGGCAACCCGCAACCGCACCGGCACGGCCTGACCAGCACTGTCAATCTTGACATCGACCAGCGCACTCTCGGTCCGGGTGCGCAATTTCTGGTCAATTTCCTCGCGCTTTGCTTCGGGGATGTAATAAGTCTCTAGCCCATAGACCAGCCGTCCCGCCTCGACTTTGCCGCGAATAGCGACCAGACCCGGACCGAGTTCGGGCTTGAGGACACTCACTCGCTCAGGCGTCCAGGCCGTTTTTGCCGTACTGGGCTTTTTGAGCACCACGTAGAGCGTCTGACCGGAGGTGACCGCCTGCGGATAGCCGGGCAATTTGTCGGGCCGGCTGATGTCGTAGCCGAGGGTGACGTAGTAGCCGCGCAGAGGGTCATAAGGATCGACCGGTGCCGTCTTGAGCGTTACCTCTTCACCAGTGATGAGTACGTACTGTTGTTGAGCAGGTGCAATCAATAAGAGCACCGTCTGAAAGAGAACGGCTGCCAGGAATAAACCGAGGCCACGCGTCGGATTTGGAAGTGTTTTAAGCATTGCTCGGCTTCTCCTGACGATTGAGGTACTTCTCAAACCAGATGGCAACGCCAATCACGGCGACGCCAACCACGACGAAGGCAACCGACTTGACCAGCAGGCCGGTTTCGTACTCAAAGAATCGGCTGAGGGCAAGCCAGGCGCATAAACCGCTCCCAAGCAGGAATGAACGGCGCTCGGCTCCCTTCAGGCCGAGGCGGATCAAATAAGCGGCGACGCCCAACAAGATTGCATTCATCCACAAGACGGCGAGAAGCGGGTCAAAGTGCACCGCCACCAGTGCCAGGACACCGACACAGCAGATACCCATGACTGTCGCCTGTTCGAGCATCGGCCCTTCGATACCCCTGCGCACCAGCCAGAAGGCCCCGGCCAGGGTGGTAACGATTAAAAACAGCACCATCGGCTGAGCGAGAAACTGGTTCCAGTCGAGTTTTCCACCGCTACTAGCATCGTGCAGGCTATCTGTGACACCGAAGAAAGAGAATAGATAGCCGATGCTTGCAATCGTCCAGAAAGCGACGCCCCGGCTAAGGCGACCGGATTGAGCCCCAAAAAACGTGACCGGCAGCGAAGCGACCACCCAGAGCCAGAGGCTTACCAGCAGAGCGAGCACCACCTGCGGCAGCAGACTGCCACCGTTGAACAGACTAAAAGCGCGAAAGCTCTCGACGAGAAAACCGATCCCGGCAAGCAACACTGTCCACTGATAAAAGCCGGGCGAACGCAACCGGTAGCTCAGGGGTAAGCACAACGCCAGGCCGAGTACCGGCAACAGCGGCAGGACGGTCCCGGAGTTGCTGCCCCAACTCCAATCGAGGTAGCCGCCCAACAAAACGACGAGGGCCAGAGCAGCGTTGGGCAGACTCGGCAGGGCGTAGGCCACGGCAAGAACGCCGATGCCCCAGAGAAAGAGCGCCTGGTAGAGTTCACCCTGCAACTGAAAGATCTGACCGAATAGACCGATATTTGCTCCGTAGAGCAGTGAGCCGAGCACGATCAAGCCGTGACCAAGGGCCGGACTCTTGCCGCTGCGCTCCAGATAAAAACCGCTCCCCTGGGCTCCCCACATCGCCCCGAGCAGTAGTGCCACTTTGAGTGCGGTCGGGATAAATTCCCAGTTAGCGGCAACGAAGCTTAATACCCCAAGCCCGACCAACAGCACCCCAAAGTAGACCAGCACACTGAGAAAGCTGCGCTGGGTTGGTGCGCTCACCTGATCCAGGCGATAGAGGTCGGTGAGTGCCTGAATCTGTGCGTCGTCCATCAGACCGCGCGTACGCCAGAGCGGCAACTCCTGCTTGAGTGCCTGGCGAAAGCGGCTCGACCCGGATGGAAGCATTTCCATAAGTTCTTCTTAGCTGGGATGCTCTATCCTAGGCCGGTCGCTTCCAGGGATTAATGGACCGGTGTGACACTTAGTGAAGTGGCTGCCGGGATGACTGGATCCTGGAGGCCGGTCTTGTGAAGGCGACATGCAAAGCCAGGCATCTCACCGAAAATCAGTAGTGCCCTCTCGAAACCATCGAGCCGCGATCTCCCAAATACATAGAAGACCAGCAGATGACGAACTGACCTTAAGCGAAGACGATGGTGCGGTTACCGTGGACGAGGATCCGGTCTTCAATGTGCCACTGGACAGCGCGGGCCAGCACGGCACGCTCGATATCTCGGCCCTTGATTTGCAGATCGCGGATCTGATCACGATGATTCACGCGGATGACATCTTGTTCGATAATGGGTCCCTCGTCGAGGTCGGCAGTAACGTAATGAGCCGTTGCCCCGATCACTTTGACGCCCCGCTCGTGAGCGCGGTGATAGGGGGATGCCCCAATAAAAGCAGGCAAAAAGCTGTGGTGAATATTGATTGCTCTGCCCTGATAGCGGTTCACCAACTCTGGACCGAGAATGCGCATGTAACGGGCCAATACGATTAGATCGACCTGGCCTTTCAGGAGTTCTAGAATGCGCTGCTCCTGGGTAGCCTGATTCTCGCGGTCCATCGGAAAGTGGTGAAAGGGCAATCCGTACTGGTGCGCAATCGACTCCAGGTCAACATGGTTGCTGATAATAAATGGAATTTGCACCGGCAGTTCCC
>JANNPH010000186.1:0-11736 GCA_031399965.1 Gloeobacteraceae cyanobacterium SOY_34_metabat_159 | reverse complement strand
CGCTTCTCCACCGCGTCGAGTTCGGCGGCGCTCACCAGGTCCGTCTTGTTGAGGAGGATGACATCGGCGAAGGCAATTTGCTCGCGGCACTCGCTGTCGTCGATGTGCTGCCAGACGTGTTTAGCATCAACGAGGGTGACGATGCCGTCGAGTTTAAGGAGCGCACGCATCTCGTCGTCCACGAAAAAAGTCTGCGCTACCGGCGAGGGGTCGGCAAGCCCCGTAGTCTCGACCAGGATGTGGTCGAATTTGTCCTTGCGGCGCATCAGGTTGCCGATGATGCGGATCAGGTCTCCCCTCACCGTGCAGCAGATGCAGCCGTTGTTCATCTCGAAAATTTCTTCTTCGGCGTTGACCACCAGGGCCTGGTCGATGCCGATTTCGCCAAACTCGTTTTCGATCACCGCGATGCGCTTGCCGTGCTCCTCGGTGAGGATGCGGTTGAGGAGCGTCGTCTTACCGGAACCGAGGAACCCGGTCAACACTGTGACCGGTACTTTCCCCGCTCCTGCTTTTTCACTTTTATCTGCCATTGGTCCCATGCCTCCATTAAGTCTGTACACTGCAGCGCAGTCCCCACAGCCGCACGGCGACGAGCAGGGCAAATAACCCCACCCCGAGGGGCAGGGCCACCGAATCGAGTTCCCAGCCCAGAAGCTCCGCCCCACCCAGGCCAAAGGAGAAGAGCACCACCGTCCAGCCCAACACCTGGGCACCGGTGCCCCTGCCTCCCCCCGACCAGACGCGGGCGGCCAGGAAGCCATCGACACCGTCCACCAGCACCATCCCCAGGCTGAAGGCCAGCCCCAACAACCAGGGGTTCGTCTGCCGGACGAGCACCAGGGCCGAAAGTTGGCTTGCCGTCTCGAAGCCGGCGGCAAAGAGTACTCCCAGCAGCAGCGGACCCACAGCAGGTACCGGCAGCGGCGCGCTCGGAACGGGCCTGAGCAAGCGCCACAGGTTGACGCCGCCCAGGCCGATAAGCAGCCAGGCCGACCATTGGGACGGAAACGGCAGCGCCAGGGCACCCGCTCCCACTGCCAGGAGCGTCACCACCAGTCCGTGGCCGAGGGCAAAAAGCACCCCGTTCCAGGGCCGGGGACGCACCCGCGACAGCGAATCGATGGCGGCCAGATGGTCTGCATCTACCCCATGCCGCATCCCGAGCGACAGGCAGAGCAGGAAGAGGGAAAACTCCATTTTTAAAGAATGAAAATCATTATCATAGTACGCGCTGCGAGTGTCTGTGGCCAGGGCTTTCTGCCTGGAGGCTGAAATTCTCCGGTGCTCGTTGTTTTCAAGCAGCAGGAGGTTGATGTGGTACTTTCCGGAGCAATATTTCTGCAAACACTTGAAAGATTGTTCAAGTGTTTGCAGAAACGCGGTATATTGTAATTGCAACAGTTTCCGGAGAAGAAGAATCATGACCACGAGCGTGACCCAGATGAAGTGTGCCTGCGAAGGCTGCCTGTGCATCGTTTCGATTAGCGACGCCCTTTTGAAAGACGACAAGCACTTCTGCTCAGAAGCCTGCTCCAGCGGCCATCCGAACGGCAGCGGTTGCGGCCACACCGGCTGCGAGTGCCACTAATACTCCGCCAGGTGCCCTAGGCACCCCGGTCCAAACTTTCAACCCGGTCCCATTTCAGGGAGCCGGGTTTATCGGTATATGTATGGCAAAACTATCTAAATCAGCACACGAGCAGCCCTGTGACGAGGTTGGACTGCACCCGGAAGCGGTGGCCCGTGCAAGCGCCTACCTGGGTGGATATCCCGATCTTGAGGAGCAGGCGCGGGTGTTCGCTGCTCTTGGCGATCCGTCACGCCTGCGTATCCTGGTGGCCCTGAGGAGCGGCGAATTGTGTGGGTGCGATCTGTGCGCCGTACTCGGTATGAGTGCCTCGGCCGTTTCCCACCAGTTGCGCCTTTTGCGCCTGCTGAGGCTGGTGCGCTCAGACAAGCGGGGCCGGGTGGTCTACTACCGGCTCGACGACGACCATGTCACCAACTTGCTCGTGCAGTCGGAAGCCCACACACAGCACGAATGAACGTCGGGTCTCAGCACATGCTCCCCGGACGCGCCGAAACCCTTGATGGTCGCCCAAGCTACTTGGCTCCTGGTCCGAAACTTAGTTCGCCCCAGTTGCGCGGTACGAGTTTCAGTTCGAGCACGTCGTCGTTGACGAGTCCTGTCTGCTGATCGCTCCAGAAAGTGCGCAGGACGGTATCTTGTCCACCCGGATCTGAGTGGGTGGCACCGAAATCGCCGGTCAGTTTCAAGCCGTTCGCCGGTTTGAAGCTGAGGGCTGCGAGTGGAATGGCGGCTTCCACCACGTAGCCTTCCGGTCGCAGTTTGACGTTTATCTTCGCCTGGGCGAGTACCTGGACGCTTTCGACCCGGTAAGCCTTGACGATGCCTGAGCTGAAAGTTTTCGGGCGCTTTTCGCTTGCGACTTCCCGGTAGAGGACGGCAGTCGGCGTGCCCTTGAAGTTGCCAATCGAAAGGCGCAAGTCGCCCAGGACAGCCCCAGCCCGCTGTCGGTCGGCACGCGGGTCGGTGCCCAGTTGAAAATCGACCGTATCGCCGCGGGTGTACAGGAATTCCGGCACGTCCGCTTTGTTGGTCCAGGGAGTTTTATCAACAACATCCCAGGCAAGGTACAGGTTCTCCCGGTCGTAGGCGGCGGTCGCACGCACTGCTGCATCTGCCTGCTTTTGAAAGCGGACGACCTGAGCACCTTTAAAGTCTGCATCGAAGTCGCCGCTGAAGCGGGGGGTCAGTTCGCTTAAGGCCAGGCGGCGCGGACCGACCGCAGCCTGCAACTGAGTTTCGCGAAGCGCCGTTGCCCGCACGCGGTCGGCGGCGACAAACACAATACGGCCGCCCGCTATTGCTCTCACCGTATCGAGGCCCGTCACTTCTAAGTTCCAGTAAGCCGTCTTACCTGCCTGGAGATAGACCTTGCCGTCTTTGGCCTGCACGATAGAGCCGCCAAAATCTTCACCGCCCGCACCGGGGGGAGCGTTGGTCATCACCGCTCCCGGTACGGCCGCAGCCGGCCACTCGATTTTGAAGGGGTCGCCCTGAAAAAGTGGCCCCAGGTAGAAGCCCGCTTCAGTTAAGAAGTGCCACTCGCCGACGTTGGTTGGAATCGCCCAGAGGTTGCCGACCGGTGCCGGTAGACGGACGACGCCCACCAGCGGAAAAGCGCCGCGAATCAGGCCGGGCTTCGGTGGCGGTGCCCGGTGCGAACCGTGGACGCCCACGAAGTTGTCGGGGTACTCCCAGAGCTTCTTGCCGCTCGCGGTCTCGTAGGCGACAAAGCTGGCCTCGTCGGCTCCGTAGGAGCCGTCGTACAGCACGACTCGGCCGTCGGCACTGCCGAGGGTGGCCTGGGAATTTTCGGGGGCGGGAGGCAGTGGTTTTAAGCGGGTGGGGTCGTAGCGGGGCGCGCCACTCGCCGTGAAACCGCTTACCGGCATCTGCCAGTTGTCCACGTAAAAAGTCAGGCTCGGTGCCATGTTCAGGTACCAGCCGCTCAGCCAGCCGCGTAAAGCAATGGGCGGGCTGAGGGTAATCTCGGTTGGCTGCTCCTGTGCGTCGCCGTTTTCGTCGGCCCAGACGCGCATCTGCTGTTTGGTCTGGTCGTAGCTCAGGACTGTGCGCAAGATAAACTTGCCGTCCCCCAGGCGCTCAAAGATTTGAATTGGACTACGCCCTTGGACGAACCAGAGGGGCGCAACTGCCAGGTAAAGGCGACCGTTGCTGCCGGTGCCATAGCGCACGACGGCCATGTCCTCGCGGCTTACCGTACCCAGGCAGCTGGCCAGACCCGTGCGCGGGTCGATGCGCCACTCGCTGCTCTGGCCAATCACCAGATTTGGGTCCACCGGATTAATCGTGCCACCCATGGCCCCATAGCCGCTCGGACCGAAGAATTCTTTATAGAGCTTGCCCGACCGGGTGTCCCAGGCGCTGATCCGCTTCGGATGCGAGTCGGCCTCGGCTATCCACAGCTTGCCCTGCCCATCAATGGCCAGACTATTAATGAAGGCGATTCCGTCGGGTGTCCAGGGTCCAAGCAGCGCCCGCCCGCCCATCCGCCCAACCGTGCGAACGGGTTTGCCCCCAGCCCCGAAAACTTTTACCTGATTATCCGGTGCACGCACTCCGACATAGAGCAGTCCCTGCCGATCGACTGTGAGGGCCGCTGCATTTTTGACGCTCACCACGGTTTTGACGGTGCCCTGGCTCAAGTCCAGGGCAATAACTGTGTCCGTACCGGAAAGCACGTAAGCAAGACTGTCGCTCACCACTTTTAAAGAGCCCGGCGCTTTAATCGCGATGGTTTTGACGAGCTTGCCGGTGTCGCCATCGACTATAGCCACCAGGTTCTCAGCGGTGAAACTCAAGTAAAGCAATCGGTTGTGCGCCGCGAGACCGTCCGCTTTCTGAGGCTTACCGGCCGGGTCAGGCCAGAGACGACCAATCACCAAATCGAGGTCTTCAGCCGCGCCCCACTGCCGGTACTCCCCGGTCTTCGCCGCCAACTTGTAGAGCGCTCCGCCCTCAGCCGCCGGACCGGAACTGCCTCCCAGCACGTAGACAGTACCGCCGCCCACCGCCACTGCTTTCACCCCGGAGAGTCCTGCCCGGTTGTGGCCCCAGAGCACGTTGCCTTCTAAGTCCGTCGCGAGCAGTGATTTGCCTGCCTCAGCCCCGCTCCAGGCCAGATACACCTGGGTCTCGTCCGCCGCCACCGCTGAGGGCTGACCGTGGTCGCCGCCCCAGTTTCCCCGTCCGCCCGGTGCGTCCCAGGGCACCTTGCCCGCGTTGGCCGCCCAGCCGCGCAGGCGCAGGCCGAGGCCGGTGTGGTAGAGCGCGCTCCAGGTATAATCCCCCGGCACGACGGGCTGACCGCGCGTGTTGCCGTTGGTTGTGCTCAACCCGTCCCACTGAACAGTGTGTTCGCCTTTCGGGTAGTAAGCGCTGCTCAGGAGCTGGCGCACGACCAGGCCGTCGCTATTTTTAATGTTTAAAGAGACGTAACCGGCGACCGGCAGGCTAAAGCGAATCGGCTTGAAGCCCGGCAACGCCTTTACTGTGTTAAGCCCCGTCCAGTCCACAACGGGTAGGCCCCGCTCCAGACGCACCGGGAACTCGCGCCCGTCCGCGAGGCGCACCGGCTGCGGCGGGACACTGCCTTTCGGGACGAGCGTCGCCGGTCCCCACTGATCGACCGCCTGAAAAGTGAACACCCGGTCAAGGCTTACTCCCGGCTGAAAAACATCTTTAATCGTCACCCGCCCCCGTTCACCGAGGGTGAAGTTGGGTTCGACCGTGAGCCGCAGCGGCATACCGGCCCTGAGTGGCCGACCACTTCTGGTCAGCAATTTCCAGGGAATCGCGATTTCCTGCACATAGCCCCGATTATCCGGGTTGCGGCGGAAGGACTGCCGGGCTCCCTGGGCCTGGGCATCTTTAATGCTGCCCTCGTCGAACTTGCGGCCGTAGGCGACGTTGACGGCGCTCTTGCCGGTGCGGTCGAGCCAGCTGGTGAGGTGGGTGACGCGCTCTTCAGGTGTGGAATAGGCAGTGACGAGGCGCACCTGCAGACTGTCGCCGTTGAAGCCCTCGTTAGCTCCGATAGCGCCGGGGTTGTTGAGGGGTGTCAGGTCGAGGAAGCGTCCGAGGATATAAAGATGGTCGGCGTCGTACATCGTGTGAAACCAGACGCCATAGGTGTCGCGCTGGCTCTCGACATTGCCGTTGATAAAGATGCCGCCACTCAGGTTCCAGTCATCAATCCGGCTATCGACTGTCACCGCCCCCGGCGCGCTCAGAACCTGGATACCCAGATGTTCCGTCGGGGTTGCACTCGCGGAGGACGAGACCTGGACCGGTTGCGCTTTGACCGGTGGTGCGGAAAGACCTGTGAATTCGGTCAGCCTGTCTTTGAGACCGTAGCCGACCAGGACCAGCAGGCACAACGCCACTGTCGCCGTTCTTTTCAAGCAGGCTGCTCCGCCACGGTTCAGGAGCAGTCTATCTCATCGGCAAGAGTCGCCCCAGTACCCCAGGTTCAGCACTGCCGACGGCGAATCTGCGGGGTGCGTCGGCAATTGAGTTTCCTGCGGGCATTCTACATTTTCAGCTTAAACGGCTAGGAGCCCCGCGCTGTACCTGCTAGGTCAGCGGCGGCAGGAATAGCCGGGCTGTCGATCGGGTTCAATGCCCCCGAGACAGCCAAACTCCTGACGCATTGGCGTAGTACGTCGTTCTGGGTCCGCTCGGTCAATTTGCAGAACTGCACAAGCTGCTCGTGCTCTGTGTCTGAGACGCGAATCGTTAATTTCTTCATGCCGTCATTATGCCGTCATTTATAGTATAGTGGTGACATGAAGCTCGCCTATCAATACAAGTTGCTACCTACCTACCAACAGCGTTGCCGCCTGGACAGGTGGCTCGATATGTTGCGCTGTCAGTACAACTGGTTGTTGGCAGACCGCTTCGATTGGTGGGAGATGAACCGCTGTTCGGTCAATGCCTGCCCCCTGGTGTGCAGCATCGCCGAACCCAGAGACCAGCCCGAATACTATAGACAGAAGCGTTCTCTCGTACCCCTAAAGCAACAGCGCGAATGGTACGCGGACATTCACGCCGATGTGCTCCAGGACATGGTCAAGCGCGTAGACCTGGCGTTTGCTCGCTTCATCCGGGGCGACACCGATGGCAAGCGTAGCGGCCGACCCCGATTCAAGGGCGATAACCGCTATCGCACGTTTGCTTACCAACGCGTCAAGCCGGACTGTATCCAGGGCAATCGAATCCAGTTACCCAAGCTGGGCGAGGTCAAGTTCATCCGACATCGTCCTGTGCCTGGAGGCTTCCTCATCAAGCGCTCATTGGTAACCAAGAAGGCGGATGGCTGGTACGTGACGCTGACCCTCGAAGACCAGTCGGTGCCGGGTAACCCTGCCACTCACCTCACACCGACCGAGGCTAACAGTATTGGGGTGGATGCAGGTCTTGAGTATTTTGTGGCTTGCTCGGATGGTGAAATAAAGGAACCACCCAAGTTCTACCGCCAAGCTGAGCAAAAGCTAGGCAAGCTCCAGACAAAGCGGGAACTCAGGGCAAAAGGCTCCAAGGCCCGGCGTAAGCTGAACAGGCGAATTGCCGATTTGCACCAACGCATTGCTCGACAGCGCAGACAGTGGCATTTTGAGGTGGCAGGCGAACTACTCGACAAAGCCGAGGTCATCTTTGTCGAAGAGCTGAGAATAGGCAATATGGCTCGACGTAATCAACCAAAACAGGCGGAAGATAGGACATTTCTACCAAACGGGCAAGCGGCGAAGTCGGGGTTGAATAAGAGTTTTGCCGATGCTGGGATAGCGGAATTCTTAAACGAAATCTTGCCGTACAAAGCTGCAAAAGCTGGGCGGTGGGTCGTGAAGGTCAACCCGGCTGGGACCTCTCAACATTGTGCAAATTGCCTGAATCGAGTCCCCAAGGAGTTATCTGAGCGTTGGCATAGCTGCTCCAATTGTGGGGCTGAGATGCCGCGAGACGTGAACTCGGGGATGCTGATTAAGCAAGTGGGGTTGGGCGTTCGCCTCACTATAAAACGCGAAAGTCGAAAGACTGGAGAAGCCCACCCTACAGCGCTCAGCGCTTAGGGCTGGGAGTACGTCACGTGGTACGATAAGCCTCAACCTGAGCCGCCCCCTACCTATGGACATTCGAGAGCACATTCGCAGCATCGCGGATTTTCCGGAGCCGGGAATTCTCTTTCGCGACGTGACGACACTCCTGCAACAACCGCAGGCCTTTCGCTACACCATCGATGCGCTCGCAATCCAGGTCAAAGATTTCAACCCCAATTACATCGTCGGCATCGAGTCGCGCGGTTTCATCTTCGGTGCACCGCTTGCCCTTGCCCTCGGGTGCGGCTTCGTACCGGTGCGCAAACCCGGAAAGTTACCGGCGGCCGTCTTTAAGGAAGAGTACACCCTCGAATACGGCAAAAACAGCATCGAAATCCACCAGGATGCCTTCAAAGATGGCGGTACCGTACTGATTATCGACGACCTGCTGGCCACGGGCGGCACGGCGGCGGCGGCGGCGACGCTGGTTTCTAAAGCAGGCGGGACGCTTGCCGGATTCGGATTTATCATAGAGTTAACCTTTCTCAACGGTCGCGTCAGACTACCGGGGGATGTCCCGGTAGTCACTTTAGTTTCTTATTGAGGGAAAGGTGGCAGATAGTATGGAACTGGCTTACACCGAAGACCGCGCAATTGAACTTCCAGAATGGCTGCAAGATTGCCTGGATCACCCGTATGGCACGCAGGAGTGGTCGGGTCAGGCCGCTACTGAAATGGGAGCAGGCAGCGGCTCGCGGACGGTAAGCCTCGACCGTGGCCTGATTGCCCGCGCTTACCAGTTTGCCTACACCCTGCACGCCGAGCAAAACCGCGCCTCGGGTGAGCCTTACATCATCCACCCGGTGCAGGTGGCCGGTATGCTGCGCGAACTGGGTAGCGACAGCGCGATGGTCGCCGCCGGGTTCCTACACGACATCCTGGAAGATACCGCGACCACCGCCGAAGACCTCGAAAGGCAGTTCGGTTCCCCGGTGCGGCTGCTCGTGGAAGGCGTGACCAAGCTTTCCAAGTTCACCTTCGACTCTAAAGAAGAGCGTCAGGCCGAAAATTTCCGGCGCATGTTCCTGGCGATGGCCCAGGACATCCGGGTGATCGTAGTCAAGCTGGCCGACCGCCTCCACAACATGCGCACGCTCGAATATCTGCCTGCTCCAAAGCAGAAGCGCATTGCCCAGGAGACGATGGACATCTTCGCTCCCCTCGCCAACCGCCTGGGTATCTGGCGGTTTAAGTGGGAACTCGAAGACCTGTCGTTTAAATATCTCGACCCCGACGCCTATCGCCACATGCAAAAGCTCGTCTCCCAAAAGCGAGTCGAGCGCGAACAATTTATCGAAACGGTGATCCAGGTTATCCGCAACGAGATCAAGCGCCAGAAGATTCACGGCGAGATCACCGGCCGACCGAAGCACCTCTGGGGCATCTACCAGAAGATGCAGCGCCAGCAAAAAGAATTCCACGAGATCTACGATGTCTCGGCCCTGCGCATCATCGTCGATGAGCAAGAAGAGTGCTACCGGGTGCTCTCGATCGTGCACAACAAGTTCCGACCGATTCCGGGGCGATTCAAAGATTACATTGGCCTGCCGAAGCCAAACCGCTATCAGTCGTTGCACACCGCCGTCGTCGGTCCGGAAGGTAAGCCCCTCGAAGTGCAAATTCGCACCGACGAGATGCACCGCATTGCCGAGTACGGGATTGCTGCGCACTGGAAGTATAAAGAAGTCGGCTCGTCTGCCGTCACCACCCCTGAAGAAAAATTCACCTGGCTGCGGCAGTTGCTCGACTGGCAAAGCGACCTTAAAGACGCGGGCGAGTACCTGGAGACGATTAAAGAAGATCTCTTTTACTCGGAAGTCTATGTCTTCACCCCCAAGGGCGACGTCGTCGAGTTGCCGCGCGGCGGCACGCCAGTCGATTTTGCCTACCGCATCCACACCGAGGTCGGCAACCGCTGTGTGGGTGCCAAGGTCAACGATCGCATGGTACCCCTCGACTCGCACCTCAAAAACGGCGACATCATCGAGATCCTCACCTCCAAAAATTCGCACCCGAGCCTCGACTGGATCAACTTCGTCGTCACCTCCTCGGCCAAAAACCGCATCCGCCAGTGGTTCAAGCTCGCCCGCCGCGACCAGAATATCGACCAGGGCCGCGATGTGCTGGCCCGCGAACTGGGTAAATCCAACCTGGAGAGCATGCTCAAATCGGACCGCATGCTCAAAGTGGCGCTAAAGCTCAACTTCACCTGTGTAGACGACCTGCTTGCGGCCCTCGGCTATGGCGAGGTGACCATCGGTGCCGTCCTGGGCAAACTGCAGGAAAGCGCCCCGCGCACCGAGGTCGAGTTACAGCCGCAGCGGTCACAGCCTGCCCCGGCACCGAGCGACAAGCCAATCCTTGGTATCGAGGGGATGCCTTACCACCTGGCCGGTTGTTGCAACCCGCTGCCCGGTGAACCGATTATCGGCGTCGTCACCCGCATCAACCGCGCCATCAGCGTCCACCACCTGAGCTGTGCGAATGCGAGCAAAGTGGACCCCGACCAGTTGATTCCCATCGCCTGGAATCCCAATTACACCCAGGGACGCCCCCATACTTACTCAGTCGAGATCCAGGTCGAGGTGATTGACCGGATCGGCATGCTCAAAGACCTGCTCGACCGCCTGGCCAGTGAGCGCATCAACGTGCGCGACGCCCACGTGAGTACCTATCCCGATTCGACGGCGATGGTCGATCTCAAAATCGACATCCTCGGCAAACAGCAGCTCGACCAGGTCGCAGCCCAGATGGGCAAGATGGCCGACGTGCTCTCGGTACGCTGTCGCCACCGCCACCGCGGCTAGTCCGGTCTGGCGTGACCGGAGAAATGAACTCACTCGATTTGTCTCTCTAGCCAGGTCGCCCCACTTTTCGGTGGGCAGGAGCGCTCGTTTTTAGCCTGTTTCTACTGGAAAATGGGCGCAGCCAGACGGCTACGCCCTATTGCACAACTTGCTTCCGTCTAGACGGAGCGGCCCCGGTAGTACCAGATGGCGATCACGATCGGACCGGCCAGCATGATGGCAGTGAGCAGAGCAAGACTGATAAGGGTATTCATGACGAAACCTCGGGATCACCGTTTAAATTGCGACGGCCCATTTATTTTAAGCGCTCAATGTCAGTCCAGCACAGGATCTTTCTCGTTTACGATGGAAACACTACCAACCGCAATTACCCAAATAGACCCGTGCTGACAGCAGACCCCATCGAGCTTGAGATCCAGCGCATCGGGCAGTCGCTGCTCGCGGCCACCCGCCAGAACCGTTCCATCTTCGAGCGCTCTTTTTGGGACGATAAGTTGCTCGAATGGGCGATGGCTGACGAGCAACTGCGCGTGCAACTCTTCCGGTTTATCGACTGCCTGCCGGCGCTGCAGGGTAACCGCGAGGTGGCCGGTCACCTGCAAGAATACCTGGGCAGCGTGAAGTTGCCGGGGCCGCTCTCGAAGGCGCTCGACTTTGCCGACCCCGGCTCGCCCGCCGCCGGCATCGCGACCCTCGGTCTGCGCCAGGGTATTTCTCAGATGGCCCGCCGCTTTATCTGCGGCGACACGCTCAAAAGTGCTGCGAAAACCATCGAAAAGCTCCGCTCCCAAGGCATGGCTGTCTCCCTCGACCTGCTCGGCGAAGCGGTCGTCTCCGAGGCCGAGGCTGAGATTTACCAGGGACGCTATCTAGAACTATTGGGTGAACTCGACAGCGTCCAGCGGCGCTGGCCCACGGTTGCCGCGCTGGACACAGCCGACGGTACGCCGCTACCGAGGGTCCACTGTGCTCTGAAACTGACCTCGCTCTACAGCCAGTTTGACGCCATCGCTCCCCTTGAGACGGGCCGCATCGTCAAGGCGCGCCTCAGGCCGATTTTGCTCAAGGCGCGTGAACTGGGTGCTTTCGTGCACATCGACATGGAGCAGTCCCAGCACAAAGACCTGATCTTGCAGATCTTCAAAGAGATCATGGTCGAGCCCGATTTTCGCGACTGGAGCGACACAGGCATCTGTTTACAGGCTTACTTGCGTTCCGC
>JANNPH010000083.1:0-37580 GCA_031399965.1 Gloeobacteraceae cyanobacterium SOY_34_metabat_159 | reverse complement strand
CTGCCGGGCTGGTTGCTCTCGACAACCATCCGGCGTATCTAGTTTCTGAAAAGGCCGCGCCGAACTGGCGCGGCCTTGCGGCGAGCGGCTACGGGACTTCGTAGGTACCCTGGCCGGTAAATTTGACATCGATCGGGTTAGGGTTGTCACCGATCTTGCGCGGTACGTAGCCGACCATCTCGCGGCCAGGATTGGAGCGCTCGGAAGCGACACCGTCCATCGGGAAGATCAGTACCTGCTCGCCGTTGGGGAAGACGCGGTAGATCTTGGAGTCGCGAATCTTGAAGGTGGATACTAGCTGACGGTGCAGTGCGTGGCACTGTTCTTTGCGGGCGAGATAGAGCACGTTGGTACCGGCGACCATCGTCGCGGCACCGGCCGTGGGCATCTCGAAGACCTGCTCTTCTTTGCTGTTCCAGACGATCAGATACTTTTCTTCGATCTGCGCCTTGCGCAACAGACCACCGGTGCTGCCGCCGAATAAGGGCGTGCTGCCACCAAAGGGCAATTCTCTCGCTTCTACCATAGTAAGGATTCTCCTCCCGTCTGGGGCCATCATAGGTTGCTCACAATCCAGTGTCCACGCGCACACGACTCCGGTCAGTGAAGAAATATGTCGATTGACGGAGCAGGCGCCGGGCCACTAATGGCTATGGCATGATGAATCTGTAACGTTCTGTGTTGCTCTGATGATCGTGACATTTGGTTGGGTGGGATTGATGGTCTTCTTCGTGCTTTCGATCGCCCTGGTTATCTGGGGACGCAACGGTTTTTAGGATTGCAATCACAGAATGATCGAACAACTGCTGGTTGTCCTGCTTTTTCTGTTATTGCTCGCCATCACGGGTGGCATCCTCTACATCACCTGGGTCGAATTTCGAGACCGGCGGCGGCGCAAAGTGGCAGCCCGGCCCTCGCCCACTGTCGGTAACAGCAAGAAGCGTTCCGGAAAAAGCAACCAAAAAAGCAGGTAGGAACCCTACCTGCTTTTTTGGTTGAATTGGTCTTGCCCTAGTCTTCGTAGATGCGGCATTCAGCGGCATCAGGATTGTCGTCACAGTAGGTCTGCAAGGAGTTCTTCTTGTTGCCCTTGTCAGGGGCATGGGAGGCTGCAGCTTGCAATTCTTCGACAGCATCCCAGGCAGCGGCGCACTGTCCGGATCCGTCGCCCTGGATCGAGCAGATCTCTTTGGCTTCCGCCTTTTCCTGTTCGATCAGCTTCTCAAAGTTGTTGGTCATAAAGTTCGCCTTCCTAGTTCAGGATGGATGAATAGCCCTGTACATCTGTCAGTATGGCTGACGGGTTCAGTCCTATCCCCTATTTGTAACATTTTCTTGGGAGTTCCCGGCTACGGTGTCCGAGAGGATCTGGGCGTAAGATCGCACTTCGTACCAGGTCGGGTCGAGGCCGAGTTTTGCTTCGAGTGCGCGCAGGCGGTTCTGGGCGGCGTCGGCGTCGGTACCCAGCACTTCTAGTTCCACAAAAGCTTGCTCAGGTAGGGCGTCGAGCTGGTCGAGAACTGCCTCCGAACCGCTTTCGAGTTTCCAGACCAGCCGCTCTCGATGCATCGGCGGCAATGGTTCGATGGTGAGTAACTGGACGAGTTGCTGCGCCCGATCAAAACTGTCCTCGGGAATTGGAAGCTCGATTTCCTGGCGGCGGCGGATGCCGTCGGCACTGACGGTGGTCGGTCCCTTAGCGATCAGTTTGACTGCGTCATTGCTGCGGCGCAACCGGAGGTAGTGCTTCTGGTCGCTGGTAAAGCCGTGCAGGTCCGATTCTCTGAGGCGTTCGGGTGGACCGTAGGCCTCGTTGAGTCGTTGCTCTAGCGGAACACGCTCAGCGGTTGGAATGCGGTACTTCTTCTCGATTTCAAACATTGTCTTTCCGGGCGCGACTCCTCCTTTGTCGCACAGAGAGTCGCTGTCAAAAAGAGTTAGACGCAGATCGGCTGGGGCAGGGTTTTGTCAATCTGATCTAAGATTTGCTCGATTGGGGCCTGCTGCTGCATGGCGGCGGCTACCGATTCGATTAAAGAACGGCGACTGTCGAGCAGTTCGAGAGCCTTTGCTTCGCAGACCTGCTGCCAGAAGGCAAGTCCGACCGGGACGCGCCCCTGTTCAATCAGGCTTGCGTCGATGATTGCTGCCCAGTTTTCGAGCTGGCGCAGGTCGTGGTTTGCCCCGTGCGCTCTGCCGAAGATGGCTTCTTCACTGACTTTACCGGAGACTAGAACCGTGAGGGTAACGAGCAACCGCTCGGGGTCATCGATTGGGCCGGGAGCAAAGTGGGTGCTGCCGCAGGTCTGGTGCAGGTGGCTTGCAGCCGGGGTGAGGGCGTAGCCTACGACCGGTAGACCGAGGCAATGGGCGACAATGACGTGGCCGGCTTCGTGGACCGAGGCGGTGTGCCGCCACAGAGGCCATTCGAGCCACTGATTGAAGCGCGTGTGGAGCACGGTTGTAAAGCGTTTCCAGTAAGGGCGAGCGATGCGCAGCCCAATCAGCGAGGCCACGACGAGCAGTGCCGTCACTTCGACCGGGCGCTGCCACATGCCCCAGAATAAAAACGACAGCACCACTGCCAGAAGACTCTCTGCAAAGATTTCGCGCAAGATCGTCAACAGCACCGCTCACTCCGGGTAGCGCAGTTGATGCTTATTCTACCCTTTTGTCCGACACAAATCTCAGTCGATTTCCCCTTAAAGGGAAAACGCCAGACACCGTGCCACGAATTGCCGGGCGATCTGGGTCTGGGCTCCCCAGTGCAGGTGCAGGTAGGAGGCGTGCAGGTTTTTGAGCGACCAGCCTTCGGACTCTCCCTCCTCGAAGCGCAGCAGAGGAGCAACTGGGAGGCTCAGGCGAGAACGGTGAAATTCGTGGCCGCGAATCTGCTCGCCTGAGCGCAGTGCGCAGGAGTCTTTGAGGGCGGTGGCATTTCGGTAGCCAAGTACCGAGCGCTCGGCCATGTGGCAGTCAGCCTCCAGGATGCCCGCCATCGGCAGGCACTGACCGTCACGGGTCTTGATACTGCGGGTGAGCACCATCAGGCCGCCGCACTCCGCGTAGATGGGATGGTGTTGCTCGACGCTTCGGCGCAATCCTGCCCAGAATTGTGAGCAGCCGCTCAGTTGGGCGGCGAATACCTCCGGGAAGCCGCCCCCGAGCACGTAGCCGTGACAGTCGGGCCATTCGTTGGCCAGGGGCGAGAAATAGACGAGTTCGGCCCCGAGGGCAGCTAATAAATCGAGGTTGTCCTGGTAGTAGAAGCTGAAGGCGCGGTCGCGGGCAATCGCGATGCGCACGGGCGGACCCTGGGCTATGGCCCAGAGCGGGGAAGCCGTAGTGGGTGGTGGGGTGATGAGCGGTAGCAGAGCCTCCCAGTCGAAGCAGGTTTCGGCAAGGGAAATTAGCCGCGAACGGATTTGTTCAAATTCAGGCAATTCTTCGACCGGTACTAGCCCCAGGTGCCGGTCGGGCAGGGTAATCGCCTCGGTGCGCGGCAGGGTGCCGAGTACCGGCAGGTTCTGGCTCGCGGCGGCCTCGGTGAGGATGCGGGCGTGTCGTTCTGTGCCGACGCGGTTGAGGATGACCCCAGCAATCCGCAGGCGAGGGTCAAAGTGGGTGAAGCCGTATAGCCAGGCGGCAAGAGAATAGCCGACGCGCGAAGCGTCGATGACGAGTACCACCGGGATGTCGAGCAAGCGGGCAACGTGGGCACTGCTGGCAAAGTCGGCCTCGCCCGCCCGTCCGTCAAACAGGCCCATCACGCCCTCGACGATCGCGGCCTGTTGCCCTTGTAAATAGTGGGCGTAGGAGCGGCGAACGTAGTCTTCGTCGGTCAGAAACGGGTCGAGGTTGAGGCAGGGCTGGCCGGTGACGGCGCTATGAAACAGCGGGTCGATGTAGTCGGGACCGACTTTAAAAGAACGGACCCGCAGGCCGCGTTTGCGTAAGTAAGCAAGCATCGCCAGGGTGACGGTGGTCTTGCCGCTGCCGCTCGCTGGGGCGGCAATGAGGATGGTCACCAGTTAAGGAACCAGGACTTCGATGGTGCCTATTTCGGGAACCAGCGTTTCCAGGCGACCATCGCGGGCGGCAATGACGATGCACTGGGGTTGAGCACCGGTAGCGAGTTCGAGGTCAGCCCAGGGAATAGCGATTTCCAGGCATTCTTGCAGGGCAAAGCGGGCCGAGGTCGGATGCTCATTCCAGCTATCAAATTCACCAGCTGAGCGCAGTTGGCAGTGGCGGGCGGGCAGGTTGATTTCGAGCTTGTGCCGAAAGCGATAGCTCACCGGCCCTTCCACCGGACACTCACTTAGATCGACGAGGCTCGTGTAGTGGACTTGATGCGGGTAGAACCAGTAGACCTGGAGAACCTGGGGTCTTGTCGCACCGAGGTCGACGCGCAAATAGAAGTTGTGGTGATCGACGCCGTACCAGACGCGCTGGACGCTGGTGGCGGCGTGCATCGTACCGCGGGCACCACCCACTTCGACGCAGCCTGCCTGGCTCCACTCGCTCTCAAGGCCGTAGCCCGTGACCTGGGGCTGGATGAAGTCTTTGGGTAGGCGCGTGCCCGGCGCGTCGTGGCGCTCCAGGCTCTTGAGCAACGGGGCGGGGACGGCTTCGCCCAGGGAGATGTAGAGGGCCTGCAGGTGTTCGCGGAAGAGCTGATCGAAAAGGGCGTCCTGGGCGGAAGAGTGACCGTAGCCGAACCACCAGAACCAGTCTGAGCCCTGGGCGGCCCAGAGCGCTTCCCAACTTGCCTGGGTAGCGCACGGGTGGCCTTCGAGCACACCTCTTGCCTGGGCCAGCAGTTCCCAGGCCCGGTTTTTGACCGGGTCGCCAATCCAGGTGGTGAAGTCGGAGTTGATCCAGGAGCCGCTGTGCAGGTTTTCGAGTGAGATCGACCCCTCGGTCCCGAACTGGTCAAGATACTCGCTCACGGTGACGAGCTTGATGGCGCGGTGACGGGAGAGTCGGGCGTAGAGACCTTCCAGGAACGGCTTGCCGTCCTGGTAGTAATATTCCCAGCAGTTTTCGCCGTCGAGGGCAATCGTCACCAGGTGCGGCCCGTCTATTTTTTGGTCTTTCAGGCGGCGGCTGATGGCTTCCAGTTGCTCGATGAAGTCCTTGGCGGCTTCTTCGGCAGGGCGCTTCGCGTAGTCAAAGCCAATCAAGTCCGAGAGCCGGTGATCGCGAAAGACCATTGAAAGCGGACCGGCCGGGGTCTCGACTTTATAAGGCCGGTAGAGCAGGTCGGGACTTTGCACGTGGCCGTAGTTGTCGCGCTCGAAGAAATGCCCAATCGAACTGCCGAGTACTCCTTCATCGGAGACGATCCACTTGAAGCCCGCTTTCGCCATCTCTGGCAGCACGGTCGGACTCACCGACTGCTCGGAGGGCCACAACCCGCGCGGTTCGCAGCCGAAGCGGGCCTCGTAGTTTTCTTTGCCGAGGCGCAGGTGGGTGCCCACGTCCTCGGGCCAGTTGAAGCGCGACCTGGGCAGGGACATTTGCGGGCGGGCAACCTGACCACAGTCAGTATTGGCGAGCAACGGCAAGATCGGGTGGGTATAGGGGGTCGTCGTCACCTCGATTTGTCCCGATTCCTGCATGCGCCGGTGCTGGCCGAGGATGCGGTCTAAGATTTCACGCTGTTTGGCGTAAATGGCCTGTCGGTCTTGAAGCGTGAAGTCTTTGTCCTGGGCTATCCAGGAACGGATCTGCGGGTCTTCTTCCTGAAAAATCGGGTCGAACCAGCAGAGGTTATGCCAGGCGAGCAAGTCCTCATATTCGGACGCCTGCCAGTTGTCGAGGCACCAGACTAGGCCGTGCGTCTGGCGCATCTCCAGTAGCTGTGAATAGCGCGGGTAGGGGTAGATCAGGTTTTCCCAGTTCGCGTCAAAAAAGCGCTCGATAATAAAGCGCCGCTCTTCAGTACTTAATTCGGCCACTGGCTTGAGGAGCACCGCGAGCCACGGATCGATTGCCGTCCCGGCTACGTATTCTTCGATTTGCAGCAGCAGCGAGGGCACCAGGTTAAAAGTCTGGTGCAGCTTTGGGTAGCGCTCCAGAATTAAGACCAGGTCGAGATAGTCTTTAGTGCCGTGCAGGCGAACCCAGGGCATTAGGTACTTTCCTGAAAGCGCACTGCGGTAAAGAGGCTGATGCTGGTGCCAGATAAAGGCTACGTAGAGCGGATTGGTAGTCATGACGAAAGGTGCGACGTCTTCTTAGACTATCGCGGGGATCAGTTTCCTGGGCTGCCTGCTATCACTTGAATGCCAGGAAGTCGCCAATTGCAAGCGCGTCCATCTCGGTTGCTTGAAACGTCTCAACGGCCTCGCTCGGTGTGTTGACGATGGGCTGGCCTTTGACGTTGAAGGACGTGTTGAGGACGACGGGCACACCGCTCATATTGGCGAACTGCTCAATCAGACGCCAGTAGCGAGGATTGGTGGATTGCTTGACAGTCTGCAGTCGCCCGGAGCCATCGACGTGGGTGACGGCCGGGATGCGCGTGTGCTGTTCGGGGCGGACCAGGTAGACCTGGGTCATGAAGTCGCCGTGGGCACCGGGGGGGATCTCGAAAAATTCGGTAGCCCGCTCTTCGAGCACAGCGGGCGCGAAGGGCCGAAATAATTCCCGGAACTTGATCTTGGTGTTGACGATATCTTTCATCTCAGCCCGGCGCGGGTCTGCCAGGATCGAGCGGCTGCCGAGCGCTCGCTGGCCAAATTCCATCCGACCCTGAAACCACCCGACGACGTGACCATCAAAGATGAGTCGGGCTGCCGAGTGCGCAATGTCTTCTTGAACGCTGTAAGAAAGCCCGGCTGCTTGCAGGGCACTTTCGATTGCCACAGCGGGGTATTCGGGGCCAAGCAAGGCCGTATCGAGGCGGCGGGGAGTAAGTTTTCCGCCGACCGCTTGATAGGCAAGGTAGGCAGCACCCAGGGCCACCCCGGCGTCAGAAGCACAGGAGGGCACGTAGAGCCTCGCTGCCAGTCCGTCGCTCAAGATCTTACCGTTGGCGACCGAGTTCATGGCCACACCACCCGCAAGGCACAGGTCGCGGCAACCTGTCTCTTTGGTCAGCCGCTCGACTAAGTGGCAGATCACCCGTTCTACTTGAGCCTGCAGCGAGGCAGCAATGTCGCGGTAGTGCTCTGGTACTGTGTCTCCCGCCTTTAGAGGTGGACCAAAGAGTTCGACCAGGCGTTGGCTATAGCGGGGCGAGCCGCCGACTTGGTAGCGAAAGTAGCGGTAGTCGATGCCAATGCCGGTTGGGGTCGGGAAGAGTAAACGGGCCAATTCGTCCAGGTAGCGGGGTTCACCGTAGGGGGCAAGGCCCATCACTTTGTACTCGTCGCTAAAAGGTTGAAAGCCCAGGTACTCGGTAAAGGCGCTGTAGACGTGCCCAATGGAGTTAGGCCAGTCGATTGTTCCTAGTTCGACAAGGCGTGCGGATTCACCAAGACCCCACCAGATACTCTCCCAGTCACCGACGCCATCAAGGGTGAGGACCGAAGCCCGCTCGAAACCTGAGGCGTAAAAGGTGCTCGCGGCGTGGCAGAGGTGGTGGTTGAGGCGCAGCACCGGGCCTGTGTATCGGAGTCCGGCGCGTACCTCGGAGACGATGCCGTTCATGCGGCTCAAGAATTTGGCGCGAGTGCGGACCAGCTCAAGTGAGTCGGGCCAGAAGCGCAGGATGTGGGCCGCTTTATTCAGGAGTTTGCGTCGGGGGTCGAAGCCGAAGCCGACGGCACTGAGGCGTTCAGCCCCAATTCCCCCCTGAGCCAGGCAAAAGCGAATCGCCTCGCGCGGAAAATTGCTGTCGAACTTGTGGCGACTGAAACGCTCTTCCTCGGCGGCAGCGATCACCGCGCCGTCTTGAAGCAGCACGGCCGCCGCTTCGTGTTGACCGTGACAGATCAGGCCCAGAGTAAACATGAGCGCCAGGATATCACCACCGACCCGGCCTCTGACAGCACGACGGGTCCCACTGGCCGGTCCCGTTGCTGGATTGCTCTATTCACGTCTGTCCAAGCGCTCGACTGCCCGGCCCATATAGCTAAAAGCGAAGATGCCCGGATGCAGGATCTCGGCCAGGATTTCGAGCGAATCGACCAGGCGCGGTCCCGGTCGGTTGAAGTACTGGTTGCCATCGACGATGAAAACCTCGCCACTCTGAACGGCCTGCAATTCGCTCCACCCCGGAAGACGGCTGAAGCCGAGGGCGGCCTGCCGGGTGTGTTCGAGGTCGTAGCCGCAGGGCATCACGACGATCACTTCGGGGTCGGCTGTGCGCAGGGCGTCCCATTCGAGCCAGGGGGAATGCTTGCCAATCGTGCCGAACAGGTTGACCCCGCCTGCGAGTTCGACAAGTTCCGGTACCCAGTTGCCTGCTGCCATCAGCGGGTCGGTCCATTCGATGCAGGCCACCGTGCGCGGTCTGACCCCGAGGCTTTGCACTTTGTCGGCGCAGGCCCGGACACGCGCCTGTAAGGCGAGTACCACCGTCTTACCCGGAGCATTCAAGACCGTTGCCACCCGCTCGATGTCGCTCCAGAGTTCGGCAAGAGTGCTCGGCTCAAGCGAGACAATCTTTGGCTGAGTGTGGGTGAGAGTGGCCACTGCTTCTTCGACTTCTGTCAGGCTCACAGCGCAGACTTCGCACTGGGCCTGGGTCAGGATGTGCGTGGGCCTGAGCTGTTCTATCACCGCCGTCTCGACCTGGTAGACGCTCAGAGCCGAGGTGAGTAGGGCCGTGACCCGGTCGTGGACTTCGCGGCTGCTGCCTTCCGGGTCAAATTTGGGCCGGGTACAGACCGGCAGGTGCTGGACCGATTCCGGGAAGTCGCACTCGTGGGAACGCCCGACCAGTTGGTCCGCGAGCCCAAGCACCGCCACCAGTTCAGTGGCACTGGGGAGCAATGATACAATCCGGTGATTTACGCGCGGTGTCGCCTCTTCAGTCGATGCTTCAATACTCATCCAGCCAGGCTCCCTCTGCAAAAGGCATCCTCACCAGCTTAGGTTTAGTTGCCTATACTGGCCCCCTCTTCTGGCTCAACAGCGGCGCGCAGAGCCTGATAGGCTCCGACGAGGGCTACTACGCCCAGATGGCGCGGGAGATGGTCGTGAGCGGTCACTGGCTTACACCAACTTTCCTGGGGGTGCCCTGGTTTGAGAAGCCGCCCCTTAACCAGTGGCTGATTGCCGCCAGTTTTTCAGTCTTCGGGATCAGCGAGTGGAGCGCTCGCCTGCCCAGTGCGGTCGCTGCCATTTTTGGCGTCCTGCTCACCTACTGGATCGGGCGGACACTGGTCGGCGAACGGCGGGCACTCCTCGGTGCCCTCGTGCTCCCGACTTGCTATCTCTGGATGTTTTATGGGCGGCTCGCCGTCGGCGACGTGATTTTGACGACGCTCGAACTGGCCGGTCTTGCCTGCCTGCTTGCTGCCAGTGCTCGCCGTCAGTGGCCGGCCCTCGGCTGGGGGATCGCCCTCGGACTTGGAGTGCTACTTAAAAGCGGCATGATTTTACTCGCCGCTGCCGCTGTCCTGCCCTGGCTTATCTTCGCCCACCGCGAACACCGGCTACTCACCAACCCTTACCTTCACCTGGGAATTCTCCTGGGAATTGGGTTCTGCACTGCCTGGTACGGGTCTGCGACTCAGCTTTACGGCGCTAAAGTGCCCGAAGGTCTGTTCGGCATGCTCTCGGTACTCAGCAAAAAAGACTTCCACGCCGCCGGACCGTTCTATTATTTCTGGAACCTGCCGGGCAACACTTTTCCCTGGACGTTCTTTGCCCTTTGCGGGGGCTGGGCGTTCCTGCGCGAACGGAAGTCACCGCTGCTACTGCTGGGCTATCCGCTCGTCCTATTCGCCCTACTCCAGGTCTTTGCGACGAAGACGCCTTATTACCTGATTCAGATTTGTCCTTTTCTGGCACTACTGGCGGGTCTCTGGCTCGATGTCTGCCTCCAGTCCCGCGTCGGCTCTGCGTTGCGGGTGACGAGCCTGCTGGTGGGCGCGGTCGGCCTGCTGCTGGTTGTGACGGGTATCGCGCTCTATCTCAATCCCAGCCTCGTTCCGGGTATCGAAACCTACCTGCCCAGCGGTCTTGGATTCGGGCTTTTGTGGCTCGCTGCGGTCGTTGTATTCCTGATGCAGCGGGTGCTCGTACCCTGGCGGACGCTCTGGGCGGCCTGCGTGATTGGTGGTCCCTGGTGCGCGCTTACCCTTGCCGGCATCGTCACTTCTGTGGGGAACTACAGCCCGGAATTTAAAGCTTTTAGAGAACGGCTTGCGACCTACGTCGAGCCGAACCGACCGATTACCTTCGTCTATGAAAACAACGGCTCACGCGTCTCCGAGTTGATTGCGCTTGCGTTCTATACACCGACTCCCGGCCGCTCCCTCGATGCTGCCCAGGTTGCGGCCGTCGGTGACCCGGTCTGGTGGCTTGCCCCCGAGTCGCGCGCCAGACTCGATGCAGTTAACTTTGCCTACGAACCCCTTGCCGAGGTCTCAGGCTGGACGCTCGCCCGACGGCCGCAGGCACCGGCAATGGCACGGACCGTTGCCGGTGTAAAGAATCCGAAAAAATAAAGAGACAGACGAGCGGAGAGGACTCTCGCGAGGTTATGGTAGCTGTCAAGTATCCACAATTGCTTTTACTGTCGGTCACCGAATGCGATAAAACCAGTTCAGTCCTGGCCCTGTGTGCCCTGACCTGAGTCCTGGTGGATGACCCTCTGGAGATGCCGATGAGCAGTGCTCCCCTCCCTACTAACGAAAAAGAACGTCTCAGCGCCCTCAGGCGCTACGACATTCTCGACACACCGGCCGAAGATGCCTTCAACCGGATCACTGCCCTGGCCGCCCGGCTCTTTTCGGTGCCGATGGCGGCTGTGAGCCTCATCGACCACGACCGGCAATGGTTTAAGGCCGGTTACGGCCTGCAGATTCATCAGACCGAGCGGCAGATTGCCTTCTGCTCTCACGCCATCCTGCTGCCGAAAACGCTGGTGATCCCCGATGCCAGGTGCGATCTGCGCTTCTGTAATAACCCACTGGTGACCGCCGACCCCCATATCCGCTTCTACGCCGGGGCTCCCCTCATCACCCCGGAGGGCTTTTGCCTGGGTACCCTGAACGTTATTGACCGGGTTGCGCGGGAATTCTCCGAGGCCGATCGTTCGACGCTCGAAGACCTGGCGGCCATGGTGGTCTCGGAACTGGAACTCAGACGCTCCACGCGCGACGCCGAACGGACCGATCTCGCTTTGCGCACGGTCAATGCACGCGTTGCGGCTCTAAGCGGCAATCAGTTTTTTAATACCCTGGTCGAGCAGCTTACCGAGGTGCTCGGCGTCGCCTGTGCTTTCGTCAGCGAACTGCAAGCAGACCGGACACTGCGAACGATTGCCGTCCACGGTCTTGGCGGCCCCCTGGTCAATTGTGCCTATTCCCCAGTCGGTACGCCCTGTGAGCGCATTCTCCAGGAGCGGACCTTCGGCTGCTACAGCGGTGAGGTGCATAACCAGTTTGCACTCGACGGTGCAGCGGTCGAGAGCTACGCAGGCGTACCACTCATCGGCCTGAACGGTGACCCGGTCGGTGTGCTCGGGATCATGGATTCTCAGCCCCTCGATAACCCGGCCGGCCTTCGCTCTGTGCTGCCGGTCTTCGCGGCCCGCGCCGGGATGGAATGGGAGCGGATGCGCTCAAGCGAGGCGCTCAAGTCTACCCACGATTGGCTGGAGCTGACGGTGCAGGAGCGCACCGAGACCCTCAGGCAACGGGAAGAAGAGTTGCAATTAATCAACGACGCGGTGCCGGTGCTCATCTCGTTCATCGACGCCGACGCTCGCTACCGGTTCAACAACCGCGCCTACGAGGAGTGGTTCGGTGAGCCGCGTTCGCAGGTCTACGGGCGGCACATGCGCGATGTCCTGGGCGAGTCGGCCTGGGCAAGCCTTCAGCCCAAGGTCGAGGCCGCTTTGCGGGGTGAAACGGTGATCTTCGAGTCGGAGCTGAACTACCGTGGCGCCGGTACCCGCTACGTCAGCGCCACCTATGTGCCGCGCCTTTCACCCCAGGCTGAGGTGAGTGGGTTCGTCGCGGTCGTTAGTGACCTGAGCGAACGCAAACGCCTGGAAGACAACCTGGCCCGTCTCTACTGCGAAGCCCGCGAGGCCAACCAGATCAAAGACGAGTTTCTGATGACGGTCAGCCACGAACTGCGCACACCCCTCAACGCCATCCTCGGTTGGGTGCAGATACTCCGCAAAGACATCCTGCCCCCCGAGAAGGCCCGACAGGCCCTGGAGACCATCGAGCGCAATGCCCGAGCGCAAAACCAGCTGATCGAAGACATCCTCGACGTCTCGCGCATTATCACCGGCAAGCTGAAGTTGGAAATGCGGCCGGTCGAACTATCCCCGGTCGTGGCTGTCGCCCTCGACGCCGTTCGCCTCACAGCAGCCGCCAAGCAGATTACCCTCATCTCTCACCTCGACGACCAGGCAGGTGTCGTGCAGGGGGACATCAACCGCCTGCAACAGGTACTGTGGAACCTTTTCTCAAACGCCGTCAAGTTCACCCCGACGGGGGGTCGCATCGAGGTACGCACCGAGCGTACTGGTGCCCACGTCATAATCTCAGTGAGCGACACCGGCATCGGCATCGCGCCTGAGTTTCTGCCTCATATTTTTGAGCGCTTCCGCCAGGTTGACAGCACCACCACCCGCCAGCACAGCGGCCTGGGCCTGGGGCTTGCCATTGTGCGTCACCTGGTGGAGATGCACGGCGGCACGATTGATGCTGCCAGTCCCGGCCTGGGTCAGGGGGCCGTCTTCACCGTCACTCTGCCGCTTCAAGAAGAACATGGACAATCGCTTAAGAGCACGAACGTTCCTGCCCTCGCCGTAGCGGACGGTAGCCTGGCCGGTCTGCGGGTCATGGTCGTAGACGACGAACTGGACGGGCGCGAGTTGGTGAAGACTGTGATCGAAGCGCAGGGGGCAGAAGTGATTGCCCTTGCCTCGGCCCGCGAGGCCCTGGCAGTCTTCAGCCACTGGCATCCCGACCTCCTGGTGAGCGACATCGGGATGCCCGGCGAAGATGGCTATTCCCTGATTCGACAGGTGCGCGACCTCGACCGCCAGCAGAGCCGCCGCACCGCTGCGATTGCCCTCACCGCCTATGCCCGTCCCGATGACCGCGCCCGTGCGTTTGCCGCCGGCTACCAGATCCACCTGCCGAAGCCGGTCGAACCCGACGTGCTGCTGCAGGCGATTCTGGACCTCAGTGAACCACTACTCCCATCCCTCAGGGATTGAAGTAGTTCAAGAACATCGAGGTCAGCCCGAGGAACGTGAAGAACCCAAAGGTATCGAGCGAGGTCGTCAATAGAGGAGGACTCACCAGGGCCGGGTCCTGCTTGGCGCGCTTGAGCAAGATTGGCAGGAAAGTGCCGAGAGTGGCCGCCACCAACACGTTGATAGCCATCACCAGGGCTGCAACCAGACCCACCCAGCGTTCATTGGGCTGTGCCCAGATGAGGGTCAGCAGGCCGAGTACGATGCCGAGGGTGAGGGCGTTCAGGAGGCCGGCTCTGATCTCTTTGCTGAGGATCTTGAACACGTCGAGCGGGCTGACTTCGCCCGTGGCAAGGCCGCGGACGGTTACTGAAATCGCCTGGTTGCCGACATTGCCGCTGGTATTGGCAAGGATCGGCATGACGATAGCCAGGACCGGGATCAGGCTGATGGTGCTTTGAAAAGGAGCGATGGCGCTTGCCGCTCCGATGTAGAGCACGATATTGCCGATGAGCCAGGGCAGGCGCTTTTGCACCGTCACGAGGGCGGGTGAGAGCGCACCCTCGTCGCCGCCCAGAATGCCGCTCAATTTCTGGATGTCTTCGGTCGCTTCTTCTTCGAGAATATCGACGACGTCGTCTACGGTGACGATGCCGACCAGGCGACCTTCGAGATCGACCACCGGCAAGGCCAGCAGATCGTAGCGCTTCATCACCCGCGCCACTTCTTCCTGGTGGGCGGTCGTCGGTACCGAGATAATCGAGTCGCGGGCAAGCGAAGCAACCGGCGTCTCGGACTCCGCAAAGAGCAGTTGCCGCAGGGAGACGACCCCAAGCAACTGACGCCCGGCGTCGGTGAGGTAGGCGTAATAGATCGTTTCTTTATCCTGGTCAAGCTTGCGGATCTTCTGGATGGCCTGCCCGACGGTGAGGTCCTGGCGCAGGCGCACATACTCGGTGGTCATCACCCGGCCTGCAGTCCGCTCTGGGTAGCCGAGGATCTGCGCTGTCGCTTCGCGCTCGGCGGCACTGAGTTGCGAGAGCAACCGCTTGACGACGCGGGCGGGCAACTCGTCGAATAGTTCTGCCCGGTCGTCCGGCGACATCTGCTCGACGATGGCCTGCACTTCGCGGGCGTGCAGACTGTCGATTAGCGACTCCTGTACATCCGACGGCAGGTACTCGAAGACCGTGGCTGCACTGCCCTTGGTGAGCAGCCGAAAAGCGATGCCCTGTTCCTTAGGCGGGAGGGAGGCAATGTAATCACCGGCATCAGCCGGGTTCATATTGTTCAGTTCAATCTTGAGATCTGCCAAACCCTGAATGGCCAGCAGGGCTTCGCGCCGATCTTGCGTCAGCATTTCGGGCCTCCTTCGCTCCTCAAAGGAACGAAGGGACGAACCCACCTTTCCTAGAGGAGCAATATTATCGGAACGTTAGTGCTACTACTCAAGGAAAAAGCTCCAAATCAACATTGGTGCACAGGCAAGCAGCGCCGGACAGCCGAACGATGCCCATGTAGAGCATGCCGCACCAATGCCATCAGTATAACGGCACGGCGCGCCAAGGGGCAATCTATCTCAGGGAAGTCAGCCGCTGTACTGACGGCTTACTTCAGACAGCATCTGCACTTCTGAATCCGTCAGGCTCCAGCCGAGCGCCCCGGCGTTTTCGCGGGCCTGACGAGCATTCTTCGCCCCCGGAATCGGGATGACGCCCGGCTGGGCGATGAGCCAGTTGAGGGCGACCTGACCGGGTGTGCGGTCGTACTGGCGGCCCAGTTCGGTGAGGCGATTGACGACCGGGGCAAGCTGGGCGAGGCCACCGGCACTGAAGCGGTTGTCGAGGCGGCGCGCTCCCTGGGGAGGCATGTCGGCGGTGTATTTGCCGGTCAGCAATCCCTGGGCAAGCGGACTATAGGCAAGAATCGTCACCCCGAGCCGCCGGGCCGCCGCAAGCACACCGTTACTCTCGATTTCGCGGGTGATGAGCGAGTAGCGCACCTGATGGACTGCAAGCGGCACGCCCTCGGCTGCCAGTAGACGATGCGCTTCTTCCATCTGCTCGACTTGGTAGTTGCTGACTCCTACTGCCTTCACCCGGCCGCGCTTTACCTCACGGGCGAGGGCCTTCATCAGGGTCTCGGCACTCATCAAAAAGTTCACAGGCGAATGGACCTGGTAGAGGTCTATCCGCTCGACGCCGAGGCGTTTGAGGCTGGCACTGACGGCTTCCTCGACCGCCTCGGCGCTCCATCGCCAGGGCAGGGGAAAGTATTTGGTGGCAATCTCGACCGGTGCGCCGCTCTTGCGGACAAATTCACCGAGCAGGGTCTCCGACTCGCCGAGTCCATAGACTTCGGCCGTATCAAAGAGCGTGACGCCGCCTTCGATAGCTGCATCAAACGCTTCGCGTACCTGGGCCGGGCCATAGTCGCCGCCGTAGTTCCAGAAGAGCCTGTCTCCCCATTGCCAGGTGCCGATGCCGAGGGGGCTGACCGCAGGTCCAGCCGAACCGAGTGTGATCGTTGCCATGATTTTGCCTCTTTCACAAATATTAAGAGACAATGCGCCCGGCGAGCCTCTTCAAATCGGGATGATCTCGTGCACAAGTGCACCGAGTTCGGACTCGATCGCGTTGAGCTGACTTTCCAGTTCTGTGAGCCGCTCCAACTGGCGCTGGACGTTGGCTTCACCTTTGAGGCGCTCAGCACGGATCGATTCGACCTGGTCGCGTACGTTTTGCACCTCGCGCCCGAGACCCTCGTCAAAGGCTGTGCGAATCTCGGATACCTTGACGGCCACGGCCTCGGCGATCTCTGCAGCCTGCTGAGATTCACCGACGCGCATCTGTCGGGTGAACTCCTCGACAAACGACTGCTTGAGTTTCTGGTTGGTGGAGTCGAGCTTTGCCTGGCCCTGAAAGAAAGCGCTGGTCAGGAGTGCCGGGATGAGAATGACCGGGTTGAAGCCCACCAGCATCACCATCACCGTGGCAATCGCGATCTGGGGAATCAGGCTCTTGAGCATTTCCTCGACCCCAAAGAGTGCGCCCATCGCCGCCGCTCCGGGGCTACCCAGGAACAGCCCGCCCGCCATGGCCAGCAAGCGTTCGAGGGTGGACGTTTCCCCGGTCTCCACCGCGAAGCTTCCGGAGGCCCCGGCGGACAACTGCACCCGCAGCCGGTCCACCTGGGAAACGAACTGGCGGGCCTGGGTATCCAGGTCGGCCAGCAATGACTTGAGCCGAGACCCCACCAGTTCCTGTAGCCGCGTACGCTGCCACTCGCCAAATTCGCCCTCCAGGCGGCCCTGTACGAATGTCGTCAGTTCTTCTACTGCCCGCTTCACCTGGTCGCTGGCCTGGTAGAACTTCAATAGTTCGATGCGGTTCTGAAGGTCGTAGCCGTCTACCCATTCCGGGATGCGGCGGTCGGCCAGTTCCCGGTAGAAGTTGCGTGCCTCGGTGTCCACTGCCTCGCGGATCTCCTCGGCGTAGCGGTCCAGGCGGGTAAGAATTTGCTGACGCTGTAGTTCCAGCCGCTTGAGCGGCTCCTGGGCCTGGCGGTAGCGCTCTTCTAGAGTGGCCAGGTCCGTTTGCAGGAGTGAACGGCGCTCCGGAAGCAGCCGCCGACCCTCCTGGATGGCTCGCCGAAGTTCGATGGCGGGGCGCAGCAGCTTTGCCTGCCCGCGCTCCTGAGCCAGGAAACGGGCGAGTTCTTCTTCGAGCCGGGCGACACCGGAGGCCACGACTCGCTCCTGGTCACCCTCCAGCCGCCCTTCGAGGGCGTCGAGGGCGCTGATGAAGAAGACGCGTTCGGTGCCGCGGCGGGTGCGCGAAGCGAGCCTTCCGTGGGCGTACTCGCGGATGCTCTGCTTCTCCCGAGCACGGATCATGTTGTAGCGGTTGCAGATGAAGAAGATGTCTTCGTGGCCTGCCACCCGCAAAATATTGTCGATGAAGTCGAGTTCGGAGGCCGAGGCGAGGGCTTCGCAGGAGAACACAAATAGAACTGCGTCCACCTGAGAAAGGTAGTTGGTGGTCACCTTCTGGCGGATGGTGTTCTCATTCAGTCCGGGCGAATCGATGATCTCGACGCCGTTGCGGCACAGTTCGAGGGGCCAGAAGAGTTCGACCCGTTCGTAGGGGCTGTCGCGCAGAGCCTGATCGTCTCGAATGACCACGTACTGCTCGATCTGGTCTACCGGGATCTGCCGCGGCTGCGGGACAGTGCCATCGGCTGCAGCCCCGTGGTGGAGCATCGCCCGTGGCGGCTCGCCCCACTTCACTTCGTTGATGATTGCTGTGCAGGGACGGGCGTAGGCAGGTAGAACCTCCTCGCCCAGCAGGGCGTTGATCAAGGTGCTCTTGCCCCGCTTGAATTCGCCGAGCACCAGCACTTTAAATCGGTCGTCGCGCACCCGCGCCGCCAGCCGCCCCAACTCCGTGTGCCAGGCGGACATGGCTAGTTCCGCCGCTACCAGGCGCTGATGCTCGATTACACCTGCGAGTGCTGCGCGCCGGGCGTGGAACGCTTCGTACTGGACCCGAACTGTATCCATTGTGATCACTTATCCTTGCAAACCGGACAGGAGCTTGCACCGCAGGCTCTCGGCCGCTTCGACACCCCTTTGCCACACTTCGCGTTCACCGGCCTGGGCCTGCTCGGCCGCCACCAGGGCTGAGTGCCGGGCGCTCAGCCAGCTCTGTTGCTCCTGGCGAATTTGCTCGATGAGCTGGCTGTAGAGCTTGCGTACCCGCTCAGCAAAGGTGCGGCTGTATTCGTCGAGGGTGCGTTCGATTGCCCCATTGAGCTGTTGTTGGGCGCGGGCGCGCACTTCCTCGGCCTTGCGGTTGGCTACGTCCTCACTGAGTACGGCGATCCCCGCCGAGGCCAATAGACCGAATAGAGGTCCGCCGAATAGAAAGCTACCGACCACGGCGGCGGTGCTGCCCAGGCGAGTGAAGAGGCGGTACTGCCGCAGGTCCTCCAGCGGAATATTCAGCAGCGGCTGGCGGAGGTCCACCGAGGCGAGTTCGCCGGTCTCGGGTCGCTCTAGCGAAGCCGCGAAGCCATTCTGCATTTCTTTTTCCAACCAGGCGAAGTCCTCGGCCAGGGCGCGCAGGGAGAGTTCTTCCAGGCGGCGGCTGAGGGCAATCAGTTCGCGGCGCAACTGCAGGGGCAGCTCGGTTTCCCACCAGAGCTTCGGGTCGGTCGTGCGCAATAGCCCGAGGGCCAGCACGCCGGGCAACTCGCTGCTGGCGGCGGCCACCTCCCGGTTGAGGCGGGCAAGACACTTCTGGCTGCGCTGCTCAAGGCCCAGACGCACCTGTTCCCAGCGCAGTTCGGCCCCGGCAATCTCGGTGCGCAGCTTCTCAGCCGCTGCCTCCCGGTCGTCTGCCCCACTCGCATTCAGGGCGGTCTGGCCCGCCTCTGTCCAGCGGGCGAGCGCGTCGGCCAGCAGGGCCGTCACCTGGCGGTTGCGCCAGACCCGTCGCTCACCGGCCGCTACTAAAACCTCTATCTGGGTGCGCACCGCCTCGAACACGGTGCTGTCGTCCTGTGCCGGGTCGAGTCCATGGAGAGGCAGCACCGGGATGAGCGGTGAGACCTGGGCGACTCTGGCCTGCAAGGTCGTGAAGGCGGCGACTCGCTCCCCTGGCGGCACCAGGTCCAGCTTGCTCACCGCTACCAGGATGCGGGGGATGCGCCGACCGATGACTTCCTGTTCTAGAAATGCGGCCTCGGTCAGGCTGAAGGGCAGGGTGGCACTCACTACCAGGACGGCGGCGTCGCACTGGCCGAGGGCTTCCGCGACCAGGGCGGCTCGCTGACTGGAGAGGTCCCCAGCTCCGGGGGTGTCAACAACTTCCAGGTCGAGCCGACGCAACCAGGCACTATCGACAGAGAGGCGCACCTGAGCGAGCAGTTCCGGTTCGTTTCCGCCCGAGGCGATCAGGTCCTGCCAGGCCGATTCGTCCAGGGGCCGCACCGTTCGTGCGCCTCCCGGCAGCCGTACTTCCAGCTGGTCCTCGAACCCCGGCACAATCGAGGTGAGTGTCGCCGTAGTCGGGAGTGCCCCGATCGGCAGCAATTCCCTTTCGAGCAGGCGGTTGATCAGCGTACTCTTGCCGCGGCTGAATTCGCCCACGAAGGCCAGCCGGAAACCGGGCAGGCGACGTCGGTTCTTCAATTCTTCCAGTTCGGCCGGGACGCCGCTAATTGGCAGGTCACCGGCGAGGGCCGCCGCCGCTTCGAGCCAGCCGTCGAGGTCGCGGCCCAGGTGCACAGTCGCCGGGGGAGCCTTCGGAGTAGCCGGGAGGCTGGTCGTCGTGAACAGATCATCGAACACTGGAAAGAATCCTCTTTATGGAAGGGTAGGACGGTAGTTGCACAGAGAGCGGCGGCGGCGAATCTCGCCCAGGTCGGACTCGATCGCCATCTGTAGTTGCTGCAGTTGCCTGGCTTGCAGTTGCTGCTGTTCGAGCAGCGCGTCGGTCCCGGCCCGGTAGGCCTCGAAGTGGGCCTCGATCCGTCGGTCCAGCCGCTCGATTGAACACGCGCCGGCCGCCTCGATCGCCTGAACTGCCTGACTGGCTGCCTCTGCGTAGTACGCGTCGAGCCGCTCGTCCAGCTTTTTGCGCAGTTCCTGTCGGCGTTTCTCAAGAGAAGGCATCCACAGGCTTGAGGCCAGCATGCCGATTGCCCCGCCCACTACCGTCCCGATGCCGGGTAGGAGAATCCCGCCGATCATTGCGCCGACCACACCGGCTGAAACCGCGAGGGTGCCGTTGCGCAGGCTCTGGGAATCCTGGTTGGCGCGTGCCTGGGCGAAGACCTCCGCGCAGTCGAGGCTCAGGGCTTCCGTCGCGAGGGGTGTCCCGACTCCGCTGCCGAGGCTTTCGAGGCGCTCTCGGGCGCGCTGGAACTGCTCCTCGAAGTCCGTCTCGACCAGTGTGATTTCCTGGTTGAGCCTGCCGAAGATGCCCTGTATGGCTTGCTGCAGTGTCGTTTGCTCCTCAGCCAACAGCACCTCGAACCCTGCCTGGATGAGCCGGTTGAGCCGGGCGGCATCCTTCGCTTCTGCGATCGCAGTGGCGACCAACTGCCGCGTCCGGCCGCACAGCTCGGCCGTCCGACCCCTGGCAGAGCGATCGGCGTCCGAACAAGCCTGCTCGATGCGTTCACGACTCATCTGTTGGTGCTGTCGGGTCGCCTCGCCGACATCGTGAACGAGCACACTCTCCAGGGCACGGCGGCGCTCCTCGTGGTGCTCGAAGCGCTCTTTCAGGAGCATTTCCAGTTGTCCAAGGCAGTGATCCAGTAGTTCCAGTACCCGCTGCACGATGCCGCGTACGCGCCCTTCGCGCAGTCGGGCCGCAAGTTGTGCTTCTAGAAGCGCGAAGCGTTCGCACCAGGGATCGTGTTCGGGTATCTCCTCCCCGGCCAGAGCGTCGAGGACTACCTGAGCTGCAACCGGGTAGATTACCGGTGCTTCGAGACCGAGAGCCAGGGCAAGCCGTGCTCCGATGTCTTTCAGCAGGTCGGCCTGTTCCTGGGGGCGTACCTGGTCCATGCGAGTGACTGCAAATAGGCAGCGGCTCAGCAGGCCCGCCGGCAGCCCGGTCAGAAAATCGACAAGCGATTGGGAAAGCGGTGCAGTCGCCGGAATGATTACCAGGGCGGCGTCGGCCTGTTGGGCCAGGATGCGGCGGGTGACGGCTGCGTGGCGGGCATTGGCGGCGTTGGCTCCCGGCGTGTCGATGAGCACCACCTCGTGGCGCAGGAACTCGGCGGGATGACCGATGCGGACCGCCGTTACCCCGGCGGCGACGGTCTCGTCGGCGGTGACCAGGTGAAGGAACTGGTGCACGGCGAGGTCTTTGACGCCCGGCAGCCAGCTTACAGAAATTTGTTGTGCCCCCGGCCGCGTGCGCAGAACCCCCGAGCGGGGCGACTCAAATGTGACTTCAAGTTGCAACTGGGGGCTCCAGTACAGTTCGACGGCGGCGGCCGTCGCTGGGAGGGCCGAAACCTTCAAGAGTTCTTCGCGCAGTAGCGCATTGAGCAGCGTGCTCTTGCCGCTAGAGAATTCGCCGATCGTAGCGAGGTACAGCTTCGGATCGTCCCGTCGCCGTCGGACGTCCTCGATCGCCCTGTGGATCTCGTCTCGCACTGTCCCGTCGAGCGGCGTCCGGTCGAGCACGCTGCGCACGAAAGCCAGGTGGTCGCCACAACCGGTGAGCAGTTCCACCTGTTCGGACAGCGGGGCCTCCCGTGCTGCCCCAGCCGGTATGTTCATCGCTTCTTCGGTTCTTTGCTACTGAAGAAGATCCACTTCACGGCCGCAGCTACCCCGGCCACTACCAGCAGCACGCCGCCGATCCAGACCGTAAAGGTCATCACCGTCCAACCTACGCCGACCGCCAGTACCGCGCCGCCGACTTTTGCAAATTTCTTGAACTTTTCCATGCGGCTGGGTGCCTGGGGCAGCACTTCGACCGGTGTTACTTTCGCTGCCCGGTCTTTATTGAGCTTGTCTTCGACTTCTGCTTCCAGCTTGCGCAGCTGTTCTTCGTAGTAGGAATAATCTCGCATCATGAAAATTCTCGTGGAAGGGTGGATACAGTTTGGAGAGCAGGATACTACCACAGAAGCTCCCGACCTGCAACAGCTGTGAGCAGGCAGCAGGGAAGCACAGCAAACAGATGCAGAAAAGGACGCAATTAGGTTGCAGATCAAGATTACCCAGGGTTCTGCTTGACATATCCGCTCGCCACTCACAGGGAGTGTCAGGCACAGCTCCATACCGCCACCGAGTTGCCACGGGAACCCGCGACATATCCGCCTATCACTCAGAGGAAGTGCCAGGTAGATCCTGTATCACCGATTATTTTTGCGACGAAGCTGGCCTGCGTTCCTACAGGCCTCCCACCCAGACGGCGAAGTGCTCTAGCCTTTCACGTAGCACATTGAATAGGAGTCACTGCGCACGACAAGTAGCCGCCTGCCGCTCTCGCGGGTCCAGACCTGGTAATGGAGCGTACCGCCGCCGCAACCGCCCTTGAATTCGGTGCTCGTCCAGCCGTCGAGGGGCATTGCTTCGGACAGGTAGGCCGGGCCGTCGTCGTACTGGATGCCGATAAGAGAGGCTGCCTGGGAGACTTCCTCGTCGAGCATCGCCGGGCGCGCTTCGCTGAACTGGAGCGGCTGGGGCGGCCGGTGCTGTCCGTTGCCGTTGGTGGGGACGGGTGCAACGGGCGCAGGTTCGGTCTGCTCCAGGGCACCGACTTTCACCGGCTCCGATTCGAGGGTGCCCTCACGGTAAACGGTGATGCCCTTGAGACCGTTGCGCTCAGCAAAGCGATACATCTCTTTAATCTCTTCGACGGTCGTCTCTTTAAGACAATTGATCGTCTTCGAGATCGACGAATCGACCCAGTTTTGCCAGCGGGCCTGAGCCAGGACATGCCACTGCCAGGAAATCTCGCGCGAGATTCGGAAGGCCGCCGCCTCTTCGGGCTTTCGGCGGGCAAACTCGGTGCCCTGGAGTGAACCGGTCTGCAACACGATCTGCGTGTCTGCTTCGCTCAGCTTCAATTCTTCGACGTAGGGACTGAGGATCTGCACCCAGTTTTGCTGGGAGCGCGAGGCATCGACGTAGACCTGCTTCCAAATGGTGAGTCCAAAGTCAGGCTCGAAGGCCCAGGAACAGGCGGCCAGTTGTGCAATGGATCCCGTCGGGGCAATCGAGAGTACCGTCGAATTGCGCCGTGGGTTTTGCACAAGCGGGATGGTGACGCGTGCCGCCTCGTCGCCCGAGTAGAGGTTACCTTCCGCGTCGGTCCACTGCTCGAAGGGATTACCGGTGCGGATGTCCCGGATATCTTCCCAGATGCCGCAGGCTCCTTTTTCAGCCGCGATCGCTTCTGAGGCCCGGTAAGCCCGCTCAGCAATAAAGCGCCCAACTCGATCGACTTCTTCAAGGTGCGCATCCGAATCGTAGGCGACCCGCTTCGCCTTCAGCCAATCGGCCCAGCCCATGATGCCAAGACCCAACTGCCGAAACACATTGCGCACGTTGTGCTTTTGGGCAGGGGTGGCAAATTCGGCAACGTCGAGCACGTTGTCTAGAAAACGTGTACCAATCTCGACAGTGCGGCCCAGATCATCCCAGTCAAGAACGGCTCCCTCTGCAGTTGTCTTTGCAAAACGGGAGATGCAGATCGAGGCCAGATTGCAGGCAGAGTTGGCGGGCAAGAAAATTTCACCGCAGTTGTGAACTACCAGGCCATTCGCGTCAAAGCGAGCCGGACCGGGGACTGTGCAGTCGTAGACTGTCTCAACACCGTCCGGCGTTATTGCTTCAACAGTGGCAGTGAAGCGCTCACGGTTAGGTACGCGGTCGTAACTGGCAGTGAGTTCGGCGAGTTTACTGGCTTTATCCGGCTGTTGAAAGCCCACCAGCTCCCCGTAAATCTGGATGTTGTTCTTGGAGATGACCAGTTCATGTTGCTCTTTGCAGTGATAGAGCGCCAGCTCACGCTCAGAATCTGGCAAGAGGCGTTCTCCAGCCGGACGACGACCCTTGTAGATAGTAGACACGATACCCAGACGCAGGAGCATGCGCTGAACGCTCTCCAGAAGCGGCAAATTACTCTGAGCGAGCCTGACACTGACACCTTTAACCAGGTCGCCCTGCACGCTACCGTCGGCGTCAAATAGACCCCGCAAGAAACCGCAATAGAACTCGAAGCTGCCGCGCTCTGCTTCAAGCAAATTGTGTTTATCAGCCTGAGTAATGCCGAAAGACTCTGCCAGACGAGCGAGGTTGGCTGAAGTAACCACCTGCTTGGCGTGAGCTTTGTACTCATGCCCAGAACAGTCAGAGCGCACGCCAACCGCCTTTTGTAGAAGACCCACAGCATGAGTAGCCATGTCCACACGGTTTCCTTCCCAGAAGCATAGTTGGGCAGTCTTCTTGCCCTGGTACTCAGACAACGAGCCGTCCCCAACCAGCACCCCCAGCAACCAACCCTCCTGTCTGGTACCGGAGCCGTCCCAGGGTTGTAAGCCCCGGTGGTCGTGGAGCATTACCCGGTCGCCGGGGCGCAAATCCTCGGCTGCCACCCACTCGGTGTATTGTCGGCGGCGAGTCTGAGCCGTCACTTTCAACACTTCATGATTGCCGGTCAGCCGTAGGCGCTGGCCTTCTTTGAACTGCACGCTCAAGACAGGTTTCACCCCGGTCGAGAAGAAACCGGCACTCGTCGTGCTGAAAAGTTCGCCGTTCACGTAGGTGCTGTGCTGGAGACCGACGAGATCTTTCACCTGGCGCGGACCGTCTCCTGTATGGACCCAGGCTTCGGCCGTAATGCATGGATTTGTGCATACAATGTGCTCTCTTATTGGCGAGCGGCGCTTGGCGTTGTCGATGAGCAGGAGCCCCGGATCGGCCGTGTCGTGGGCAAACTGGGCGATCTGGTTCCAGAGTTCGAGGGCCTGGGGTTCTTCTGCGTCCAGGTCTTTGAAGAACTGGTCGTCGAGTTGGACGGAAATATTGGCGTTGTGCCAGCGGCGGTCGCGCTTGCCCTGGGGTGAAAGATGGGTCTCAGTCCAGCCCGCCGCGACCAGTTGCTGGACAGCGGCAACCCGTTCGCGCCTCGCCTGCAATGGCAGGGTCGGGTCGGCAGCAATTTCGAGGGCTTCGCGGACCATATCGCGCGACCACTCGGCATCGACCACCGACTGGGTCTTGGCCTGGATGAATTCCCAGATGTCGGGGTGCTTCCAGTGCATCGAAAACAGAAACGCGCCCCGGCGAGCCTTGTTGCCGGTGGTGATTTTCTTGGAAGTCTCAGAGACCATGTCGAGTACCGAGCACGGGCCGAGTGCCCGACCGTCGGCGAAGGGCGAGCCCTTGGGACGGATGAAACCTTTCTGGCCCTCTGAACCGATATTGATGCCGACACCGCCCCGGAACTTGGTGGTGAGCACCGCGTCGGTGACCAGTTTGGCGATGTCCTGGATGTGGTCTTCGGCTGAGAGCACAAAACAGTTGAGCAGGCCGTGGGTGCCGTGGTCGGAGTTGGCGAGGATCGATCCGCCTGGGATCATCTTCATGGGAGCAAGAATCGAGAAAAATTTCTCTTCCCACTCGCGCTGCAACTCAGGCGTCGCCTCGGCCGAAGCGACAAAGCGGGCCACCCGGTAGCAGACATCCTCCCAGGTGCGCTCGTCGCCTATCAGATATTTCTGAAGGACGGCCTTCTGGGATTCCGATAGAACCATCCGCTGCTCGAGACCTTCAGCTCCATCCATTCCCATGTACCGGCTCCTGCAAATACTTTGATATCCGCTGCTGTATGTAGTGTCTAGACATGCAGAGGACGAATAAAAACACTTTATTTGTGCGGCTCCCTGGAGTCAACAGCGCTCCCCGGCTTCGCTCTGTCAGGAAGCTCCACAAACCAATCCTGGTAACGGATCCATGCATTTAGCGCAAAAGGCTGGTGAGGCGCGACGGCCAGCACTAATCAATCCATTTTAAGAGCAAATGTCCATATCCGCCAGATTTTGAGAGCCTGGCGAATCTAATCGGCCGAATTCGCAGCCAGTCCGGGGAGGACTACAATAAAAGGGTTGAAGACGAAGGGATGAATGGTTATGGCCTACCCTGATTTTCCCAATTCGCAAGATCGAGTGCGAAACGCGGATGAACTGGACTGGACACCAGAGGCAATCGTCAAGCTGCGCAACATCCCTTTTTTCGCCCGCTCCCAGGCCCGTCTTCGCATCGAGGAATTAGCCCGCGCGAGCGAGGTTGATCTCATCACCGTCGAGCTAGTTCAGCAAGCCCGTTTGGAGTTTGGTCAGTAATGAGCCTTCAATTTTCTCTAGCTGTTCAGGAATTGCCCCTCTTCCCGCTGCCGGAGGTGGTGCTCTTCCCCGGACGGCCCCTGCCGCTCCATATCTTCGAGCCGCGCTACCGGATGATGATGAACACGGTGCTCGATACCGACTGCCGCTTCGGGGTGCTCCTCTGGGATCCTGAAACCAAGCAGCCGGCTAAAATTGGCAGTTGCGCCGAGATTACCCAGGTAGACCGGCTGCCGGACGACCGGATGAACGTGGTTACAGTCGGGCAAAAGCGCTTCCGGGTACTCGAATACACGCGCCAGAAGCCTTATCGGGTGGGCCTTGTGCAGTGGATAGAAGACGAACCGGCCGAAGCAGATATGACAGACCAGACCAAAGAGGCCAAAAGACTGCTCGCCGATGTCGTGCGCCTCTCAAGCAAGCTGATGGATAAGCCGATTCCCCTGCCCACTTTGCCCGACGACCCGCTCGAACTGTCCTATTGGATTGGCGGCAGCTTCTACGGGGCTTCCGAGGAGCAACAAGCCTTGCTAGAGTTGCAAGACACGTCCCTGCGGTTGCAAAGAGAAATCGAAATCTTGCAGACGACTCTAAAACACCTGGCAGCACGGACGGTTCTCAAAGACACTCTGAGCTAGTCACTATGCAAATCGGCGTTCCGAAAGAAATTAAAGACCAGGAATTTCGGGTGGGCCTGACGCCCGCTGCGGTTCGGGCGCTGACAGACCAGGGGCACTCGGTAGCAATTGAGACCGGTGCCGGGATTGGTTCCGGGTTTAGTGACCAGGATTACCTGCTGGCCGGTGCCCAGGTCGTGCCGGGGGCAGCCCACGTCTACGAGCAGCAGATGGTGGTGAAAGTAAAAGAGCCTCTAGCAGCCGAGTATTCGCTCCTGCGCAAAGAACAGGTGCTTTTCACTTACTTGCATCTGGCGGCAAACCGGGAACTGACCGAGACACTGCTCAACTCCGGGGCGACCTGCATCGCTTATGAAACGGTTGCCCTTGCCGACGGACGCCTGCCGCTCCTCACCCCAATGAGCAGCATCGCCGGTCGGCTCGCGGTCCAGTTCGGTGCCCGTTATCTCGAAAAACAGCAGGGTGGCCGCGGGGTCCTGCTCGGCGGTGTGCCCGGTGTCGCAGCCGGTCATGTCGTCATCTTAGGAGGTGGCATCGTCGGGACTGAGTCGGCCCGCATCGCGGTCGGTATGGGGGCACGGGTGACGATGCTCGATGTCAGCCTCGACCGGCTCGCCTATCTCGAAGATTTATTTGGCTCTCGCGTCGCGCTCCTGTTCAGCACCCGTCAGACCATTGAACAGGTCGTACCGACCGCTGACCTGCTTATCGGTGCGGTGCTCGTCACCGGCAGGCGCGCCCCGAAACTGGTCACCCGCGAAGTGGTGAGCCGCATGACGCCCAATTCGGTCATTGTCGATGTAGCCGTCGATCAGGGTGGCTGCGTCGAGACCCTCAGGCCCACTTCGCACTCGGCACCGGTCTACCTCGAAGAAGGTGTCCTCCATTACGGCGTGCCGAACATGCCCGGTGCAGTGCCCTGGACGGCCACCCAGGCACTCAACAACGCAACTTTGCCCTACGTACTGAAGCTTGCCGCCCTCGGCTACCCGGAAGCCACCGACCGCGACCCGGCCCTTGCCCAGGGCATCAACGTCGCCCAGTCCCGCCTCGTCCACCCCGCCGTACAGCAGGTCTTCCCGGACTTGAGTCATGCTTGAACGGGTACTCGAACCGGAAGTGATGGACTCGGAGCTGGAGGCCCGCGAGTACGACGCGATGGACCATAGCGAGGTCAATGTCCGGTTTCGTGACGACCTATTGGCCCTCTCGCCGCCGACCGGTATCTGGCTTGACCTCGGCACCGGGACGGCCCTCATTCCAATCCTGATTGCCCATACCCTTCCGGTCGAAATCATCGCAGTCGATCTCGCCCACTCGATGCTGGCTCTCGCTGAACGCAACATCGAGGCGGCCGGTCTTGACGAGTCGATTCACCTGATTTGCGACGATGCCAAGGCGGCACAACTGCCCGAGGCGAGCTTTCAGTGCGTCTTCTCCAATAGCCTCGTCCACCACCTGCCGGAGGCGGCCTCTTTCTGGACCAGTTGTCGGCGGCTCGTCGCACCGGACGGTCTCGTCTTCGTGCGCGACCTTGCTCGTCCCGAGAGCGACGCGGCTCTTGAAGATCTAGTCGCCACTTACGCAGGTGGGAGCACCGACCACCAGCGCCGCCTCTTCGCCGAATCGCTGCACGCTGCCCTGACCCTCGCAGAGGTAAAAACCCAGGCCGAGGCGGGTGGGCTTGCCGGGGCACAGGTCTCTCTCACTTCCGACCGACACTGGACTCTCGTCTGGCAGGCACCGGCATAGCCGCCATGCCGCAGTTATGCATCGACCTCACGTTCTTACCTCAGAAGCCGACCGGACTCGGAACGTACGCCCTTAATCTGCTCGACCACCTCAATACCCAGGGTGTGACGCTGCTCTCGGCGCGACCGCGCGACGGCTACAACCACTATCTAGTGCCCGCCTCCCTCGCGTCGGACCGGGGGCGGCAGGCGCATCTGGCCCGCCTGGTCTGGCAGCAGGTGCGGGTACCGGAAATCTGCCGCATCTTGAAAGCCGATCTGCTCTTTTCGCCGGTACCCGAGGCACCGCTCGATGGGCCTTGTCCAACGGTGGTCACCGTACACGACTTGATCCCGTTGCGCTTTCCGGGGCCATTCCCGTCGCTGCTCACCAAGTATTTCCAGTTTTATATTCCGCGCGTGCTGCACCGGGCCGCCCACATCATTTGCGACTCGGAGGCGACAGCCCAGGACATCGTGCAGTTCTACAACATTGCCCCGGCCAAGATTACGCCGATTCCGCTCGCCCACGATGCCGCCCACTTCTACCCGCGTGCGCTGCCGGTGGGCAACTATTTTCTCTACCTCGGTCGCCAGGATGCCCACAAAAATCTCGACCGGCTGATCACAGCTTTCGCCCGTCTCAAAGGAGATTGCGAACTCTGGCTTGCCGGTCCCCCGGACCCCCGCCGCACGCCCATGCTCAAAGCGCAGATTGCAGCGATGTCGCTGGGTCGCCGGGTCCGCTTTCTGGACTACGTGCCTTACGAGGCACTGCCGGCACTGATCGAGCAGGCGATTGCCCTGGTATTCCCGACCCTTTGGGAAGGTTTCGGCCTGCCGGTACTGGAAGCAATGGCCTGCGGTACCCCGGTCATCACCTCAAGCCTCGCGTCGCTACCGGAGGTTGCCGGGGACGCGGCACTGTACGTCGATCCGTACTGCGTGGCCTCGATTGCCGAGGCGATGCATGCGGTTGCTTCCACTGCCAATTTGCGAACTGCGCTACGTGAACGGGGCCTCGTGCGAGCAGCCCAATTTAGTTGGCAGAAGACAGCCGAAGCGACCGCAGCCGCCCTGGCGCGTTATCTATAGCCCGGCTCAGAAATAGCGCCGCTGGAACTGTAATAGGCGGTTGAGTTCGTCGGTGTCGCCCTGGGAGCGGGCTACTCTCAGGCGTGTTTCGACCAGGCGGCGCACCTGTTCGCGGCCGACCGGGTCGAAAATCAGTGGATTGCCGACTCCACCGGAGACCAGAAAGAACAACTGCTGGGTATAGAGCGTCGAATAGAGACCCGTGCCCTCGTCCACCGGGCAGATCAAGAACAACAGGCCAAACATGGGGTGTGTCAGGTACTGTTCGGTGTTCATGGTCGGTTGGGTGCCTTGCTGGTCTTAGTACGCCCATGTCTCAGCCGGATATGCTGTGTTAGGGACTACGCTCCGTACTGAATCCGGCCCCATCGCTCCTTCTATCAGGTAGCCCATGTCCTTATTTCGCCAGGCCGTGATCGCCTACCGGGGAGACGACGCCAACAGTCAGGTCCAGGCAGAGTTTTGCGCAGAGCAGTTGCGGGCGGCGGGCTGCACGGTGCTGAGTGCTCCCCTCAGCTACAGCGAGAACCCCTACCCACGTTTTATCGACCACTTCGGCGGCGAAATCGACCTTGCGATCGTCCTCGGCGGCGACGGCTCGACCCTGGCGGCGGCCCGCTACCTGGCCGCCCTCGATGTGCCGATTCTGGCTGTAAACGTCGGTGGGCACCTGGGCTTTCTCACCCAGCCCCCGGAGGTGCTTGCCGAGGCCGGTTGGGAACGCCTGCTCACCGGTACTTTCGAGATCGAAAAGCGAATGATGCTCACCGCTTCGCTCTTCGGCAAAGAGCCGATTCCCGAACAGCATTTTTTGTGCCTGAATGAATTTTGTCTCAAGCCTTCGAGTGAAAACCGGCTCTCGACTATCATCCTTGAGCTGACAATCGATGGGGAGGTGGTCGATCAGGTCCACGGCGACGGCCTGCTCATCTCGACGCCGACCGGTTCGACTTCTTATACTGTCGCTGCCAACGGTCCGATTATTTCCCCTTCGCTCGACGCGATTACGATTACACCGATCTGCCCGCTCTCACTCTCAAGCCGCCCGGTCGTGCTCCCGGCAAGCGACATCATCGAGGTGAGTCCCTTGCAGGGTGAAGACCACAGCATCAAGCTCTGGAGCGACGGCACCCTCTCAGCCCCGGTCAGTTACTGCCAGACCGTGCGCATCCAGGCCGCCCGCCATCCGGCCCGCTTTTTAATCCTGGAAGAGCGCCACTCCTACTTCCGCACCCTGCGCGAGAAGTTGAAATGGGCAGGCACCCGCGTTCGGGCTGAGCGCAATTCCTGCTGAAGATTTCCTCACAATCGCCTGGAACTGTTCATGAAAGACATCCAGGCGTCGGCAAAATCAGCTAATACCATTCTGGATATCGGCACGGGCTACCGGAACGGGCGGCCCAGGCTATTTTGCTGAGGGATAGTGATGGTGATGACCTGGATGAAGCGCAGTAAACGGTGCGGGCGCACGTTAGTCCCTGCGGCACTGGCCTGGTTGCTGTTGGTGCCGCTCGCATCAGCCCAGCCGGTTCCAGGCGAGTTGTTCGGTGGGATGCAGGCGCGCAGCATTGGACCCGCGAATATGAGCGGCCGGATTGCTGCCATCGATGCGGTGAACGCCCAGCCCGAGATTATGTACGTCGGTGCGGCCACGGGCGGCGTCTGGAAAACCGTCAACGGCGGTACGACCTGGACACCAATCTTCGACGACCAGCGCGACTCGTCCATCGGTGCAGTGGCCGTCTTCCAGCCCAACCCTGAAATTGTCTGGGTCGGTGCAGGCGAGGGCAACCCACGCAACAGTGCCGGGGTCGGTCGGGGCGTCTACCGTTCAATTGACGGCGGCAAGACCTGGAAATCCGTAGGTCTTGAGAAGACCGAGCGCATCCACAAGCTCATCCTCCACCCGACCAACCCGGAAATTGCCTACGCGGCGGCGATGGGCACCACCTGGGGCGAAAATCCCGAGCGCGGCGTCTACAAAACTGCCGACGGCGGCAAAACCTGGAACCGGGTGCTGTTTGTCGATGAACGCACCGGCGTCTCGGACCTGGCAATCGACCCGGCCAACCCCAACCGGCTTATCGCGTCCATGTGGGAGCACCGGCGCTGGCCCTGGTTCTTCAAGTCCGGTGGACCGGGTAGCGGCCTCTACCAGACCACAGACGGCGGCACGAACTGGAGAAAACTGACCCCGAAAGAAGGCATTCCTGAAGGGGAACTGGGGCGCATTGGCCTCGCCTTCGCCCGCAACAACCCGAAGGTGGTCTACGCCCTCATCGAAGCAAAGCGCAACGTGCTGATGCGCTCCGACGACAGCGGCACAAACTGGAAAGCCGTCAACCAGGAAAAGAACGTCTCGCCCCGGCCTTTTTACTTTTCAGACATCGCCGTCAGTCCGACCGACGAGAATACTATCTACCGGATGGCAAACGCCTTCGATGTCAGCACCGACGGTGGCAAAACTTTCAAGCCGGTCACCCGGCGCAGTGTGCTGCATGGCGACCACCACGTCCTCTGGATTCACCCGAATGGCAAACTGATGGCCAACGGCAACGACGGTGGCATGGGCATCAGCCTCGACCAGGGTAAGAAATGGCGGTTTATCGACAACCTGCCCGTGGCGCAGTTCTACCGGATTTCAGCCGACCTGGAGGTGCCTTACAACGTCTCGGGCGGGTTGCAGGACAATGGCTCCTGGCGCGGACCGAGTGCGGTGCTCAAGGGCGGTGCTCTGATGAATGCGCACTGGGAGAGCGTCGGCATCGGTGACGGATTCTTTGCGCTCACCGACCCCGATAACCCCGACTACGGCTACTCGACCTGGCAGGGCGGCAACTTAATCTACTTCAGCAGCAAGCTCGGCATGCGCAAGAGCATCCGACCGACCGAGTCCGACGTCAAGCACCGCTACAACTGGAACGCCGCCTTCGCCTTCGACCCTTTCGATAAAAAAGCAATTTATTACGGTAGCCAGTTCGTCCACGTCAGCCGCGACAAAGGACAGTCCTGGCAGATCCTCAGCCCCGATCTGACCACCAACAACCCGGAAAAACAAAATCAGGCCCAGAGCGGCGGGCTGACCCTCGATGCCACCGCCGCCGAAAACCACTGCTCGATTTTGAGCATCGCCCCCAGCCCCCTCAAGCGGGGCGTCCTCTGGGCAGGCACCGACGACGGCAACCTGCAGGTCACGACCGACGGCGGCAAGACCTGGACCCGCGTCTCCGATAGCCTGGTGAGCAGTGGTCTCGTACCGGCCGAGAGTTGGGTCTCTCACGTCGAAGCGTCCAAGTTCGACCCGGCCACTGCCTTTGTGACCATCGACGACCACCGCCGGGCCAACTGGCAGACTTACGTACTTGTCACCCGCGACTACGGCAAGACCTGGGAAAACCTGGCAACGGCCGAAATCGACGGCTTCGCCCACGTCATCGAGCAGGACCCGGTTAATAAAGATCTGCTCTTCGTCGGCACCGAGTTTGGCCTCTACGTCACTTTCAACGGCGGCAAAAACTGGACGAAGTGGACCCAGGGCCTACCGACGGTACCCGTCACCGACGTCCTCGTACACCCACGCGAACACGACCTGGTGATCGGCACCCACGGGCGCGGGGCCTACATCATCGACGACATTCGCCCGCTGCGCACGGTAGACGCCCTTGCCAGCAAAGATCTGCATCTGTTTTCAATTGCCGACTCCGAGCAGTATCTGCCGGGCCAGGGCGGCATCTACAATAACCCCGGCGATGCGCTGTTTACCGGCACCAACCGGAGCGTCGGTGCCCTGCTCACCTACATGGCCAATCCGGCTCCGGGTACAGCCAAAGATGCAAAGCTCGATATTGAAATCCTCGACCGCGACTCAAAGCTGGTCCGCCTCATCCAGGCACCGCTCAAGGCCGGGGTCAATCGGGTGAACTGGGACCTCAGACGCCGGGCATTCGAGGCCCCGGCGCTCACCAACGAACCCGAGCCGATGGATCAAAAAGTCGATCCGGCCACGAAACCGGGCATCCTTGTCCTGCCCGGACGCTACACAGCCCGCATCCGCTACAACGGCAAAACGGTCTCCCAGGCTTTTGAAGTGAAGAGCGACCCGCGCCTGGCTATCAAGCCCGAGGACCGGCGGCGCAACTACGAGCTATCCCTGCGCATCGGCGCTCTGATTGAAAACCTCAACACTGCCCACAAGCAACTGGCAAGTACACGGCAGGCAGTGCAGGCCCTCGACAAGACCGGCACCCCCGACACGTCCGAGAACAAAACAAACCTCGCCGAAAAGCTCCAGTTCCTCAGCAACAGTATTCTGGAGCCCGACCCCGAACAAGGGATTCAGCGCAACCCCACCGGTCTCACCCAGCAGCTCAACGTCCTGCTCAATACTCTGCAAAGCTCTTTCGATGCCCCCACCGAGGCAGTCCTGGTGCGCTTTGCAAAGCTGGAGAAGCAGAGTAATGCTCTGCTCACTGAAGTGCAAACTGTTTACAAGACTGAGTGAGAGGCTGCATGATCCTCAATCGTGGGCAATAGGCGGTCTAGCGAAGCTCCGAAGCCTGTCGCCCACCCAGCCGTTTCTGCTCAGGCGCGGGTAGATCCTGGGTTGAGACCGTTGCCGTTGCCGGGTGACCCATGTCCATGATCAGATGGCGGGTGACATCGCCCAGCGCTTCGAGGGTGCGGGCGTAGCGCAGAGTACCGAAGGCCACCGGCACAAAGCCAATCGACGCGGCAAGCTCCGAGACGGTCCGTCCGGCCCGCTCGTCGTCAGTGGCCACGAATACGCTCACCCCATATCTGCGCAACGGTTCAGGGGCCAGATCGAAGACTTCCATCGGCAGAGTGTTGAAGGCTTTTACCACACTTGCTCCTGGAGCGGCGACCTGGAGCCGTTCGGCCAGGGATTCGCCCACCGGCCCGGCTCCACCGTCGCCGCGCACCTCACCGTTGTTCATGTCGATGAGAATCTTACCCGCGAGCACCCCCAGATCAGAAAGCACCTCGCCTGGAGGCACGTCCCGGATGCCCCAGACCAGTACCTCGCCGTGGCGAGCCGCCTCGTCATTGGAGCCGAAGCTCGCTCCTCCAGCTGCCAGCGCCGCTGCTGCCTGCGCTTTTGCGAGGTCTCGCGCCCCGAAGAACACCTCGTGCCCCTGCTCCGCGAATAACAACCCCAACGATCTGCCCATGTTGCCCGTGCCCACAACGCCAATCTTCATCATCAATCTCCGTACAACGCATCTACCCCAACCTACCTGGCTACCCTTTCAACGGGTAGTCTGGAATCAGTCACTTCTTTTTTTCCAGATTGGAATAACTGCATGGATCTACTGCGCTGCATCGTCTCCTTTGTGCGGGCGGCGGAGGGGGGCAGTTTCTCAGCCGCTGCCCGCTCCCTGGGAGTCACCCCGGCCGCAGTCAGCAAGAGCGTCCAGAAGCTCGAAGCCGACCTGGGTGTACGACTTTTCGCCCGAACCACCCGACAGATTTCTCTTACTGAGGAGGGGCAGTTGTTCCTTGAGAGTTGCCGCGACCCGGCGATTCAACTGGAAGAGGCGGTTGGCCGACTGGCCGAGCGCAGAGGTCGGCCCTTTGGGCGGGTCCGCCTCACGGCCACCACCGCCTTTGGTCGTCGGGTGCTCGTGCCGCTGTTAGTAGAGTTTTCGCAGAATTATCCTGAAATCGAACTGGACCTGACACTTGACGACCACATTGCGGACATGGTGGTCGAGCGCTTCGACATCGGTGTACGCATCGCCGGTCAGCTTGCCGATACGACGATGATTGCCAGGCACCTAGCCGAAATCCAGCTCCTCGTCTGTGCGTCGCCTGAATATATCGGGCGGCACGGGATACCGGGCACACCCTGGGACCTGGCCCGCCACAACTGCATCAGCATACGCATGCCTTCGACCGGGCGACTACTCAAATGGGAGTTTGCCGAGGGGAGTCAGCACTATGCTCTCGAAGCAGCGGGCACCCTGGCGGTGAACGACCCAGAAGCCCTGGTGGAAGCGGCGCTCGCCGGGTGCGGCGTGGTGCAGTTAGGTAGCTATCTCGTGCTCGAACATCTGCGCAGCAACCGGTTGAAACCCGTCTTGAGCAGCTATCTGGCGCCCAACTGGTGGATTTACCTGTACTACCCGAGTAAGCAGCACTTGCCGATGCGGGTGCAGGTCCTGCTGGAATTTATCGCCCGCTCCTTCCCTGATCCGTCCTGCTACCTGTCGGACTTCCAGACATCGGCTCAGTAGGATGCTCGGCGGTAAGCGGCGGGTTGGGGGGGCACCAGAACAGGTTCTTGCTCGAAACATCGAGCGATTCGAGAATGTCGCCCATCACCTTTGTGCAGTGAAGCCAGTGACCCAGATCTTCGTACATACGGTCGGGGTTGAATTCCAGGTCGTAGTGCAGCACCCTGAACAGCCCTGAAAACTCGTCGGAGGACTGCGCAGAAATAATCAGAAGTTGGAATGGCTTTCCCTGACATTGTTTTTCGAGCTTGGTGACCAGATCCCATGCCCCGCTCCGGTCAGTGGCTCCCGTGCGCACGAAAAGCAGCTTGTCGCACCGCTCGATGGTGTACCAGAACCGTTCGCACCGTGCTGTGTACCGGACGCGCATGCGCTCGTGGACGGTGGACATATTGTGAAAGGGGTCGTCCGTGGCCTCAACTTCGTGGGCAAAAGATAAACCTGTCCATCGGGTATGGCGCACTCTACCTGCGTCAGCATCGTAGTACAGGGAGGCGGGGTCCCACATGCCCTGAAAACGGGTCTCGATCAGGTCCGCGACGTCTGCTATCTCGGTAGTGCGCGTCAGGTCGAACGGGAAAGCCGGCCCATCGTATCCAAGCTTGTAGAGCAACATGCGGACAGCACACCGGTCGCCGAGCGGGATAATGGCAACCCGGTCAATCTCCGACAGTTTGCACTTGTACTCGAACAACACTGCAGCCCTGGACGGCACTCTTACCCGGCTTTCTAGCCCGTCTGCGCCGATCATCATCGTGCGAAACGGGGCGTCGGGGTGGAGCGGATCTTCATAGACACCCGGCGGCATCGCTTTGAGGGCACCGCGTACCTCCAGCCACATCGGGTGGATGTTGTACTCGTGGTCTGATTCATTGATGACCCAGAGGCGGTGCTCGTCCTCCTTCAAAATTCCGATGCACCCCTCGTGAAACAGCAGCTTCGGATTATTTTGCGAAAAGAAATTGCGGGTGCTGCTGTATTCCAGGTCGGCACCGGGCAGCACGTCGAGGGCCGTTTCGATGGTCCCGTCCTCCCGCACGTCAAAAAAGGGGAGGACGCCTTTGCGGGCATTTTGAGCAAGATAAAGTCCCGGCACCAAGCCGGCCTTGTGCCGCAGTGCAGTCTGCAGCGCTCGCCAATCGGGAGAGACGATGTAGCTGTATTGTGACGGGTTGCTAATCCGTAAGCACTTTTGATCAACACAGCCGGAGATCGAAAACCCGGAACTATCGAGATAGACAGGTACTCCGGCTGGTCGCTTGAAGCGTTGCTTTTCTATTTCCAGTTCGTGTTTATCGAGCTGGAATAGTCGAAGGTCAATTGCCTCGTACATGAGGCGATGGCCGACGGTGTTGGGGTGGGCCGGATCAAAGAAGGTCCCCGGCTTCCAGCGTCCTCGTCCGTCGTCTACTGCCGCCAACCAATCGAGAACTGGAACACCCCAATTCAGCATCCGGTCGTGGGTGTCCTGTAGCAGCTGGTTGTGGATCGGGGAGTAATCGCCGTTAGGGTAGACGCCGCCCAAAATTGGATGCGCTCCTAATTCCCGTGTCATCTCGACAAGCCGACGCAAGCCATTTTCAAAGCGGCTCTGCACGGCGTGGCGTTCGCGGGCGGGACAGTGGGCGAACCCCTCGTTGCC
>JANNPH010000065.1:0-13366 GCA_031399965.1 Gloeobacteraceae cyanobacterium SOY_34_metabat_159 | reverse complement strand
GGCTTGAAGGCCACGGCCACGGCGGCGGGTCTGGAGTGTACTGATGGAACCATTACTTCCTGGGGCGCCCTGGCTGGTCGCCCACCGTTCGATGCTGGACAAAGGGCCGCGACGGATCACGTTAAACGGCCGCGACTACGTACTCTGGCAGGACCGAGGCGAGGTCTACGCCCTCGACAACATCTGCCCACACCTGCAAGCACCGCTCTCGGAGGGCTGGGTCTGTAACGGACGTATTACCTGCCCGTTTCACACTCTCGAATTCGACGGACTGGGACGCATGTGGCAGGAGGGACGCCCCGGAGCGGTCGTAGCAAGTCCTCTGGAGATTTTTGTCGAAGATGATTGCGTCTGGACCTACGGCGGCGCGGCGGCGCGGCTACCCATCCCCGCACTGCACGCTCGCCTTGCTCGGGATTACGAATTTTTGGGCGTTGCGGGCGACCGGAGCTTGCAGGCGGACTTGCTGGCAAGTCTGCTGATTAACTACGACTTCAACCACCAGAACGGCACCCACCGGGAGCTGTTTCGGGTCGTCTCCTGTGTGGTCCCCAGTTTTGAGCCGGACGGGCATCGAGCCCGAGTCGAGATGAAATTAACCCGCGCCGCCAATACTGTCGCTGAAATGGCAAAGAATCCGGCCCTCGCCCTGCTGCCGAAGCAGATGGAGAATACCCTCGAATACGCCTTTCCTTCTACCACAGTCCTCTTTGCCACGGTCCCGTTCGGCCGCCTTGCCCAGGTGCATATTGTCTATCCCGAGACAGCAGATAGGACGCGCACGTTTATCTTGCTCTATGCCCAGATTTCACCGGTGCTCAAGCGCCTCCTGCGTAAATCCCTACTCGCGGCAGCCAGCGAGGTCGTTGCACAAGATGCACGGGCGGTCGAAAGTCTCTATCCGCGTGAGAAGCCCAGGGTCCGGCTCGCCAAAGATGAAGTCATGGCTTACGCCGAGCAGCTCTTCCGCGAGTGGCCTTCTGACCTCCCATCGGCAGCGGAGGCAGTGCGGCGAACCGGCGACCGGTAGGGCCGGAAGACTGCTATCAAATGGACACTTTCACTCTCCAGCCCGCACGATGACCAGAGGTACATCTGTTATTCGCCACCCAAAGAGGCGGCGATGGCCCGGTCGCGTACCTGGCTGTAGACGCTTTTAAGGTGGTTCACCGTCGGCTCGGCAGTCTCGATTGGCGGTGCTCCCAGAAAATCAATCACTGTCTCCTGTGAGGGCGGCGGCGCGATCACGACCAGCGATGGGTCGAGGTCGCCGTCTAACTCCCAGAAGTGCTCGACGGTAAGAGGCGGTACCGGTACTGTTTTCACCGGGGCTTCAGTGTCTACTGCCGTGCGAGCATTCCCGCGCAACTCGCGTAGTCTCTGGATAATCTCAGCGCGTGTCCGGCCGCGCAGGGCAAAGAGCACGAACGGGTCCTGGTCGAAGCGTTCGCCCATCAAATAGTAAACAGCCGCGATGTGCTTGCATGGGTTTGCCGAATCTGGGCAGGAGCACTGGCTATGGATGTCCCATTTGGTAAAGGGGAAGAGGCTGAGGCCGCTCGCTGTGAAGGCTTCCTCGATATTCTGGGGCATCTCACCCGCAAGCAACTTGGCAGCGAAAATGGCCCGGTCGGCGAGGGTCTCAATCACCTCTTCCCACTGCTCGTCGCCGAAGCGGTCAAGCCCGAGGGAGACGTCGTAGGGCTGGGGTGCCGTCCCCTGCACGCGCGCGATTACCTGCGACCCCTGAAAATCCATTAAAAGTACGTTGCCGTTGCGGGCGTAGTTGCGACCGCGGGCGAGGCGCTGGGTCCAGCCGAAAGATTCGAGCACGTCTATCCAGCGCTGTGCCCACCACTGGCTTGCAAAGACCTTGGGGGTGTCGGTGCCTGTCTTCACCAGATCGCTCATGGCTTAATCTCCTTCGGTATCGACGATTTCGGAGCGGTCGAGCACCAGCAACTGCCGCAACTGGTCGGTGCTCATCTCAGAAAGCCAGTTTTCCCCGGCGCTGACTACCTGCTCGGCGAGCGCTTTTTTGCTCTCGATGAGGTCGTTGATGCGCTCTTCGAGGGTGCCGGTGCAGACAAATTTGAAGACCTGCACATTTTTAGTCTGGCCGATGCGGAAGACGCGGTCGGTCGCCTGGTTTTCGACCGCCGGGTTCCACCAGCGGTCGAAGTGGAAGACGTGGTTGGCGCGGGTCAGGTTGAGGCCGACACCTCCAGCCTTGAGCGACAGGATGAAGATGCGCGGTCCCTGCGGGTCGCGCTGGAAGCGGTCCACCATTGCCTCGCGCTGGTTTTTGCTGCTGCCGCCGTAGAGAAAAAAGACTTCAGCCCCCAACTGCTTGCTCAGGTGCGCCTGCAGCAGGTGCCCCCACTCGGCAAATTGGGTGAAGATGAGCGCCCGTTCGTCCTCGGCGAGCACTTCTTCGAGCATCTCTTCGAGGCGGCGCAACTTACCCGAACGCTCCGGCAGCGTGCCGCCGTCGCCCAGGAAGTGGCTCGGGTGGTTACAAATTTGCTTGAGCTTGACGAGGGTAGCGAGCACCACTCCCCGGCGCTGGATGCCGGTGCTCTCTTCGATGCGGGCGAGTGAATCGGTCACAACCCGCTCGTAGAGGGCGGCCTGTTCAGGCGTGAGCGGGCAGAAGACGTTGCTTTCGCGCTTTTCCGGCAGGTCTTGAATCACCTGGGGGTCAGACTTCAACCGGCGCAAGATAAAAGGCTGCACCAGCATGCGCAGGGCGTTGAGCGAGGAGCGGTCGCCATACTTTTCAATCGGCACAGCGAAGCGGCGCTGGAAGAAGTTGCGCGCCCCCAGGTAGCCGGGGTTGAGGTAGTCGAGAATCGACCACAGTTCGCCCAGGCGGTTTTCGACCGGGGTGCCGGTGAGCGCTATTCGGAAGCGGGCCGACAGCTCGCGGATGGCCTGGGTCTGCTTGGCGTCGGGGTTTTTGATATTTTGGGCTTCGTCGAGCACCATGCCCATCCACTCGACGCGCTTGAGGTCTTTGCTGTCGCGCTGGACGAGGGCGTAACTGCTGATGATGATTTGCTTTTTCTGGGCCGTCTCGACAAAGTTGCGCCCTTTCGGACGGCGGGTACCGTGGTGGACATGGACGCCCAGTTCGGGGGCGAATTTCTTCACCTCGCGCTCCCAGTTGCCCATTACAGAAGTCGGGCAAATGAGCAAAGTCGGCCCATCGAGCCGGTCCTGAGACTTGAGGTGCAGCAAGAAGGCGATCAACTCGATCGTCTTACCAAGGCCCATGTCATCGGCAAGGCAGGCTCCAAGTCCCCATTGCTGTAGAAAGTCGAGCCAGCCGACGCCGAGCTTCTGGTAAGGGCGCAGGGTGCCTCGAAAGCCCGGCGGTTCGTCGATGGGGGTCAGTTTGCGGTGGTCTGTGAGGTTTTCGAGCAACTGCTTGAGCGGCCCGGAACTGTCGAAGTTGACGATAGGGAGACCTGAAATCGTCTGGGCGTCACCGAAGCTGAGGCGCAAGACGTGTTCGAGCGAGAGCCCGACTTGGTCCTGGCGGGTTTCAAAAAATTTCTTAGCGGCGCGCACATCCTGTGGGCGCAGTTCGACCCAGGCGTTGCCGACTTTGACCAGCGGGTCGGCACTCGCCGCCAGGCGCTCGAAATCTTCGCGGCTGAGGGCCTGCCCAGCTAGCGACAGTTCCCACCTGAAGTTGAGCAGGCTCTGCATCCCGAGGGCGTTGTTCGGTTTTACTGCCCCCGATTCGAGCTTGAGCCCGAGCCGGTTGCTGAGTGAACCCATCTCGGAGAGGCTCGCCGGCAGCAATACGCCGAAGCCGCTGTCGCGCAGTCGCCAGGTGGCCGCTTTTAAAAACTGAAAAGCTTCGGCAGTATTGAGGGTGCAGTGGGAGGGTTGACGGGTCAGTAGCCCACGCTCGATGGGTGCGTAGAGGCGCGAAGCGAGGCCGAGACCGGCCAGGAAAGTTTCCTGGTGGTCACCGTCGGTCATCCAGATCGTGCGGGCGTCCATCAGCCGCTCGGGGTCTTCGCTCGACTGCAACAAAAATTCGAGCATCCATTCACCGCTCTTTTCAGGGGGCACAAGCCGGAAACCGGTGCGCGAACGGGTCTGGTAATTCAGTGGTGAGCGCCAGGTGGAGAGCGCTTCGGCAAGTGGTGCCAGTTCCGGGTCGGCCGTCTTGAGAACAGGATCGCCCGAGAGGGCCAGCAGCCACGTCCGCACAGCACCGGCGGGAAGGGTGCGCGGGTCGGGTGATTCGTGGCCGCTCCGCACGCGCGCGTCGAGTGCCGATTCAAGAAAGCTCCTGAGCATCTCCACCGGGGCTACTGTCGGCGATACGGCCCGACAGGCCCCTGGCAGACGAGCGGCAAAATCTTTGAGGCGAGCCTGATCGACGGCGCTGTCGAGTAGAGGGACCCAACGGGCGGTGGGCGGCGTCAACTCCAGACCCGGTAGATATTTGGCTCGCACGAGCAAGTCGAGCACCCAGCGGGCGCACTGGGACCAGTAGCGCAAGTCAGAACCAATCGAGGTGTCCGCCCCACCGAGAGGCACGCGCAGCAGCAACTCAAAGGTCTGAGCGGCATCGAGCCACAGCCCCTCGACGAGGGAAGCTTCAAGCACCAGCGGCTCGTCCTCGGATGACAGGCTCGCCGAATAGAGGACACCCTCAGATTTTGTGGCCGGTAGCAGCAGCGTTTCAGTCGCGCTCTCCAGAGACTTGAGCGGCAAGGAGGGAAACTGCCCCGCTACCACCGGCACCAAATCGGCTGTCGAGAGCGCAAAAGGATAGGCAACTGGCTCCTCCGGACGCTTGCGGCGCTTCGCCACAGGCTTCCAGGTTTCTGCCCAAAGGAAAAACCCGGCGCGGGGGGGCTGGTGTACCCAGTTACCGTGCAAAATGGCCATGGCTCAATTCTACGCGCCCGGCTGAAGGGCGGATCCCGGTAACCTGAATCGATCAGCCAGGAAGCCATCAATTTTGGGAGAGTACCTGCAGTTCAGCTTCCCAGCCTCTTCTGAGGGGATAGCCAGTAGGCAGACTTTCCCAGGCTGTCTGGAGTGCTTTTGAGAGGGCAGACGAGTTTTTCCTTCAGGGAATTACCTCACCCCCGAAAATTGGTGACCTGGTTAGGAACGTCACCAACTGTCAGTTATTGACAGAGAATGCCAGACGGCATTAAGGTCAAAGTATGGATATGACCTCGTTGAACATCTCTCTTCCAAAGTCAATGAAGGAGTACGTCGAGTCCCGCGTTGAAGCGGGAGGCTTCAGTACACCAAGCGAATTCATGCGTGCTCTTGTCAGAGAAGACCAAAAGCGCCAGGCTGAGGAGAAGCTCGAAGCGCTCCTTATTGAGGGCCTCGAATCAGGGCCACCGATCGAGGTAACTCCCGAATGGTGGCAGAAGATCCGAGTTGAGGTACTTCGCCGCATCCAGCAGGGAGAGCGGGGAAGTCTCCCAGGGGATGAGGTATAAGCACTTCAGCGAACTTGAGAGCTAACCCTGGTTCCAAGGGGGATTTCCTCACCTTGAAGCTTATTGAAGCCTAGGGCTGACAAAAAGTAACGTTGAATAACCAGTACATTTCTTTATCGCTGTCTATCCTATAGATGACCAGGTAGATATGACTATATGCACTCGATACGGGCACCTTACTACGCTAGTATGATAAGCATGACCGTCAATACTAAGTACAAACACTCTCCGATTACCGAGGCGCTGATTGACTTTCGCACCTCGCAAACTACTCACGATCCGGACGTCGATGTACTAAAGTTTTTGGCTCAAGCGAATCGTGGCCTAGAAAAAGATTATCCCATTCGTGAAGAGTTGTACTTTTTTGAGGGAGTTATCAGCACTGCTCCTTCTCCCACAGTACGAGCAACGAATAGTCATATTGGCTACAAGTTTACAAATACAGACAGAAAGTACGTATTTCAGCCTGCTGTGGAAAGTTTTACGGTCAACCGTCTTGCGCCTTATGAAGCATGGGAGTCTTTTCGAGATGAAGCAAAAAAGCTCTGGAATAGCTATTTGGAACTGGCAAGGGTAACGACAGTAACTCGTATTGCAGTCAGATACATTAATAAGATTGATCTTCCACTTTCGTTTAATGATTTTCGGGACTACCTGAGTACACTACCGGAAATTTCTTCAGCGATGCCGAATGCCCTAAGCGGCTATTTTATGCAACTTCAAATCCCTCTACCAACTCATGAAGCGCGTATTATTCTTACTCAAGCTTTGATTGAACCGAGTAAAAAAGATGTTGCTACAGTGCTTCTCGATATAGATGTATCTAAGGAGAACTTGTTGATTGAGCTTGCTTCGTCTGAGGGAAATGAGTGGAAGATACTCGATGAACTTCATGAGGAAGCAGGCGTAATTTTCGAAGCATGTATTACCGATAAAACACGGAGGCTTTTTGACTAATGCCAACACTTGCTCCAAGACACCCTTCTTCTGATTCCGCAAGCTTTGCGACTACGTCTTTTGAGCTTTTCTTACACGGGCCAGATGGCAAGATACTGAGAGAAATTCAAGACCACTCGCGAAAAATTCTCGAAGCACAAGCCGAGACAACCTCTGAACGCTCTCGTATAGCCGACCTTAAAAGGTACCTAGGCCAAGTATCTTCACATGAAGAAGAAGAACCCCTTATATCAGAATCTACAGCCGCACTTTCCCTTAAAGCTTGGAGTGAAATTTGGAGTGTCTCTGGAAGGAGACTACCAGTTCCTGATGCCTGTCCAGGACCAGAGGGGCAGCTTCTTTATACATGGGATAGAGAAGAGCACCATCTAGAGCTTGAGATCTTTCCAGATGGTCGAGGAGAACTTTTTTACCGGAATCGTAAGTCCGGCGAACTTTGGGATCTAGAGTATATGGTGGAGGATTTTATCCCTGCTGTCATCTTTGGTAAACTTCGACTGTTCATGTAACTTCCTTTCGACTCCTGCTTCATGACCGCAAATGTACCAGGTGCTGATTGGGAATCACTTCCATCCGAAGAATGGGTTGCAAGACTCGCTGTAGCTTCGAAAGATGCGGAATCGGGTAAAGCAAACCCAGTAGCTTTTGAGCTTTCATCACGAGATGAAGCAGAGACGAGACCACGCCTGTCCGTGTGGGCTAAGAGCATTACTTCCTACGAGCAAGCATGGCAATTGATGGGTGCAAATCAGAAGTATTGCTTTGCTTTTTGCCTTAAACCAAGTGATATTCGGAGCATAAGACCAATACCCAAAGAACCGCTCGCAGAACCTTTAGATGTAGTTTGGTATCCTCTTTTCACCTCTACAAACGGGGAAAAGTTCCCAGACCAACGACTAGGAGCACAAGGACACGCTGGAATAAGTGGACTTAAGGCTGGGTTAATCCCAAACAAAGCGCAGCGAAAGAGTTTACGGTCGCAGCTTGCTGATCATGCAAGGGTTATCCCACTCCCTGTAGGGGAGTGGAAAGAAGTGGATGCAAACCATTCAACATAGTTCTAATACATTTCTGTCTGCTCTGGCCTTTTCGCTTAATCATTATTGTGTTGAGAGAAAAGGGATACGTAACATCTATCGTTTTATTTGATAGGAGACGGCGGCAGGGGCGGTCTTGTAAGCCCCATCGCACTAAGTCGGATTTTTGCAATAGCAATATGTAGCTCTTGCAAGGTCTCTTTTTGCTTTTGATTCAACGTTTCATATTCATCGCCAAAGGGCACTCCTTGATTCCGGATTCCTTCTTCTAGCACCTGCTCAAAAACCGAGGATAATTCGGATAGTATTTTCATCGCTAGAAGAGACAACGACTGAATATTTTGAACCCTTGCTGAATATGCAGATGGATCTGCATATTGAATGAATTCTTGTGCAGAGAAAAATGTATTAATAAGATATTCAGGTGGAACAAGTTCTGAAGGTGAGGTGAGAAGTCTTTGCTGGGAGCGCACAGTCTCTAATATATCTTCAAGTAGTTGTGTACTTCTATCTTGTTGTGCAGCTCCATCAATTGGTGCTGTAAGTACTATGTTTGGATCAGGTTCATCTATTGCATTAAGCTTCTCTTCTAGGTTTGGCCACCACATAGAGAAAGCTTTCTCTAATAGACCTTCACTCAATCCATCGTTGCCGCAAACATTGTTTATGGAGTGCAGTAATTTATAAATATCATCTCTTTCAAATAAAGTATTTTGAAACTGCACAATTGGTGAATCGTTAGTCACATCAGAACGCTTCATTCTAAATAGCACTGGGCAAACTCTGCCGGATTCTATCTTCTTTTATCAGGCACCTGCTTCAAAATTGATCCAAGGTGCTTTAGCATTTCCTTTTGTCAAACAAATAATCCCAAAATCTGTAGATTCTAATTCCTTTGAAATATCCCGGTTCCAGTTTGTACCTTTTTGTATATCTTCTGAAGAGACGTATGGGTTTACACGTTGAATAACAGAGGGAAGCCAGTCTTTTAGAATCAGTGCAACGTCCTGGCTAACTTTTCCCGACCAGCTAATAAACACCTTCATGATTTTCGGGGAGATGGCATTATGGATCAGTGTATCACGCAGTGTGTTTGATACTGGCATATGCATGATACCGCTTGCTGCGTGGGCGTCCCGCCAAAAATAAGGGCGATCAATCCATAAGGAGAGGAAAGGTCTTCCACCACCCTTATTCTTGGCGGGAGCTTTCCATATTCGTGAAGTGTTTGAGGGTACGCCTACTCCCTTCGCTGTCGCTTCGACCTGTGCCTCTGCTCATTACCGTGTTGGGAGAAAGGACAAACGCCATGTGGACTTGCCCGCAGCCGTGTTCGGCTGAGCCAGCCCAAGATGCAATCGATGCGCTGCTCGAATAGCGGTCGGGGCATCACCAGAACTTTCTAATCATCCCGAAGCCGTACCCGAAGGGTTGTGAGAAGTAATGGCCCGCTCCCGATTGAAGGCTGCGGGCGGTGCCGGTGCCGATCAAGATGGCGAGGGCCGGGTCGATGAGGGCGGTCTTGAGTAGGTAGGCGGGGCTGTCGAGGCCGCCCGTGTTGTAGAGATAGTTGTGGGAAGCAAGACCGACCAGTACGTAGTAGCTCACGTAGGCAACACAGATGCCGCTAAAGCTGATGAGCCAACCGATAATCGCCCGGTTGCCAATCGGCAGAAGGCTCGCAGCGAGGCAGAGTGGAGCCATTGTTGCGCTCGCCATCAGAGCGTATTCGACCATCGGCAGGGTGTCTTTCTGCCAGGAAAGCAAAATGGCGAGGAGCACATCGGTAGAGCCGTCGCGGGCAAAGATGGTGCGGCTTCTGCTGGTGGCGGTGTAGGGATCGGCCTCACCACTGAAGACGTCGTCGATCTCCTTGGCCTCGGTCTGGAAGGTGCTGCTCGGTGCGTTGGCGCTGATCATCTGGACGATGGCGCTCACTTCGCCCGAGCGCGACTGCAAACAGCTGGAAAATTGACCGACCGGCAGGGTGGCACACTGGTTGTAGAGGCTGCGCACCAGTTGCTCCATGCCGACCCGGTAACCGGCCAGGCGAATGGTCGATTGCAGGTTAATCTCTTGCCACTCCTCAGTGAGTTCCCCATTGAAGGCCGGGTCGCTCGCTCGCGCCGAGATGACGTCCACGAGCACGTAGGGCAGAGTACGGGCCGCGTCGATCCAGCGGGCCAGGTTACTGAGCCCATTCGGGTCTTGCACCAACCCGAAGACGACCACGAAGGGCCAGACCAGCTCCGAAAGAGCCGGGGTGACGTCATCTTCCAGCATTCCTCGAAAGAAGGCTGCCCCCCAAAAAAGCAGGGCGAGCACTGCCACGATCCCAGCCGCTACCTCCAGACCCGCCCACAGGCCAGATTTAAAGAAGCTCTGCCACAGGACTTCCCAGTAGAGGCGGTTGTCGCCTGCTGCTGTCGCGGCAAGCTCCGTGAGGCTCTGCGTCGCGGCGTTGGGGGTTGCCGAGGGCAGTGTCTGGGCAAGCAGGATCATCGGGCGGGGGGGCCGGAAAGGGCGTAGTTTTGAGCTTTCCAGGCCAGGGACTCGCCCGCCGAGAAGGCGGACATGGCGGTCGAGAGCGCCTGCTGGGAGCGCTGGTAGTACTGTTCACGCACCTGCTCGTCGAGACCTTCGCCCACGTCTGACAGCAATATCTCCAGGTTGCCGATTTCACTGACGAAGTTGGTCTGCAATTTGAGCGATTCGAGCGAGGTGGAGACGATTGAACTATTTACTAATGCGAGTTGCTGATTCATGGTCTTGAGAGCGTCCTGGGTCGATGTCGCGGCGGTGGCAGTGTTGGCGTAAGCCATGCCCCGGTTGGCCGCGTCCTGGAGCTTGGTGTACAGTTTGTCGTTGTTGTTTTTGATGAGATCCTGCCCGGACTCGCTCAGGCGCTCGGCCTGGGTTGCCCGCGCCAGTGCACGGTTCGTCTCGCGGCCAATCAAGTTGCGCATCAGGGAGCGGGTGCAAATGGCCCCAGGTTATAAGGATTCTGACCGGTGCTCTGGCTGATGCTGAGGCCGACGGCAAAAGTGTCGGGCAGTTTCAAAGCGCCGATGTGACTGCTGGAGCCGTCCTGCTCGTCGGCATAAAGGTCTTCAAGCTGTGAATCGTAATCGGTAGAGACAGCCTCGTACACGGTGTCCTGCACCTCTTTGAGAAACTCCAGCAATTCATCGATGTAGGTTTGCAAGTCAGGGTCGGGCGGGTCGGATGAAGACGCCCAGACCCCGCCGATGCCGATGAAGCTACTGAGTATCAGGCCCAGGGCCAGTACTTTGAATCGTTTGGTGACTGCCATGCCTGACTCCTCTGGTAAAGGCAACGCCGTGGATTGCTCTGGTGTATCGCTGCAAGGGGTTTTTAAACTCCCGGAGGAACCTACGATTTGCTCCGCAGGTTCGCAACGTATTGCTCGGTAAAATCTGCGAGGGCGCTCAGCCGGTCCGGGTAGCGCTTGCCGACCTGCGATAAGAAGGTGTCGCGGGCGTGCTGTTCGTCGGGGTTGTTGGCGACGACCGCAAGCGAGCGATAGCTCGGGTAGTAGCGCACGGGGGTGAGCAAGCCCCCGTCGTCTATCAGCCAGCGCGAGAAGACTTCGCGACTGTTGGGGAAGAACTGAGCACTCGCATTGCGCAGCAGGGCCTCCGCCCGGTAGCCGAAGACGCGGCTAAAAGAAGGGATGGCACTCGCTTCGATGCGGCCAATCAGCCGGGTACGCAGGTTCTGGAAGATTTTTGAGCTGTTGGGAGCTTTTTCGATGGTGTCAGGGTCCTGGGCTGAGATGATTACGCGCACGCCCGCTTTTGCTCCGTTGGCACAGAGGCGAGCAACCAGGTTGGCAATTTCGGCGCACTCGAACAGGATCGGCGCTTCATCAAGGATGAAGAGCGAGGCCGGGGTGGCGAGTGCCCGCCTGAGGGCGGCGGCGTAATTTGCAAGGGCGAGCACGGTCATGTCCTCGACGTTACTCACGTTGCGCAGGGCAAAGACCAGCAACGGGGCATCCGCCCGAATGGTAGAAGGGCGGCTCAGGCGCTGACCGACGCGCGAACTCAGCCAGTAGGCGAGCCTGAGTCGGACATGCTCGAAGGCCGGGCGCAGGCTGCTGTTGTCTTCATCGAGCCCGAGGGTTTCAGCATCGATGAAGGGCACCAGGTCGGGGAGCGAAGGATACTCCTGCCAGCCCGTCGTGCCGGGACCACTCCGGATTGCCCGGTCGTAGCGCTTGCGGATGTGAACATCTTTAAAGAAGGCATTGATCCCCAGTTGTAGGAGTGAGCGCACCGTCTGGCTCAGTAGCGGGTCTACTACCTCGCGCCCGAGCACCATCACCATCAACGCTGAGACGAGAAACTCCTGGAATTCTTCAAGCCGCTCGTTGCGCGTCTGCGGGTCGAGCTTGTCGAGAGCAGGTATCTCAAACAGGTTCAAATAATGACGGCCAACATCAAAATACGCACCTTCCACAAAGGCGGTGTAGTCGCTGAATGTGCTCGTACCGTCGGGCTTTGGGAAATCCATCGCAACGACCGGGATGCCGCGAGCGAGGGCGTGGCGCATCAGCACCTCTAAGACCACTGATTTTCCTGACCGAGTGGTTCCGAATAGCGCGAGGTTGCGGTGACGCTCGTAAAGGTCGAGCCAGATCGGATTGAGACCCTCTTCACTCAGAAATTCGACGCCGCTGCGGTCGGTGCTGTGGACGCGGACCAGGGGCATAAATCCGGGTGCTTCTTCATCGAGCAGTTCGAGCCGCCGGTCGAATGGGGCGACCAGCAGTCCCTCCCAGACGAAGGGCAGGCACTGGAAGAAGAGCTTCCAGGCGTAGGAGACCTCGCGCACCAGGCGGGCGGGGCGATTGAAAAAGCTCGAAATGAATCGGCAACTATTGGCCAGTTCGAGCGCGTCGGAGCGCCAGACCAGTACGCAGACCGCGACATAGAGAGGCCGTGACCCTTCGATGAAAGACTTCTCCAGTTCGGCGGCTTCTTCCAGTTTCATCTGTTGGGGTACGTCGATGAGCTTGCCCTGGCGCTGGCTCATCTTCAGCCCCGACGAAGCCTGCCGCTGCAGCCGGGAGGCATTTTCGCGACTGATGCGCTCGTTGACGCCTGAGAGTTCGACGACGACCTCGGTATCGGTCACCTCCGAGCGGGCCATGAGATTCCACAGATAGCGCAACTGTTGGGCCGGGTCAGAAAAACCAGCCGGTTTCTCATCCCAGACCATCACCGCGCAGTGCCGCTCGGAGCCGTTCCGGCGCACGCTCACCCGCTCAGAACTGAGGCGGGGTGGCTCTTCAAAGAGCAACGAGCTGAAGGCCAGTTCGCCGCTGGTTTCTGGGTGCAGGACTTTGTCTTTGAGCCGGTAGAGGCGGGGCGGTGGCGGCGGACTCGAACCGTTGAACTGACCCCATGCCCAGGCCATCAGTTCGTCGCTCTGCATCGGGGTAACCGTCAGCTTCGCACCCAGATTGAGCAGGTTGAGCCAATCGCGGCAGTGGGTGTGAGCCTGGCTTACCAGGCGGTGAATCTGGTCGTGCAGTTCCCCCTGGGCTTCCCCCAGGTAGCTCAGCCACCAGTCCTGCACGCTCAGGGCCACCCGGTCTATCCAGTCGCGGGCCGAGGCCTGGGCAGAGTGGTCCATCCAGGAAGGAAAGAGCTTGACCCCGATCACGTTGCGCCGCCCACTTTCGGCCAACTCTCGGGTGCGCAACTGCTCCCCCTCCAGTAGCCAATCGACTTCCGGGCTCACTCCGGCAGAGCGCAACTGTGCAAGTTCCGCGATGCGCGCTTCGCACTCGACGAAGCTTGAAAGGCGAATTTGCAGGCGTCCCCCGGCGGGCAGGTCGCGGCAGAGGGTGACAAGCCC
>JANNPH010000059.1:0-9641 GCA_031399965.1 Gloeobacteraceae cyanobacterium SOY_34_metabat_159 | reverse complement strand
GGTCGCAAAGAGCGTCCAGTTGGGAGTGAATTGCCAGTTGGCTGAAAGCTCGAACCCTGAAGTGCGTACCTCGGGAAAGTTGACCCGCACGCGGTCATTTTGCTCGTAGCCGTAAAGCGCCTGCAACTCCTGGTCTCTCGGGTTGTTTTGATCGATGAGTTCGTAGCCTTGCAGGTTCTGGATGTCGTTGATGAAGTAGCTGAAGCGCACAAGGCTCGTGCGCGAGGGCTGCCAGTCGAGGCCGACATCCCAGGTCGAGCCGCGTTCGGTCTCAAGACCCGGATTGCCCTTGATTTCGCCGACGCCGAACAGGTCGTTGAAGTTGGGCGTTTTGTAGATCTTCGAGAACGTGCCCCGCAGTCCAAGAGCGGGCGTAATGTTCCAGCGCACCCCGAGGCTCGGGTCAATCGAGCCCTGGAAGTCGCGGTTGAAGTTGCGGCTGAAGGCGCTGTTACCAAAAGAAGCGCGCAAGCCAGCCGTGAGCACGACGTTGTCGACTGGCCTGAAAGTATTAAGTGCAAAGAACGACGGCCGGCCAATCGTCGCCTCGTAGTTGAGCTGCGTGCCTTCCCCTTCGGCTGTGACCGAGTTGCCGCCCTCCTGCAGAAAGTCGAAGCCGTAGGCAAGGTCGTAACCGGGCGCGATTTTCCAGTCGTGCAGGAGCCTGAGGCCGAAGATGCCGATGTCGGTCGAGTCGCCCTCGCCAAAGGCAAATTCTGTGGTCCGCCCACGGTCGTAGGAGACCCGAAACTGCAGGTTGGAAGCCTTGTCGGCTCCTATTTTGCGGTTGTAGGTAAGTGCCCCGCCGTAGTAGTCGATGAAAATGCGCGGCACCAGTTCGCCTCTGATTCCGAGGGCATCGGCAGAGGCAAAGCGGGTGCCGAAGAGCGGGTCTTCCGGGTCGGTGATGTTGGGGTTGAGGAAGGGGACAGCCTGACGCTGGTCTTCGAGGGCAAAAAGGGCGATGCCCCGGCCACCCTGCCGGTAGTAGGTGTCAAAGTTGAGAGTGCTGTCGGGGTCAGGGTCCCAGTCGAGGTTCAAGCCGTAGGTGGTACTATCGACCGCACCGTTTTGGCGGATGCCCGCGATGGTCGTACCGGGCCGGTCTACCTGGTAGTAGAAGTTATTGGCCGATTTAAAGGTGTTGACGTAGGCGTTGAAGCGGACGTTTTCAGCAAGCGGGCCACCGAGGCCGAAGCGGTAGTCGCTATAGCCGTAAGAGCCAAAAGTCAGTTCGGTTTTGGTCTCGAAGACTTTGGGCGGTCGCCTGGTAATCACGTTGATGACACCACCGACTGCCGTGCTGCCGTAGAGGGTAGTAGCCCCGCCGGTATAGACCTCGATGCGGTCGATGCCGTAGACGGGCAGTTCGTTGAGATCGACGTGCTCCTGGTTGAGATTGTTGACCGAGCGGCCGTCGATGAGCAGGGCCGTGCTGGTGGTCGGCAGGCCGCGGATGAAGTAGGTGCTGTGTACGTCGGCACCGGGACCGGACAGGTTGCTCACCACACCGGGCACCCCGCGCAGGGCGTCACCGACGGTGCGAGCGCCTTTTTGCTGGATTTCCTGCTGGTTGATGACGTAGACGCTACCTGGAATGTCGCGCACTTTCGTGGGTCGCAGGTTGGCTGTCACCGTCACCTGGTCAAGTTCGTAGGCATCACCTCCTGCATCTGAAGTCTGGGCGAGAGTGGGTGATGCCGGCTGGGGACCTGACTCGCTCCTCGGGGTCGCAGGCGGTGTGACGTCCACCTGAGAAAGCAGGTCGCTCGCACGCGAATTGCTCAGGGGCAGGAGTTCTCGGGCCGTCGGCAGGGCCATTGTGGGACCAGACAGCGATAACCCGCCGGCAAAGCTTAAACCCAGCACAAACAGGCGTCTTCTGCGCAGTGCGGAACATTCAAAAACCATGACACTCCTCGGAACGGTGAGCCGGACGGGTGGCTCGGCGCAGAAATGATAACAACAATGAGACTAATTATCAAACTTGCGATAGCCTGACGGTGGCCAGCACTTGAAGCCTGGGGACACCTCCATGCCAGGGTCTAGAGTAGAAGGCTCCTTGTCCTATCTCGTGGTTGTGATGAAGTTGGTTTCGTGGCCTTCGCGCCTGTCGGAGCAGCTCAAGAGCAACCCCGACGCCCTGTCTGCCCTCTGCTGCGCGTTGCTGGTTTTATCCGGTTGGTGGGCACTGCAAGCAGATTGGCTGGTCTTCGGGCTTTGCCTATTGGCTGCGGCTTACCTGATTGGCGGGTACCAGAGTACCCGCGACGGGTTGACCACGCTCTGGCAGGAGCACGAACTCGACGTGGATCTGCTGATGATCGTCGCTGCCCTTGGGGCTGCCGCGCTCGGGCTATGGCGGGGCGAATACTATTTCGTGGTCGATGGGGCCGTACTGATCTTGATCTTTGCTGTGAGCGGTGCCCTCGAAAGCTACGCCATGGGGCGGACCGGGCGCGACATCAAGGGCTTGATGAGCCAGGTTCCCGACACTGCCCGACTGATCGTGGACGGCAGGGAACGCACCATCCCCATCCGCGAGCTTCACCTGGGTCACGAGGTGCTGGTGAGGCCGGGGGAACTGGTACCGGTCGATGGGCGGATCGTCGATGGGCACAGTGCCCTTGACCAGGCCCCGATCACCGGCGAATCGATGCCGGTCGAGAAGGCTGTGGGGAAGGAAGTCTTTGCCGGCAGCATCAACGGCAGCGGCGCACTGCGCATCACAGTGGAACAGCCACCGGAAAGCAGCCTGATCCGGCGAATCGTCCGGCTGGTGGAGGAGGCGCAGACCGAGGCCCCACCTTCGCAGCGGTTCATCGAACGCTTCGAGCGGGGCTACGCCCGGGTGGTCGTGGTGGCGGGGGTGCTGATCGCCACCGTGCCGGCCCTCTTCTGGGGTTGGACCTGGGAGGTGACGATTTACCGGGCGCTCATCTTCCTGGTGGTGGCTTCGCCCTGCGCCCTGATGGCGGCCATTATGCCGACGTTGCTCTCGGGGATTGCCAGGGGTGCCCGCGACGGCATCCTCTTCAAGAATGGAGCGCAATTGGAAGAGATGGGCCGCCTGCGGGCCGTCGCCTTCGACAAGACCGGCACCCTCACGCTCGGCAAACCCCAGGTCTGCGCAGTCCGGAGCATGGTTGGCGGTGGTGAACGGGAGGTCCTGGAAGCGGCGGCGGCACTGGAGGCCGTTTCTGAACACCCGGTGGGACGGGCAATCGTCGGGCACGCTCGGGAAATGGGGATTACCTGGCCTACGGCGACAGACGTGCAGGCAGTTGCCGGAGCGGGGATTTCGGGTTGGGTAGTGGGTGAGGTGACGGTGGTCGGCAAGGTCTCCTTCGTCTGTCAGCACACCGGGGAAGACCCTACCCGGTTGCACGAATGGAGTGAACGGCTGGAAGCGGAGGGGAAGACCGTGGTCTGGGTGGCTCGCGGCGGCCGACTGCTCGGAGCAATCGCTGCGGCGGACACCACCCGGCCCGAGGCGGCGGCGGCAATTACGCGGCTGCGTGCTCTGGGTATCGAGCGCATCGTTATGTTGACCGGCGACAACGAGAGGACCGCGCAAAGCATCGGGATTGAAGTCGGGGTGGACGCGGTTCACGCCGACCTGCTGCCAGAGGACAAGCTCCGGTTGATCCGCGAACTTCAGGGGCAGTACACCCACGTGGCGATGGTCGGGGACGGGATCAACGACGCTCCGGCTCTCGCCCAGGCGTCCGTCGGCATCGCCATGGGCGGAGCGGGTAGTGATGTGGCCCTGGAGACGGCAGACGTGGTCTTGATGGCCGACCGCCTGGAGAAGCTGGAGTTGGCTATCCGGCTCGGTCGCAAATCCCAATCAGTCGTCAAGCAAAATATCGCCTTTGCCCTCGGCTGCGTGGGCGCACTGCTGGTGGCCAACTTCGTGGGCGATTTGAGCCTGCCCCTCGGGGTAATCGGTCACGAGGGTTCAACCGTCCTTGTCACCCTCAGCGGCTTGCGGCTACTGAGGGACTGAGGCGGGGCGCAGGCTGCGCATTGCGGGACATGCTCAAACGTCTGCTGCTCAGGACCCCGAATATGCACGTAGGAAAATAAGCCGTCTGCTACACCGGGTTATTTGGGAGCTATGGACAACTTCAGCCTCTGCTCCTTAAACCCAGAGTCCCAGCTTGAGAGCAAGCCTCTATTCCAACGATATTTTCACCTGGAGAATCGCTTGCGATACTCAGTCGGCGATACGGCAAGGTTGCGCTGAAAAGTGACCCGCATTCGCTCCTCGTCGCCAAAGCCGCACTGGCGGGAGATCTGGTCGGCATTGCGCTCTGAATCCTCCAGCAACCGCCGCGCCGCTTCCAGCCGAAAGATCTCGACTGCCTTTGCCGGGGTCCGGCCCGTTTTTTGTTTGTAGACGCGCGCGAAATTGCGCGGGCTCATATCAACCCTTTCAGCCAGAAGCTCTACGGTTAGATTCTTGTTGCCGATGTTGTCTGCGACCCACAGATGCAAGCTGTCGAAGGCTGCATTGTCCTGTGCTTGCGATTGCAGTAGCTCGCTGAACTGGGACTGTCCACCAGGCCGTTTCAAAAAGACGACCAACTCCCGTGCCACCTTCATCGCGATTTCATGCCCGCAGTCGGCCTCGACGAGTGCCAGTGCGAGATCGATTCCAGTGCTGACGCCGGCTGAGGTCCAGACCGAACCTTCCTGCACAAAGATTGCATCGCGTTCGATCTCAATCGAGGGGAAATGTGCTTTCAGCAGATCGCACATCGCCCAGTGCGTGGCGGCCCGCTTGCCGGCGAGCAACCCTGCCTGTGCCAGCAGAAACGCACCGCTGCATACAGATGCGGTACGGCGTGCTCTACCGGATGTCTGGTGCAGCCACTCCACCAGTTTCCCGGAGCTATCCAGTACCTGCTCGATGTTGGGGGAGCCGGGGACAACGATGGTATCGACTGCAAGGTCTTTGAACTCGACCAGCGCCGCCGTCGCCAGTGCTACGCCTTCAACACTCCGGACCAGCCCGCCATTCAGACTGACCGTATGGCGACTGTACCCCAGCAATCCACGTTGTTCCATGTATTTTGATGCTGCCCAGAACACCGTCTGCGCCCCTGTCAGGTCAAGTAGACCCATGTCAGGAAACGCGACGAAGAGGACAAGTCGTTCCTGGTGAAGGGGAGGTGGCTGAAATTCTGGTATATCTGTCATTTGCGATAAATTCTTTAATTGCTAACATCATAATGTCAAGTAAAAACGATGCAGCAGATACACAGAGTCGCTGCAAGGCCAATCTGGCCAGGTGCCGATTGATTCCTGCGTTCTTGTACCATACTCGCCGGGCTTCCGTAGAATAGTTGCCCAAGGCCTTTCAAAGCTAACGGAATAGATGTTTAGACATCAGTAGCCTGCGGTTTCCGATGAGCTGCCCGCCACACTGCCTACGCTTTCCCGAAGAATACGTCCTCTAATCCGCAGATTCAGATCGATTCGGGATGAGGGCTTTATGCGGCAGATTTGTATTCGCGAATTTGTATCAACAAAGGAGAACACCAATGTTCACCAGATTTCTCTGTGCAGTTGCACTTGCAGCTCTCTGTGTAAGCGCAGCTTCAGCCGATGAATTGTCTCATAAGTCCAAGGAAACGCTGGTCTTCGATCACGTCCTTCCCAATGTGCCCGGCAAGAGCATGAAAGGCCTTCTGGTCGAATACCAGCCGGGCGGCTCATCGCCTGCTCACACCCATCCGGACTCGTCTTTCATCTATGCAACGGTCCTGGAGGGTGCAATTCGTAGCAAAGTCAATGACGGTCCGGAAAAGGTGTATCGCGCCGGCGAAAGCTTTGCCGAAGTACCCGGCGATCATCATGGCGTCAGCGCAAACGACAGTGACACTCAACCCGCACGCCTGCTGGCCGTCTTCATCGTCGATACCGACGAAAAAAACCTGGCCATAATCGACAAACCAGAAAAACCCCCTCTCGCGACATCAGGTTCAAAGACGCAAGGCAAAGGAATTAGCAAACCGCTAACGCCTCACCACTAACCGCTCGATAACCTTCACAATTCCCCGATTTCGAGCAGTAATCGAGTCTTCAATACAACAAACAAAACAGGAGTTTCGGCATGAAGATTGTCGTGATTGGCGGTAGCGGGCTTATCGGAACCAAGCTCGTGAACAAGCTTCGTCAGACTGGCCATGAGGTAGTGGCGGCGTCACCTACCTTGGGCGTCAACACCATCACTGGTGAGGGACTGGTGGAAGCGCTGACAGGCGCTCAGGTTGTCGTCGATGTCGCGAATTCACCTTCTTGGGAGGACAAGGCCGTTCTCAAGTTTTTCGAGACGTCGGGTCGCAACCTCCTGGCCGCGGAAGCCGCCGCTGGTGTGGGCCATCACGTCGCGCTGTCAGTCGTCGGCACCGAGCGCCTTCAAGATAGTGGCTTTTGCCGGGCGAAGTTGGTCCAGGAGAGCCTGATCAAAAACTCGTCGGTCCCGTTCACGATCGTCCGCGCCACGCAGTTCTTCGAATTCATTCGGGGTATTGCACAGTCGGCCACCGAAGGGCAGACGGTTCGGTTGTCGCATTCGTTGATCCAGCCTGTCGCGGCGGATGATGTCGCGACTGTAGTGGCCGAGGCCGCGCTCCAACCGCCCGCGAACGAGATGATCGAGGTCGCCGGCCCCGACGCTTTCCGTCTCGACGAGTTGGTCGGGCGCGTCCTGGCCTACGACGAAGACCCCCGCCAGGTGGTCGTAGACCCGGACGCCCGCTACTTCGGGGTGCCGTTGAACGATCAATCTCTCGTCCCCGGTGAGAACCCACACTTCGGCTCGACCAGCTTTGAGTACTGGCTCAGTCACACAACGTCGCCGAAGTAATCAGCCGGACAACCTGGGAGACCCGTTCACCGAGGCCCTGGTGTACCAGGCATGAATGAGCAGGGACTGGAAGAACAATACAGGTGCGTCGAAGCCGCCTGAGGCAATGATCGATTCAACTTCAAGCGGCGGTAGCACAGCAGCATCCCGACCATAAGAAGCAAGAAACTTTTCCATTTCTTCCTCAGGCACTTCCGAATATCTGAGCATTCGTACCCAGACCTCCAGCAAGCTTTTGTAGGCTGAAGAGGACATATCAGAAACCAGATCAGAGCTGACCAGGTATCCACCAGGGCAAAGTCGTGCCGCAATTTGACTGAAGAAGTTGCGACGCTCCTCTTTCTGCACAAAGAAGTGAGAAACCAGCAGGCAGGTCGCCGCGTCAAAAGGGCGCGATGCAGGCAGTGAATCGAGATAACCTTCGTGAAAAGTGCAACGCGAGGCAATGCCAAACTCTTCGGCCCGGTGGCGGCAGATGTCGAGCATCGGTGCTGCCGGCTCTACTGCTGTGAACTGCCACTCTGGGTATGCCTGGGCGAGGCTGATTAATTCCGAGCCGGTGCCTACCCCGACGCAGAGAATCTGGGCATCGGCCGGAAGCCCGGCAAGCACCAGGCGGATGAGCAAATGCAGTGCGTCGCGAATCGGAGCCAACTTTGCAAATCTTTTGTCGTAGGAAGCAGCGCGTTCCTGGTCAAAAACAATCGGTGACTTTTGATTTGGCATGGTGATGAATGGTGTTGTGATGAAGTCAAATTCCGAATCCTCGCCCTTCGGTCGGTGGCTTCCAGGCGAAAAGTCCGCCCGAGGCGTGGCCGGTGACGAAGATCTGGTCCGCTGGGTGCCAGGCGAGTGCTGAGACCGCGTCATCTGTTCGGGCTACTCCCAGCGGCTTTGTGGACTTGAGCGGGTTCCAGATGCCGAGATCCCCATCCTGGCCGCCCGTCACGAGTAGAGCGCCCCGGTGCTGGAAAGCGAGCGCCGACACCGGTTTGGTATGTGCCGAAAGCACCCTGGGCCGCTGACCCGAGGGACCGCGCCCTGAAAAATCCCAGACGGTGACGTCGGGGCCGCCGCCGGTGGCAAGCAGCCGCCCCAGCCCGTCCCAGGCCAGTTCGCGCACCTTGAGCGGGTAGCCGTTCATCTGGAGGTCTTCGCCGGTCGCGCTCTGCCAGACGTGTACCGAGGCGTCCTGGCAACCGCAGGCAATATGGGAGCCGTCAGGACTCGCACTCAGGGCGATGAGCGAACCCTGGTACTCAAAGACGTTGACCGGCTGTGTCTTGAGTGGGGCGTGCAGGCGGACTGCTCCGTAGCAACTGCTCACGAACTGCTGCAGGCGCGGCTGCCACAGCAAGCCCGAAATGGTGCTCGCGTGGGGCGGATCGGCCTCGTATTGCAGGCTGCCCGCCGCCGTCCAGAACTTCAGATGGCGACCGGCGGCGGTAGCGAGCAGGTAGGGAGCATCGCTCCAGGCCACGTGCTCCACCCAGGCTGCTCCCCCTGCGCAGGCTGCGACCTCGCGACCGGTCGCAGGTTCCCACAGCCGGGCCATCCCGTCCTGGCCCCCCGTTGCCAGAAGCCTGTCAGCGGGGGACCAGGCAAGACAGAGCGTGCCCCCGGCATGGCCCGCCAAGCGGTGCAGAGTGGCCCCGGTCAGAGCGTCGAGCAGGAGCACTTCCCCCGACGCCGCCGCTGCAGCCAGCAGTTTCCCGTCGGCGGACCAGGCAAGGGCAGTGACAAAGTCGTCCAGCCCACTGCGCCAGGCCGGAGCGATGGCGGGCGGTTCTTTCAGACGAGGCATGCGGCAAACCCCCGTTCGAGGGCTTCGCGGTCGAGGTTACGGCCGATAAAAACTAGCTGGTTGAGGCGCTCTTCTCCGGGTTTCCAGGGTCGGTCCGGGTTGCCGTCGAAGAGCATGTGCACCCCCTGGAACACGTAGCGGCACTCTTCGCCCATCAGGTTGAGGATGCCTTTCATCCGGAAGATGTCTGTGCCCTGCTCGCGCAGCAGGCGGCTCATCCAGGCGCTCAGCTTTTTCGGCTCCAGTGTCCCTGTGCGGGCGATACCGACGGAGGTCACCTCGTCGTCGTGGCTGTGTCCGGCCTCGAAGGTCTGCTGGTCCTGGGGATGCAGCAGGCCTTGCGGACCGACGAGCCGGGCCTCGAATTCCTCCGGCCGGTGCTGGGTAAAGAGGACATACCAGCCGGAAGCAGGCACGTCGAGCCCGAAGGAGGTTTCCCCGGCTGCACCGAGGACGAGCCGCTGCAGGCTACCGGGTTGAATGGTCCCGCCGGGGGCAAGGGTTTGCACCTCAGAGGAGAAGCGGATCACAGCCTGTTCGCGGGCGGCGGCGAGGGCCGCATCTTCCGGTAGGTCTACTGCCACCAGCAGCACGTCCATGCTCGGGTCCGGCCCCGGTGCCAGGAGCAGTTGGTAATCGCCGGGGCTTTCCAGGCGGTAAACGCCCAGCCACTCGAAGGGATACTCGGGTTCGAGGAAAGTCGGCTTCACGGCGAGCGCCCGCCCCAGGTCGAAGCCGCCCACGTCGAGCACCGCCGCCACATCCACCGCCGCGCTCTGGGTGCGGTGGATGCGGGCCAGGGCGTTCATCGAGCGCACCCGCTTCTCCACCGCGTCGAGTTCGGCGGCGCTCACCAGGTCCGTCTTGTTGAGGAGGATGACATCGGCGAAGGCAATTTGCTCGCGGCACTCGCTGTCGTCGATGTGCTGCCAGACGTGTTTAGCATCAACGAGGGTGACG
>JANNPH010000039.1:0-57889 GCA_031399965.1 Gloeobacteraceae cyanobacterium SOY_34_metabat_159 | reverse complement strand
AGGTCGGGTGATTGTGAAGGCATACATCAACGCGGACGGCTCAGTGGGCGAGGTGCAGGTGGCAAAGTCGTCGGGTCACTCGGAACTGGACGAGGCGGCCCTTGCAGCGGTGAAGCGGACTCGGTTTGAGCCAGCGAAGCGCGGAGAGGAGACGGTAGCAGCCTGGGTGCGGGTGCCGGTCACCTTCGCGCTTCAGTAGTCCTAGCCTGTCAGAATACAACCCTGTTCGACAGTCAGCACGGCAGCAGAACGCAGCCACTGGCTGTCGAACAGTCCTAAGTGGGTCGTGGTGACGACTGTTTGCACGCGGTCCTGAATGGTTTCGAGTAGCTGGTCCTGTCGGTGCAGGTCAAGTTCGGCTAAGACATCGTCGAGCAGTAGCAGGGGCACTTCGCCGGTGACCTGTTCGAGCAATTCGAGTTCGGCAAGTTTGAGCGAGAGTACCAATGTCCGTTGCTGTCCCTGGGACCCAAATTGGCGGGCCGGGACCCCGTCGAGCGACAGTTCCACCTCGTCGCGGTGTGGGCCGACCAGGGTGAGGCCGCGCCGCAGTTCCAGTGGCTGCCTGATTTTGAGTTGTTCAAGAAAGGCATTTTGGACGCTCTGGGTATCGTCGTGCTCAAAGCCGACTTGGGGCAAGTACTGTACCGTAAACTGTTCGCGCCCGCCGCTGATTGCCGTGTGCCAGTGCTGAGCGAGTGGGGCGAGCCGACCCAGCAGGCGGTGGCGACGCCTGACAACCTGGGTACCGGCTCGGACGAGCAGGTCGTCCCAACTGGTTAACTGCTCGATTAGCCCGGCAGCATCGAGCTGTTCGTGGCGCAGGAGAGCATTGCGCTGGGTAAGCACCTGCATGTACTGAGAGAGCAAGTTCGCATAGACCGGCTCCAGTTGCAGCAGGATGCCGTCCACCCAGTGACGGCGCGTCTCGGGAGCACCGCGCACCAGGTCAAGGTCAAGGCTCGAAAAAGATACGCAGTTGAGGTAGCCCAGGGCCTCGGCCTGGGTGCGCTGGGTCTGGCCGTTGAGGCGCACAGTACGCCGCTTGCCGACGCGCAAGATGAGTTCAAGTTCGACGTTGCCGTTTGCCCGCTCGACCTGGGCTGCAATGCGTGCCTGCTCAGCCCCCTTGAAAACCAGTTCGCGATCTTTGAGAGCCCGCGACGAGCGTCCGGTGGCGAGTAGCTGCATCGCTTCGAGCAAGTTGGACTTGCCCTGGGCGTTGTCACCGACCAGAATCGTTTTTGGACAGTCAAGATGCAGTACCGCCTCGCGGTAGTTGCGAAAATCATGGAGCTGAAGCGATTGCAAGAACACAAGGTCAAAACTGTACTCTCTAGATCACATCGTACGGGCAGGCGAATCGGACCGAACGAGATAGAGGGATTTGGAACGATCGAGTCTGAATGGCGATAATAGAACCAGGACATTTGTTCAGAAGATGGCAAAAACCCGTACCCAGTTCAACTGTAGTGAGTGTGGTTACGAGAGCGTTCGCTGGCTCGGGCGCTGCCCCGGCTGCGACGCCTGGAACACGATGCTCGAACAGACCATTGCCCCGGCGGCCAGTGCTGCCGGAGTGCGACCCGGAGCAGTGGCATCACGCACCCCGGCACCAGGTAAGGCCCGTGCTTCAGTCGCCCTCGACGCCCTCGGCCATCAGCAGCAAACGCGCCTCGGCTCAGGGTTCGCAGAACTTGACCGGGTACTCGGTGGCGGTATCGTGGCCGGGTCGCTCGTGCTCATCGGCGGCGACCCAGGCATCGGCAAATCGACTTTGCTGTTGCAGATGGCCTATCTGCTGGCCCAGGAAAAAACGGTCCTCTATGTCTGCGCTGAGGAGTCGGCTCATCAGGTCAAACTGCGAGCCGAGCGCCTCGGGGTGAATGCACCCCACCTTTATTTGCTGGCCGAGACAGATCTAGAGACAGTCTTGCGCGAACTCGACAGCCTCCAACCGGTTGTTGCTATCGTCGATTCGATCCAGGCCGTGTACTTGAGCGCACTGACTGCCGCCGCCGGGTCGGTCTCACAGGTGCGCGAATGCACCGGGGCCTTGATGCGCCTCGCCAAGCGCACCGACATCACCCTCTTTATCGTCGGGCACGTCACCAAAGAAGGAGCGCTCGCGGGTCCCAAGGTGCTCGAACACCTGGTCGATACGGTGCTCTACTTCGAGGGCGACCGCTTTCAGAGCCACCGCCTGTTGCGCTCGGTGAAAAATCGGTTTGGAGCTACCCACGAAATTGGCGTCTTCGAGATGGTCGAGCGGGGCCTTGCCGAGGTCGAAAATCCGTCAGGGCTCTTTTTGTCGAGCCGCGAAGAGACAGCACCCGGCACGGCGGCGATTGTTGCCTGTGAAGGAACCCGCCCGCTCGTCGTCGAGTTGCAGGCCCTGGTTAGCCCGACCAGTTATGGTTCGCCGCGCCGCACGGCCACCGGCATCGAATACAACCGCTTCTTGCAGATCCTGGCCGTGCTCGAAAAGCGGGTCGGCATTCCGCTTTCAAAGTTAGATGCCTATGTCGCATCGGTCGGCGGACTCGATGTCTCAGAACCAGCCGCCGATCTGGGAGTGGCCGTGGCCGTGGCGGCGAGTTTCCGCGACCGGATTGTCGATCCTTATACGATCTTGATCGGTGAGGTCGGCCTGGGAGGCCAGGTCCGTACGGTCTCTCAGATGGAGATGCGTCTGAAGGAAGCAGCAAAACTTGGGTTCCGGCGGGCCATTGTGCCGCGCGGCTCAGCACCGGTGGCGGTCGATCTGGAGATTGTACCCGTGGCACGGGTACTGGATGCGCTCATTGCTGTGCTTGGCGGACCCCAATCACCTACCCCAGAGCCAGGTCACCCCACCTCCGGTGGAGATACCTGACATCACTCGGCAGGCTTCCAGAAGTTTTAAGCGTTACTCCTGGCTGTTCTCAGCTAAAATGGAATTGATGTATGGGTGAGAAAAGGTGGAACTGTGATAGCAATTGCTCTCCAGCCCATAAAACAGGAGCCTCGTACAGTCAGATTTGCCTCCACTCTCTTTTTGCGTCCTATCCTGGACCTGCTGCTTGCAGAGGTAGCTCCCCTCTGGCGCGGCGAAGTGCGTCTGGGTTTGCAGGAGGCCCTGGTCAATGCCGCCTGTCACGGTAACAGCTTAGACCCCAATAAGTGTGTGACGGTTCAATTTTCAGTCACCCTGCATTGCTATGTCTGGGTGATTACCGACGAAGGTGAAGGTTTCAGCCCCCATACCCCTTGCCCCGAATCCCATCCGTGTCTTGAGTGGGAGTGCGGACGTGGTCTCTATATTCTTCGTCAGATATTTGATGAAGTGCAGTGGCTGTCGTCCGGCAATCAGTTGCGTCTCTGCAAACAGATTCGCCGCGATACGCATCCCCATATCGGCTAAACGATAGTCAGGCCACTGGCAGGGTTGGCTTCCCGAGTGTGTAAGTTAGACTGGGAAAACTCGGGGAGTAGCCATGGCCGACGAAGCACAAGCAGATCTGTTCAGTTTGATGGAGACTGCTCCTGTTGAAATTGATGTTGAGCGAATCCCGCTCGATGTCAAGGTACCGATTGTGTCAGGTACCTATCCAAATCTTGAACCGATTCACGTCGATTGCAACCGCTGTTTCCGGTGCGAACTCGGTAAGACGCGCACCCACGCAGTTGTCGGACGTGGCAACCCAAAGGCCATCTTGATGGTTGTCGGAGAAGGACCGGGCGAAAATGAAGACCTGACCGGTATTCCGTTCGTAGGCAAAGCCGGTCAGTTGCTCGACAAGATTTTGACCTCGGTGCAGCTCGATCCGCAAAAAGACGTTTACGTCTCCAACATCGTCAAGTGCCGCCCACCTGGCAACCGCAAGCCGACCGGCGAAGAGATGAAAGCCTGCATTGGCTATCTCAAAGAGCAGATTCGGCTTGTCGATCCGAAGATGCTGCTGCTGGCTGGTGGTACTGCCGTCGAAGGACTCATCGGCGACAAGCGCGGCATCACCAAGCTCAGGGGTCAGTGGCTGCAGTGGGAAGGCCGGTGGGTCATGCCTTATCTACATCCGGCTTTTTTGCTACGTAACCCGAGCCGCGAAGTCGGCAGCCCCAAGTGGCTCGCCTGGCAGGATATCCAGCAGGTGCGCGCTAAGTTTGACGAGTTGACCGCCGCCCAGTGAGCACTACGAGTTAACCGCTGCCCAGTGAGCACATCGATTAGATCTGGGTGAGGATCTCGACGCCCTGATCGGTGACGGCGAGGGTGTGCTCGAACTGGGCACTCAGCGAGCCATCGAGCGTGACGGCAGTCCACTTGTCTTCGAGCACCATCACTTCCCATGTGCCGACGTTGATCATTGGCTCGATGGTGAAGACCATGCCGGGTTTGAGGCGCGGACCCTTGCCACGGGTGCCGTAGTGCGGAATCGAGGGCTCGGTGTGGAAGACGCGGCCGGTGCCGTGGCCGACGAAGTCGCGGACGACGCCGAAGCCGCGCCCCTCGGCGTGAGCCTGAATAGCGGCACCGATGTCGCCGACGCGGGCATTGGGACGCACTTCGGCGATGCCCAGCATCAGGCATTCGTAGGTCGTCTCCACCAGGGAGCGGGCCGTGTCGCTGACTTTGCCCACACAAAAAGTCTTGCTCGCATCGCCGTGGTAGCCGTCGAGGATCGGCGTCACGTCGATGTTGATAATGTCGCCCTCTTTCAGGACCTGCTTTTTATTGGGAATGCCGTGGCAGACCACCTGGTTGAGCGACGTGCAGATGTGCTTGGGGAAGCCGTGATAGCCAAAAGGCGCACTGATGGCCCCGTGGGCGCGCGTCCACTCATCGCAGAGGCGGTCGAGTTCTTCAGTGGTGATGCCGGGGTGGACGTAAGGTTCGATATAGTCGAGCAGTTGGGCGGCAAGCCGACCCGCCGAGCGCATTTTCTCCAGTTCTTTGCCCGACTTGATCTCGATCGGTTTGGGGATCTTCAATTCCATGCCGCGACTCTTCAGTGTGTACCTCTCCTCATTCTGGCAGACTGGCGGGCGGGTGAGTACAGAGTACAAATTCATCAAATTTGACCACGGGCAAACCGGGAAAACGGGTATCAAATCGGTAGCTTGCCACGGTACCGTTGCCGGTGTCCAGGATGCTGAAGACTGTGATCTCGTTGCTCGCGATAAAAGGCTGCGGCACGCCATGTTCGTCGCGGAGTGGGGCGATAGTCGGGACTACCGGTATCAGACCATTCGGGTCGCCCGTTGCTCTGTAGTCTTCGCCCACCGGCAAAGGTCCACGCGCAGAACCCTCCGGGTGAGCACCAAAGGTGTTGCCGACATTGGAAGTTTCAAGATAGTGCGTGCCCGAAGCGCTCGTAAATCGGTTCCAGAGGTGTGAATGGCCGTAGAGGACAAGCTCGACCCCGGCCGCTTCGATCAGTGGTTTGAGGTCGCGGATCAAGTGGTCCTGGGCTCTCGGGTACTCGTAGCGTTGCCCATCCGCACCGATCACTTTTACCGGGTCGGTAAAGGCCGGGACGACGTTTCCACCCAGGCTATGAAAAGGGTGGTGCAGCATCACGACGCGGTACTTTGCCTGCTGAAACTCGGGCCTTTGCAGTTCATCTGAAAACCAGTCGTACTGTGGGCTTCCCGCCGCCACCGGTTCAAAGATGAATTCGCCATGTCCCCAGTGCGCTTGCGGGTCTTCAGGACGTTCACTGTACTTGCCGGTTGTGCCGGGTTCCGGTGACCGCCAGACACGGGTGGCGTAGAGTACGACGAGGCGCACATCCCCAAACGTGACGGCGTAGTAGGGCGGGGCTGCAAAGATTTCCTGATAGCTCAGAGTGTTGAAGGACTGGTCCTGGGACTGTTCGGTCGTCAGATTTGAGGCAAGTGCATGAGATGGACGGGCACCCGAAAGATTGAGCGCCGGTGCTTCCGGGTCATAAACGCCCATCACTTCGTGGTTGCCGATTGCCGGAAACAGGGGAGCGTGCTGGATGAGTGCGCCGCCCCTGTAGGTTTCACCTCCTAGTAGCCGTGAAGCACGGCCCTGCAGGCAGGGAAAGAAAGCGCCGCCCCGGTTGTCATCAAACCATTCGGAGGCGCGATCCGGCATGTTGACCAGGTCGCCTGCGAAGAAGACGGCATCGAGCAGGCCCTGGGCCTGGACCATCTGTAAATTCGCGGGCACCATCGGCAGCACCTGGTGGTCGGAGGTGAGCAAAATCTGCAGTGGCTTGCCAGGAGCCGGGGTCGGGGTCAGCGTAAATTCATCGCTCCAGACTACGATTCCTTCGAGGGTGCTCACGACTCTGTAGGGCAGGCGAACGCCTGGGAGCAAGCCCACGACCTCGGCTTCGTGCCGAAAGATAGACCGATTGGTACGCTGTGCGTAGGTTTCGGCCTGGCCCGATTGCAGGCCGACGTAAGAAGCGGCATCTTCCGCCATGCGGCTCAGGCGAACCGTGGACGCGCAGACTTCACGGAGTGGATGACCGTAGCAGACGCGATGGTTTGAGCCGGGTTGTTCGGTAAACCAGACTACCCGCACCGAATTGGCAGTCGGCCAGAGCAAAAACGGGTCGCTGAGCAATTGAGGCATGGGAACTCCGTTTTAGGCAGGCGGCACCGGCGGCTCTGCCTGGGCCGGACTCAGCAGGTTGGGGCGCTTGCTGCCCCAGGGTACGTAGTACGCAGGCAAGGGACCCAGGGTAGGTAGGGGTGCACTGAGAAAAGCGATGCCCGTATCCGGGTTGAGGCCGCCTGCGAACCGGGCCGCAAACAGGCGGGCGACTCCCTCGGGCGTACCGCGAAACGAACGGGTTGCCGAGGGCTCGGTCGGTTGTGTGGCAGGCGGGATATCAGGCGTATCCGGGCCTACCCAGGCTTCGCCGTCCCAGCGGATAAAAGGCGGGGTGAGGCGGCTTTTCCCCTCTAGATCGGCACTCGCCCGGTTGGCGATCACGCGCACATTGCCCGGCCAGGCATAACCGTAATTGGGAAACAGACCCAGCTTGCTCGCATCCTCGGTGCTTCGGCGCTGTTGCAACAGGTCGCGGGTGACGCCGGCATAGACTGCCACTCCGCAGCGCAGGGTCTGAGGTTGGAGACTGCTGTCAATCTGGGACGGGTCGCGCAGGTCTTCGCCGGACATCTCGGCCATGACTGATGTCGGGGTCAATTCTTTCCACCAACGCGCTGCCTGCAGGCCCCGGTCCCGTGCTTCTGCGCTCTCGGCGACTAGAGGCTGCAGACGGTTCCACAACCCGGCGACAGCAGTGAGGCCAGTCTGGCTCTCACCCTGGGGAGGCCGCTCGGCGGTGAAAAGGACGATGCGCCGACCGGTATCGGTGATCGTGCCCTCGCGCTCTAGCGGGTGGGCGAGGGGCAAAAAGAAGACCTCCGTCTGGGTACCGGCGCGTTTTTGCCAGAAGCGAGCCGTGCGATTCTGGCTATCGACCCCGAGCACCACCAGGGTCTTGAGCTTTTCGAGTGGCCAGGGGGCATCTGCCAGGGGGTCTGAACCGACGCAGACAAGCATCTCAAGACCACTCTGGCTGAAGGAGCGTTCTTCTGAGCGCGCCCGCGGCAGTTGCCCAAAGCCGAGATCTGCGGCCTGACCTTCGTACCAGCTGCGCAACAGGGCGACCAGTCGGCGCTGGCTGCGTAGACCATTGCGCTGTACCCAATTCACCCAGTCGTCACCGGGCCGGGGCGGCGTACCACTGTAACCAGGAAGCAGCCCGCCCGCAGCACCGACATCGAGAGTGCCCTGGGGGTTCCAGCCGGGTGCCAGTACGACAATCCCGCCACCCGGTCGGCCGACCTGACCGAGGAGGAGGCTCGCAATCGCGCAGGCTCGCACCTGTTGCTCGGCAAGATCCGGCTGGGTCGCCTCGCTGAGGGTGTAGACAAAGCTGAGGGGACGCGACTCCGGTGCTGTCACTTCTGCGTAAAAGCGCCTGAGCACCGCTTCGCTCACCCCGGTCACCCGGCTTACCTGCCCCAGAGTGAAAGGCCCAAAAAAGCGGACGAGCCGGTCAAAGACAGTCCCCGCGTCGGTGGCGTTCTCGGAGCGAGCGGGCCGGGTGCCGTCGAGATATTCATAACTCCAGGATTCGGGGTTGTAGCCACGCACCTTCGGATCGAAGCCTGAGAAGAGGCCGCCCCGAAAGTCGAATTCTGGCAGCAGCCGGAAGGCCGCATTGGTGTGCGTATCGATGAAATCGAGATCGACGCGCTTGCTATCGATGATGAAGCGAATCAGCCCGCCCAGGATAGCCAGTTCCGACTGCGGTGCAATCTTCAGCAGGTTGCCGACTACAGGGCGATCGGTTCCGTCGCTGAGTGTCCAGACTTTTGCCCCGCCTGCTTTCGCCGCCTGGATGGTGCGGTAAGCGGGGTAAGGCCGCCCGGCAGCATTGCCCAGGATCACGATGGACCGGCTACTGGCAAGGTCGAGCCAGTGATTGGTCGCCGCCGGTTGCCCGAAAGTAGTGTCGAGGGCACGGGCCACGGCAATCGCCTGGCGCTCGCCCCGGCGCTCTAGACGGGCACCGCTCAGGCGAGCCAGCTTTGCCCAGGCGTATGCTTCTTCGTTGGTGAGGTCGGTGTCAAAGTGAAACCCGAGCTTTTCTGAGCGCCCGGCCGCCGCCGACCAGCTCGCGGCGCGCACCTTTACCAACTGGCCGGCAATCTGAGTCCAGGCTCTATCCCAGCTTGTCTGCGTGAAACTTGCTCCCCCGGCAGCGCGGTAGAGGGGCACATTCAAGCGCTCGCTTACCAGCTTTTGCCGCCAGGGATTTGTCGCCTCCGCCTGCGCCCAGGCTGGCAGGAAGGCCCCCACTCCAAGACCTAACCCCGCAAGCTCGATTACTTCACGTCTACGCATCCAGGCATTCGGGGGTTGAAAAGCTTCCCAAAGATATCACGCACTTTCAGCACTCGCCCCCCGGCTTTGCCTAAGTATGATGCTGACAACCATCCAAAAACCTGCAATGCGCCGACTCTTGAAACACTCCGTACTGGCAGCGGCTCTGCTGCTCGTCGCCTGCACGGGCTCGACCGGACCCAAACAGCAACTCAACCTGTATGCCTGGACTGAATATATTCCCCAGGCGATGCTCGACAATTTCTCGAAAAAGTACGGCATCCAGGTCAACTACGACACGTTCTCTTCAAACGAAGAACTGCTGGCCAGGTTGCAGGCCGGGGCTGCCGGTTACGACCTCATCATCGCGAGCGACTACACAGTCGTCATCCTCAAAAATCAGAACCGGCTCGAACCGTTGTCCCTTGCCGCCCTGCCCAACTTCGCCAACATCGATAAACCGTTCAAGAATCTCTACTACGACCCCGGCAACCGCTTTACCGTGCCCTACCAGTGGGGCACGGTGGGCCTCGCCATCGATACGCGCAAAGTAACCCGGCCTGTCGCACGCTGGGCGGACCTCTGGGATCCGGCTTTTAAAAACCGGGTTGTCTTACCGGACGATGAATTTGAAGTGCTGGGTATGGCGCTCCAGACCCTCGGCTACGACAAAAACAGCACCAATCCGGCCGAACTCGCTGCCGCCAGGGTAAAACTTGCCGCCCTCAAACCCAACATCAAACTGTTCGACAGCGATAGCCCGAAGACCGCTTTACTCTCAGGCGAGGTCTGGCTCGGTCAGGTCTGGAACGGTGAAGCCGCTCTCGCCCACCGCGAAAATTCGGCCATCCGCTATATCTGTCCCCAGGAAGGCTGTGGCCTCTGGTACGACAACTGGGCGATTCCCCGAGGCGCTAAAAACAAGGAGACTGCCCTCAACTTTATTAACTACGCGCTCTCCCCCGAGGCGAGCGTCCTCATCACCCGGACTTTTCCGTACTCCAACCCCAACCGGGCGGCCCTCGCCCTGCTCAAAAAACAGGACCCGGCCGCTTACCGCGCCTATAGCGATGACCCGGCGACCAATCCACCGGCTGCCTTTATCAAAGCGGCCCGGCCGGTACTCGATAAAGGCACGGCTGCCCCGCTCTGGGACCGGACCTGGACTGAAGTAAAGAGCGGTAGCGGTCCCTAGGTGGGTTGCCCGGTCAGGCGGGCAAGCCAGCGCTTGAAGCGAGGCAGGATAGACTGCGGCTCGTCGACATCGAGAGCCGCGTAGAGTTCTTCCAGCAGTTTTGCCTCTTCAGCGGCGACCCGACCATCTGCAGCCACGATCATCTTGAGAGCCTCGGTTAGTTCCTGGCGTTCGTCCGGGTTGGTCCTGGCCTGCTGGACCTGTTGGAGCCAGACAGCACTCGCATCGGCTGCCGGACGCAGACGCAGGTACTCGACGAGTTGGCGCTTTTGTTCGCTTTCGATGTCGAGGCGTTGCAGGTATTGCCCGAGCAGAAGTGCCTCTGCCGGGTGAAGTTGCTCGTCGGACCAGGCCGCCGCTACGAGTAAGCGAAAGGCAATCGAAGCATTATCCAAAACCGGTGCGTGCCTCAGTTCACTTTGGTAGGTATAGCCGGAAAGTGCTGCCGACGCCAACCTCCGAACAAAATAAGATGTGGCCGCCGAGCAACTGGGCAAGCTCGGCACTCAGCGAGAGGCCAACCCCCAAACCGGCGTACTGCTTGGTCAACAGCGGCTCTAGTTGGTGAAAGCGCTGAAAGACCTCGGGCTGTAGATCATAAGGAATGCCAATCCCGGTATCGCGTACCTCGAAGACGACGAATCCGGGGATGACATCGACGTTGAACTTGACGCCTCCACCCGGTTCTGTAAACTTCACCGCATTGCTCAGCAGGTTCAGCAGGATCTGGGCCAGGCGGTTTCCATCGGTCACGAGCTTTTCAGTCGTGAAGGCAGCCGGCAGTTCCGAATCGAAGACAATCCCTTTTTCGGTCATGACCGGACCGATGATGCTGGTTACTTTGGTGACGATGAAATCGAGGGTAATTTCACTGGCGTCGATGGTCACCATGTTGGAGTCGAGCCGGGTGAAGTCGATGAGGTCGTTAATCAGCACTTTCAGGTGATCACCACTCGCCCGGATGATGCTCAAGTACTGTTGTTGACGAGGGTCGAGCACCTCCCTGGCTTTCATGTCGAGCAGTCGGGTGGCGGTGATGATACTGGTCAAGGGCGTGCGCAGTTCGTGACTGACGTTGGCTAGAAAATCGTCTTTGATTCGGTTTGCCCGCAGCAGTTGTTCATTTTTGGCCCGGATCTCCTGGGTGCGGGCTGCCACCTTGTCTTCGAGTTGCTCGACAGTTTCAAGCAACTGTTGTTGCAGATCCGCGATACGCATCCCGGCTCGTACACGGGCATCCAGTTCGCGATGATCGATCGGTTTGGTCAGAAACTCGTCAGCCCCAGCCCCAAGTCCGACGACGATATCCTGGACGCTGTCTCGGGCTGTCAGCAAGATAAAGTAGATCCAAGAGAGCTGGCTATCAGATTTGACTCTCCGGCAGACTTCCAGCCCGTCGATTGCCGGCATATTCCAATCACAAATGATCAACAGCGGCCGATGGATGCGGGCCATCTCCAACCCTTCGGCTCCGGAAGTTGCCGTATAGACTGGCCAATAGTTTGCCTTTTCCAGTCTTCTGGCAACGACAAGCCTTGATGGCGGGTCATCGTCAATGACGAGAATGCCACTATTGATTGAACCAGGGGGATTAGGAATTGCAGTTAACATCTGATTGGGTCTAGAAAATAGTAAACAAGCGAAGGTTAGCCTCTACTCTCATATCTAGCACTACCGATCCAACCCTTACATCGCCAATCTGTCTATTTTTGATGAAGAATTGAGGAAGTACGCTTAGCGCACACTCAGCTTGTCGGTACAGCCTTTGTGAAGCTTCGCTTTCTATAAGGACGCTACTACTCTCTAGTAAGGTTCATGGACCCACAGCAAATTCTGGAATCGGCCCGTGCTCTCGGCGCAGAGCAGGCAGAAGTGTATCAGGTCAGCAGTTTTGGCCGCTCGGCAAACTTTGAAGCCAACCGCCTCAAGCAAGTCGAGACCGGCGACGAGCAGGGCACCGCATTGCGGGTGTGGTCCGGCGGTAAGCCGGGACTGGCAGTGGCTCACGGCCCCGTCGAGGCCCAGTTGCTCGCCGAAAAAGCGATTGCCCTCAGTGCTTTCTCGAAAAGCGAAGAAGCTGACCTCGCTTTTGAGGCGATAGCGCTCAAAAGTCCCCCCTTTGAGCCGACACCTGTTGAACAGTTAATTGCCTGGGGCGAAGAGACGATTGCCCTCGTGCGTGCACGCTATCCAGAAATTCTCAATAGCTGTACGTTTACAGAAGAAGTCGGCACTGTCCGGCTCGTCAACTCAGCAGGGCTCGATTTGAGTTACCTGAGCTTCAGCCGGGGTGGTTTCCTGGGGGCTGAGTGGGTGCGCGGCGAAGATTTTCTGCAAGTCTACGACGGCGAGACCGTGCTCGGAATACCCTTGCCGAAGGCGATTGCCGCCCCGGTCCTGCAAAGACTGGAATGGGCACGCAAAAATAGCGCCTCGCCCAAAAGTAGCGTACCGGTCCTGTTTACCAGCAAAGCAGCCGGGGTGCTGCTCGGGACGGTGACCGCCGCTTTGAATGGCCGCCAGGTGCTCCAGCAGGCTTCTCCCTGGTCGCAGTTGCGCGGTGAGACCGTGCTCTCGCCGCTGATCACCCTCGCCCAGGACCCTGAGCTTCCTCCCTACATCACCCCGTTTGACGACGAGGGCACCCCGGCCGTCCCCCTCGAATTTTGCACCGGGGGAGTGCTCAAAACGTTTTACTCGGACCGGCGTACGGCTCGCCAATTGGGGCTACCCTACACGGGCAACGGGCTACGCGGGGGCCTCGGCAGTTACCCGCAACCGGGCTTGTTCAACCTGACCCTGGCGGCGGGCGATACCGCTTTTGAGCAGATGGTCCGTTCGCTGAAAGACGGGATCATTGTCGATCAGGTGCTCGGCGACGGTGCCGGGCTCTCAGGCGAGTTCTCGGTCAATATCGACCTCGGCTACCGGGTCAAAAAAGGAGAAATCGTCGGCCGCATCAAGGACACCATGATCGCGGGCAATGCTTATGAAGCGCTGAAGCGCGTCGTCGCCGTCGGTTCAGAACCGATCTGGGAAGGTAGCTTGCTGACCCCGGCTTTACTGGTCGAGGGCCTGATAGTCACAGGACGTAGTTGACGTGTCGCCCAGGGCCTTGCGCATTTTGCCGAGGCTTGACAATAGTTGCGCTTGCTCGGTGGGTTCAAGCACCGACATCAAGTCAGTTAAGTACTGCAATAGCCCCGGCTTGATCCGACTGTGCAGGTCGTGCGCTTTCGGGGTCAGGCGGACCCGCTTGACGCGCCGGTCGTGCTCGTCGTTTTCGCGAACGACCAGGCTATCGCGTTCAAGCCGGTCCACGAGGCCGGTCATATTTGCTTTGCTGACGGCAAGCAGATCGCCAATCTCGGAGAGCGGCAGCCCGTCCTGCCCCCGCTCAAAGTAGAACTGCAAAATGCGCAATACCCCGATCTGCGGTCCGGTCAAACCGTAGCGGCTCAGATATTCGGTAACTTCCTTGTCGAGCAGCGAACCCACCCGCAGTAAATTGATCAGCATCACCAGCGGCTGCGGGTGAGACCGTTCAAAATCGCTGACGAGGTGAGCTGGGATCTGCCGGGCATCGGCCAGGGACATTCGTTTTAAGCCTTTATCATTAATATGTTAACAATATAGCGCTCACTTATGAGGATGTTTGCGAACCTGTGAGAATTTGTTAAATATTCGGGAATTCTATGAGCTTCCGGTTTCCGAAACCCCTGTTTCTCGCACGATCCAGCTCGAAATGAACTGTTCTGGCTACCCATCCCTATAAAGTGGATCAGCAGGGCTGGATGCCGTGCTTTGAAGTTAATAAACATGTTGACTATTAAGATGTAAACGGCTAAGATTGGTCAGCCTAGAGGAAGTGCGTGCAAATGTCGGGCCTCGTTTTGGAGTAAACCGCTCATGAGTGAATTTGAACGTTCTGCGATCGACAAGCAGGGTGCCCGGATCGCGGATGCGCCGGTGGTGCGCTCCGGCCTTCAGCCGTCATCGGTGCAAGCGTACCCATCGCCCCAGGGTTCTGCGCGCAAGCAATGGATTGGAGTTGCCCTCAGTCTGGTCTTGATTGGCGGCGGTGCCTTCTTACTGCACATGCGCTCGACGGCTGCAGCCAAACCAACCACCCCGGCCATCGCCGCCAAGCCCCAACCGGTGGTCACCGTCACGACCGCTCCTGCCGTGTTTGCGTCGCTCGTGCGCACCCTCGAAGTCACCGGCTCCATTTCCGCCTGGGATCCGCTTGCTATCGGTGCTGAGGCCAATGGCCTGCGCATCGAGCGGGTGCTCGTCGAAGAAGGCGACCGCGTCCGGCGCGGCCAGGTGCTCGCCACACTCAACGACGACATTTTGCAGGCGCAACTCGTACAGGCCAGGGCGCGCGTCGCCAGTGCCGAAGTCACAGTCAACCAGCGACGCTCGGCGCTGAGCAAGTCACAAGCCACCTACCGCGAGGCCCAGGCCAACCTGGAGCGCTACCAGAGTCTCGGTAAACAGGGTGCAATCTCTTCTCAAGAAGTGCTGGCCCGCGAGACGGTCGCCCAGGGGGCAAAAGCTGACCTCGATACCGCCCAGCTCAACGTGACTTTCGCCCAGAGCGAAAAGCTTGAAAATCGTGCCCAGATAGCCCAACTGCAGGCACAACTCGACCAGACGCGCATCGTTGCTCCTGACGACGGCATGATTGCCCGCCGCGACGCTCGCCTCGGTGAAATCGTCTCTTCCGGCAAAGTGCTCTTTACCATCGTGCGCAACAACCGCCTGGAGCTACGAGCCCAGGTACCGGAAGTAGACCTGCCGAAAATTGGCCCTGGCCAGGCTGTTCAGGTCACTTCCGATGCGGACCGCTCCCTGTCGGTTGCCGGTCGCGTGCGCCAGATCACCCCGCAAGTCGATGAGCGGACGCGCCTCGGTGTCGTGCGCATCGACGTACCGTCTGTCAATGGACTGCGGCCTGGTATGTTCGTGCGTGGCCAGGTGCAACTTGGCCGACAGAGCGTGTTGATGGTGCCTTCTCAGGCAGTGCTCAGCCGCGAAGACAGCAACCAGGTCTACGTCCTGGCAGGCGAACAGGCGCGGGCGCGCACCGTGCTGACCGGCGGGCGCAACGGCAACAGTATCGAGATCAAAAGCGGCCTGAAACCGGGTGAGCGCGTGATCGTGGCCGGAGCCGGCTATCTCAAAGACGGCGATTATGTCCGCCTACCCAAGACTGAAACCGGGAGCTAATCACCGATGAACTGGAATATTTCCGCCTGGTCGATCCGCAATCCGGTCCCGACCATCGTGCTCTTTTTGGTACTCGGGATTGCCGGTCTGGTGTCGTTCTTCTCCCTCGGCATCGACGAAAACCCGAATATCGACGTGCCCGTGGTCGCCGTCACCATTAGCCAGGTCGGGGCGGCACCGACCGAACTCGAAACCCAGGTCACCCGCCGGGTCGAGGACTCGGTGGCAGGCGTCGGCAACGTCGAGCACATTATCTCGACGGTCACCGACGGGGTTTCGACCACCTCTATTCGCTTTATCCTCGGCACCAACACCGACCGGGCCGTCAATGACGTGCGCGACGCTGTCACCAAGATTCGCCAGCAATTGCCCCAGGGCATCAACGAGCCGATTATCCAGCGCATCGACTTTTCCGGCGGACCGTTTATCTCCTATACCGTCGCCTCCGATAAGCGCTCGGCCGTCGAACTGAGCTGGCTGGTCGATAACGACATCTCGCGCACGATGCTTTCCGTACCGGGGGTCTCCCAGGTGCAGCGCTCGGGCGGCGTGGACCGCGAAATCCGCATCAACCTCGACCCCAACCGTCTGCAGGCCATCGGCGTCACCGCCGACCAGGTCAATACGCAGATCCGGGCGCTCAATATCGATCTACCGGGCGGCCGGGGTGAAGTGGGTACTTCCGAGCAGGCGATTCGCACCCTGGGATCAGCCCGCACCATCGAGCAGTTGCGCTCGACCCAGATTGCCCTTCCCAATGGCACCTACGCCCGCCTCGACACCCTCGGTACGGTGAGCGACGTGGCGGCCGAGCAGCGTCAGCTCGCTTACTTGAACGGCAAGCCCGTCGTTGCTTTCTCTGTTGTTCGCTCGACCGGCTCCAACCTGGTCAGCGTCGAGAGCGGCATTCATAAAAAAATTGAAGACCTGCAAAAGACGCTGCCTGCCGACATCCGCATCGAACTGATTCGGACCAATGGCAAGTTCGTACACGAGTCCTACGACGCCTCGATTGAAGCGTTGCTGCTCGGGGCGGCCCTTGCTGTGGTCGTGATCTGGATATTCCTGCGCGACTGGCGCTCGACCTTTATTGCCGGGATTGCCATGCCCCTTTCGGCGATTCCGACTTTCGCGGTGATGAAGCTTGCCGGGTTCACGCTCAACAACATGACCCTGCTTGCGCTTGCCCTGGTGGTCGGCATCCTGGTTGATGACGCTATCGTCGAAATCGAAAACATCGTCCGCCACATCGCCATGGGCAAGCGGCCCTACCAGGCTTCTCTTGATGCGGCCGACGAGATTGGGCTTGCGGTCGTCGCCACTACGATGTCGATTGTGGCGGTCTTCGTGCCCGTCGCTTTTATGTCCGGTATTCCGGGCCAGTTCTTCAAGCAGTTTGGCTGGACGGTCGCGGCGGCGGTGCTCTTCTCGCTGGTGGTGGCGCGGATGGTGACACCGCTGATGGCCGCCTACATGATGAAGCCCCTGCCCCATACTCAGGACAAGTCGTGGCTGGTGCGCGTCTATGACCACATCCTCGGCTGGGCGTTAGCGCACCGCTTCTTGACGGTGCTTGCCGCCATCGGGTTCTTTGTCGGCAGTTTGATGCTTCTGCCGCTCCTGCCCACTTCGCTTATCGGGGCTACCGACCGGGGCGAGGCGATCTTGAGTGTCGAGTTGCCCCCTGGATCGACTATCGAGGACTCGAACCGCGCCACTCAACAGATTTCGCGCATCGTCCGCGCCCGCCCGGAGGTAGCTAAAATCTTCGTCTCGGTCGGGACACCCAGTGGACGCGGCGGTTCCGGTGGCGGTGAAGTCAATAAAGCCAGCGTCTACATCATCCTGGTTCCCAAGGAAGACCGTAAGCTCAGCCAGCAGGAGTTTGAGGCAGCGATTCGTGGCCCCCTCCAGCAAGTACCGGGTGTGCGGATTTCCTCGTCGGGTAGCGGTGTAAGCGGTGGTAAGCCCTTGCAGCTGGTGCTGACGGGCGACGATTCGGTCTCGCTTAACCGGGCGGCCGAAGACCTCACCAATCAAATTCGTGCAGTACCGGGCCTCATCGAAGTCACTTCGAGTGCGGCGCTCTTGCGCCCTGAAATCCTGGTGCGGCCCGACTTCGACCGCGCTGCCGACCAGGGCGTCTCGGTCCAGTCGATTGCGCGGACAGCCCTGATTGCGAGCCTCGGTGACATCGACGCCAACCTCGCCAAATTCAATCTCGCGGACCGCCAGATCAACATTCGCGTTCAGCTCGACCCGGCTTTCCGGGGCGACATGGCGACGATTGCCAACCTGCGCGTCGTCGGCAACGACGGTCGCCTGGTACCGCTCAGGGCAGTCTCCAATATCGAGGTCGGTAGTGGTGCCGCCCAGATCGACCGCTACGACCGCGCCCGCAAAGTCTCCATCGAAGCCAACCTCGCCCCTGGCACCGAACTCGGCACCGCACTCAAAGCCGTGCGCAATTTGCCCGCCTACAAAAACCGGCCCCCCAACGTCAAAGAACAACCGGCGGGCGACTCCGAGATTCAGCGCGACGTCTTCACCAACTTCGGCTTCGCCATCGCGGCGGCCGTCCTGCTCATTTACGCGGTGCTGGTGCTCCTTTTCGGCGGCTTCCTGCAGCCGCTGACGATCATGATGTCGCTGCCCCTCTCGCTAGGCGGCGCACTCATCGGCCTGCTGGTTTTCGGCAAGTCGCTGGGTATCTATGCCCTCATCGGCATCATCATGCTGATGGGCCTGGTCACCAAAAACGCGATTCTGCTGGTCGAGTATTGCTTGATGGCAATGCAGGAAGGCAGGCCGCGCTACGAGGCGATCATGAGCGCCGGGGAAGCGCGCATGCGGCCGATCTTGATGACGACCATCGCCATGATCGCGGGCATGATGCCGATTGCCCTCGGGATTGGGGCGGGGTCTGAAGTCCGTTCACCGATGGCAGTTGCCGTGGTCGGTGGCCTGATCACCTCGACTCTGCTGACGCTGGTTGTGATCCCGGTGGTCTTCACCTACATCGACGATTTGCAGCTCAACGTTGGCCAGTGGTTGCGGGGCAATACACGGGAACGCCTCGAAGGGCTGCCTCCTACCCCGACTCCGGCCCCCTCTCAGCAGCAAGACTAGATTCCCATTTCCCTTAAAACCGAAAAGCCTGCCGGAACTCCGGCAGGCTTTTCGCATGATGACTCAAGGCATCCGGTCTAAAAATTCGCGCAGGCGCAAGGCGTCTTCAGCGTTGGGCGAGCTTTCGAGGTAGCGCTCCAGGTCAGTCCGTGCTTCACTCAAGCGCCCGAGCCGGTGGCATAGGATGCCCCGGTCGCGCCATTCGACGGGTGTCAGCGGATAAATCAGCAGGATGTATTCGATGGCGACGATTGCTTTTTCCCACTGTTCGAGCCGCAGATGGGCAAATTTCAGGTTGGTGAGCATCCGGGTCAGAAAGCGGCGCGCGCTCACCGGCTCAAAAAAGGCGGACTGCAGTGCAACGGGGCCATAAATTGCCTGCAGGCGCTCTTCACAATCTTCGCGAAATAGCAGTTCGCCCCGGTGAAAAGCATCGACGTGGACTTCCATATCGTCGCGGTCCGGGCGAATCAGAAAGTGTCCCGGCATACTGACGCCCACCATCGGAAAGTCGATGCGTCGGGCAATTTCGAGGTAGACGAGGGCCAGGGTGATGGGAATACCGGTGCGTCGGTCGATTACCAGGTTGAGGTAGCTGTTGCCCGGATCGTAGTAGTCGGCGGTGTTGCCCTGAAAACCAAGGTCATCGTAAAGATAGTGGTTGATGGCCTTTAAGACCTGTAGCGGGTAGCGCTCCTTGCTCAGCCGTTCGCGCACTTCCTCTGCCATCGTGTCGAGTGCGTTGAGATATTCCTCGCTGTCGAGGTCAGGATACTCCTCCTGGGCAAAGTAGAGGGCGGCTCTTGCCAGGTCTATTTCAGCCTCGGGTTGCTGTAGAACTGTGTGGAAACTTTGACGCAAGGTTGGTAGGCTCATCACCCCAGCCTGGCACGCAGAGCAGCCAGGGTCAAAAGTTGAGATCCCCCAGCCGCGCCTGGCCGTCTTGTTGAAAATCGGTCCGCTGTTCGAGAGCAGCAATCACGATCGTGAGCGACTCGATCACCTCGGTCTCGCGGTCGGTACTGCCCAGGATTACGTCGAGTTGTTCGAGGCGTTCTCGCAGATGGCGGGCGACCGGGTGGTTGCGCGGTAGACGTTCGGCAGAACTGCGGGCGTCTTTTATCAGGGGCATCAGTTGGGTAAGCAGTTCTTCAAGGCGAGCCCAGCGCCGGGCCGTCTCGCGTACACGTCCACCCTGCAGGCGGATCAGCTCTTCTTGCTGCCGCACGCGCTCCTGCAGAGTTTGCACCTGGATCTCCGCCTGCTGCCAGCCGGTAGAAGCTACGACTTCAAGTGCCACCGAGCGGGGTATCCGCTTGAGGTAGGGCAAGCAGGCCTGCAGCATCGGAGCGCTGATCCCGCCGCCGCGCAGGCACTGGTTGAGGCGAGCGGCGATCACCGTCCAACTTAAGTGATCGTCCTGATACCACTTGACGATCAGATCGTGGTTTTTACGGATAAATTGCTGAAGGTGCCCGGTCGTTTGGCGTCCAGTGATCATAGGGAGCCGCCGCTTGTCAGTGTAAACACGGATAGCATGAATTTACCGTTTCAAGTGTTGCCCGTAGACTTTTTTAACGAATCTCCCCTGCGGGTGGCACGCCTGCTCCTCGGCTGTACCATTGTGCGGGTACTTGCCGGGGAACGCCTCAGTGGCCGCATTGTCGAAACAGAGGCCTACGGCGGTCTACGCGATCCTGCCTGCCACGTCGTTGCCCGCGACAAGCGGATCTGGGAGTTGCTCAGTGGTCCACCGGGATTCATTTATCTGCACCGCTCCTATAAGCACACCCTGCTCAATATCGTGAGCGACACAGTCGGCAATCCCGGCTGCATCCTGGTGCGCGCTCTCGAACCTCTGAGTGGCCAGACAGCAATGCGCACGCTTCGTCACGGTTCGGCGGACCTGACCAATGGCCCCGCCCGACTCTGTGAGGCCCTGGCTATCGAGCGCGAGTGGGAATGCACGCAATTACCGCGCCCAGATTTTTGGTTCGAGTCTGGTCCCCCAGTGGCCGACGACAACGTGCTCAACACTGGGCGCATTGGCCTCAAGTACGGTAGGGACTTGCTCTGGCGCTTTGCCCTTGCGGGCAACTCCTGGGTCTCGCGCCCGCTCAAACCTGCGCCATGAAGCGTAGACATTTACCTGGCGAGTGGCTCTATATTTGAGCGGGTGGATCTGAGGAGATCATGCGAATTTTCTGTACGCTCCTGGCTTTGTCTATCGCGTTTGCCGCTCCCGCCCAGGCTCAAGATCCGCTGACCCTCTGGACAGCCGAGCTGCAGGACCACTTGAAGCAGAACTGGCAATTGCCAAACGGGCGGAAGGTCCCGATCTCTTTGCGCCTGCAAATCGATCACGGCGGATTTTTGCGCAAGGCCGAGAGTACAGCCACCGAGACAGAAGCACTCAACGAGGAGGTGCTCGCAGCCCTACGGCGCATCGCCCCTTTCCGGCCGCTGCCGGTCGCTTTGAAAGCGCCGCAGGTCGATGTGCTGGTAAAACTGAGCGCCGACGGAACACCGGTGGTCACGGCCAGCCCACGCAACCGGTTCCTGGGCATCGAATTGCTGAGCACCCCCAGTGGTCCCATCATCACGGGCTGGTACACCCCCCAGGCCGGACAACTGGCGCTGCGCCTCGGGGACCAGCCCCAGGCTATTGCCGATCGTCCCGTCGGTAGTTTGCCGGAGATTGCCGACGCCATCGCGGCAAGTCAGCCCGCAAAGAGCGTACCGCTCAAGGTCCGCCGCCAGGGTGGACCGCTGACGGTGGCTTTGCCGGTTGTCGATTCCCCCGTGCCGATGCCCGAACTGTCGCCGGAGGACGCCTTGCCCAGAGTTTCACAGTTGCGCCCCCTCGCCGCCACGCCTGCTCTGGCGGCGGAGCAGATCTTCGGCTGGGGCAACGTCCGCTCCTCTGAGCGCCAGGCAGATGCGTTGAAAGTAGTGGTCGGTCCAGCCTCAGACCCGGCGCAGCTCTCACAAAATACCGCCGCACTCCTGGCCCGCCTGCAGGGGATGGGCCTGCGGCGCTTGAAAGTTGAAGTGGAGGATGCTCCCGCCAAGCGCGCCCGCCAGGCAAGCACCGACGGCACGGGCGTCACTCTCGAACCGGTGGTAGCAGCCTGGCGGGCAAAAGCTCTGCAACTGCCGGCCGGTACCTGGCTGCCGGTGCGCCTCGACATCGAGTCGGACACGACCGTTCCGCGCGGAGAGACTCAGCCGATCAAAGGCCGGATCGCGTTCACCGTGCGCGACCGCAACGGCCTGCCAGTACTCGCGGAGGAGACGCCCGTAACCGGCCGCCTGGTGCCTGCTGAGCCCCTGGGCCACCGCCTGGAACTGGAGAGCGTGGGCAATTTGAAACTGGAGCAGAGCGTTCGCTCCGAGGTTCTACCGACCGACGAAAAGCTCGAATTCAACACCGACTTTGCTGTCTTCAAAAAACCGGAGACCCTGCTCCACCGCAACCAGGTCATTGGCCTGGGACTGGACACTTCCCTCAAACCGCCTGCCCCGGCAAGACCCGAGAGCGCCCTGCTCCAGGCAGGACAAGCATCCGCCCGCTCGCTGAGCACGGTCGATCCGAAGCAGGCATTACCGCTCTACAACCAGGCTCTGGCTTCAGTGCGCCAGCAGCGTTGGGAGACGGCCGCCGATTTACTGGAGCGTTCGCTCGCCGCGCTACCTTCGGAGCAGGGGCGCGAAGCCCTCGGCTTCGTATACCAGCAACTCGGTCAACAGTGGCTTCGCCTCTCGGACATGCCCCTGGCCATTACCTATCTGGAGCGCGCCCTTCAACTGCGCAAGCGCGTCAGCAACGCCCTGAAGCTGACGGCCTGTGCCGCATCACTTCTGGTGGAGCAGCCAGATCAGGTGACGCCCGAGCAGATACTGTACTTGAGCCACCGCGCCCAGGTCTACGGGCTGGACCTGCAAAGCTGCTCAAGCCGCCCGCGCCTATTTTGGGTCGCTGCCCCCCAGGCCGAGGGCGATTATGCAGAAAACCTCCGCTGGAAACTGGGATCCACCGCTGCTGAGGCGGTCGGCGGCGACGGTACTTACTTGGCCCGCCTGTCGCGGATGCCGGTGCGGCTCTACTTCGGGGCCGCACCCGGCAAAGCTTTCGCCGAGGCGGTCTGGGCTGCCGCCCAGAAATGGGAGCGCGTGAGCGAGGGTACCGTCGGCTTCGTGAGAGTCGATCACCCGGTACTGGCAGACATCGTCGTCACCTTCACCGACGCGCCCACTGTCAACAGCATCCTCGCCCATACCCTGCTCAAACCGTTTGCCCTCGCCATCAAGCAGGTCGAAGAGCGCTACGGCGGCGCCAGCAATTACCGGCGGCGGGAGCAAGTGCTGCAGCAGATGAATTTGCTGTCTGCGGTCTCGGTCAACATCAACCTGCGCGAGACTCGAAACTGGACCGAGGCGGAGCGCCTGCACTGGGTCGAGGCGGTTGCCGTGCACGAACTGGGCCACTCCCTGGGCATCGGTGGTCACAGCAACGACAGCAACGACATCATGTTCCCGTTTTTCAGCGGCGTGGACGGGCCTTCCTCCCGCGATATCTCCACGCACAAAAAGCTCTTCACCACCAGACCCGACTTCACCCGGCCTTGAGGAGCGGCTTGCGCTTTCGACTTCCAAAAAAAGCCCCCTGCCGTAGCAGAGGGCTTCTTAGAGGGATATCTTTACTGAGCTGGTTTCGGCAGGCTACCCACCTGAACAGCGTCCGGGGTGGCACTGACCGGGGCCGACGGCAGGGCAACCGGCGGTTCGATCGATGGGTCACGCAGGATGTGCGGGGTGACCATCAGGGCCACTTCGCGCCGTTCGTTGGAATTGCTCTGGAATCGGAACAAAGAACCAAGCAGCGGCAAATCGCCCAAAATCGGCACCTTCTGTATAATCGAGCGGTCCTGCTCGCGGATCACGCCACCGAGCACGAAGGTCTGACCATCCCGCAGGCGCAGGCGCTGAATATCGAGGTTGCGGCGGGTGAGCAGCGTGATCAAGTTGTTGGCTGCGTCGCGCTGGACATCGTTAATCGAGCTGACCTGGGGCTTGAGGGTGACCTCCACGAAGCCGTTGTCGTCGATGCTGAAGACTTGAATGTCGAGGATAACGCCCACTTTGTCGATTTTGACGGTGCTCGTCGTCAGTCCCGTCGCCGGATCGACGCTGATTGTCGTACCAACGATGACATCGTCGGTAATATCGATTTTTGCGTTGTTCGGCTTCGAGAAACTTTCACCGGCAGAGACTACGACTTTGGGCGAGGCGAGCACCTTTGCAGAACCTTCCTGAATGGCGGCATCGAGCCGGAAGGCAATTGCAGAAGTGAGTGCGTTGAGCGTGTTGAAGATGAGACTGGTACCGGGTGTCGAGGTGCCGGTAATCAAGCCGGGGGTGAGCGGACCAATACCGCCGGTTGTGACGGTGGTCGTGCCACCAGTGCTGGACGTTGTCGTCGACGTGATGCCCTGACTCAACCCGCCGAACTGGCCGGCAGTGCTGAGGTTGCCCAGGGAGAAATTACCCGACGAACCGCCGAGCCGGAAACCGAGGTCGGTGACGTTGTTGAGGTTGACATCGACGAGTTTGACGTCGATCATTACCTGGCGCTTGCGCACATCGAGCTGGGCAATTTGTGCCTGGGTAATCTGGAGTGCCCGTGGGGTACCAATCGCCGTCAGCGAATTGGTGCGCGCATCGAGGGTGACAAACAGTTCGCCTTTCAGCGGACCGCTGCCGATGGCCGAACCACCTACGCCGCCTGCGGCACCGCCCGCCGCGCCGACGCCTGCTCCGGCTCCGGCCCCGCCGCCAACGCCACCGATTGCACTCGCCCCGGTTACCTGGGCTCCGAGGCCGCGCAGGACACCGGCAACCTGGTTCACGTCCGCCTGGTTGATGCGGAAGGTGCGAATCTGGGTCTGCAAGAGATCCTGGGCGATTTCGGTGCCGACCAGGACGGTCTTGCCGACGCGCCGACCTTTGAGGTTGTTGAGGCGCAGCACGAAGTTAAAGGTGTCTTCGAGACCCTCGCCCTGAATATCCATCGAGATGCGCTGAGTGCCGACATCCGAACCAAAGAGGATGTTGAAGCCCGCACGGCGCGCCAGGATCTGCAGCACTTCGCGCACGGGTGCATCTTTGAGCACCAGGGTTACCCGGTCGTTGGAACTGAGTTCGATGGGCTTGCCGACAGTAATCTCGCCGACGGCGATGTCGCCGGTGGGCGGTGCTACGGCACGGGCGGCGAAGCGCTTCGGTGCTTCGCCGTTGCCGACGCTATCGAGCTGCCCGTCAGTGCGGCTTGCGGAGACGGCCTGCAGGGGTTGTGGACCGGGAGACGCGCCCAGCTCAAAGACGAGCCGGGTTGCCGTCGTCTCGCCCATGCTCACGCCCGGAGCTGCGTCGACGCCGACGAGGCGCACGCGCACGGTCTGCGGGTCTACCTGGGTCGCTTCTAACAGATCGAGGGCCAGACCCGGACGGTCGAGGCGAAAATTGCCGGTCGTATTGGTGCCGACTTTGAGCTGGGTGTCTTTGAGTTCAGCCACCCAGGCTTTGTCGCGCAGGGCAGTGACGACCTGGGCGCGCGGACCGCTGCCGCTCAGTTCGACGACGAGTTGGCGTTTGCCGTTGGCTTCGACGACCTTGAGGCCGGTGATGCTGGCAGCATTGGCAGTGGCCCCGAGCATCGGCACCAGGGCGGCGGCGCAGAGCGCCCGTTTACTCCACACACTTAGATCTTTCACGATTGGCCAACCTCTAGGGCACGGGTGATTTCTTCGCCGTTCTCGCGAAACGTCACCGTTCGCGATTGGGCCGAGATGGACTTGACGATGGCAGTCTTGACGGCGTCCCCGGTACGGGCAATTTCGTTGCGGCCTTCGTAGGAAAGAATCGCGTAAGCCTGTTTCGGGGTCGAAACGATGCCGAGCACGATAATCGACTTGGAGAAGAACTCCTTGGGGATAGGCGCGCTCACCGGCACCACCGGCTTCAGGATCGGGGCGACGACAATCGGCTTCGGAGCGTAGGTGACAGTCCGAAACGGGTCATCTTTGCCGGCACTGGCGACAGCCTGACGCTGGGCGGTCGCGGTCGGTGTGATCGCAATCAGGGCATTGGTCGTACGCGCAATCGGCTCAGATCTGACCGGTTGCTCGACGACGACGGCCGGAGTGCGGTTCACCGGGACGGCCGGTGCGGCCCCTTCGACGACGGCCGGGCTCTCGGTGGGCTGTCCCAGGAAGTACCAGGCTCCCCCGCCCAACACCACAACGGCCAGCAAAACAAACAATAGAGGATTGGTCCCGGGCTTGGTTTCAGCCTGGGATTGAAACTGGGAATCTTCTTGCATGAGTAGGAACCGGTGAATTTTACTTGGCGGGTGCGGGCGTGGCGGGTGCTGCCTGCGGGCTTGTAGCGGTTGCCGGGACCGGGTCAGCGGGAGGGCTGCCCTGGACGTAGGCTGTCAATTCAAACTCGGCGACCAGGCGCTGGTTGGGACTGCCGCCCGGTGCACTGGCCTTGGTGTCGACGGGCTTGAGCGTCACATTTTCAATCCGCAGCAGTTGCTCAAGTCGTTCTACGTTGCGTAGAAGCGCAAGCGCCTCGGCAAACGTTGCATTCAGGCTGACCTTCGCCGAGGTCGAGCTGATATTGGCGACACCGGCCAGTTCAGGAATAGCCTTCAAGTCGCCAGGGGTAAATTTGCGCAGGTCGGCGTTACTTGCCTGGACCATGCGGGTGGTATCGATCAAGAGCGAGGGCAGCTTGTCGGCCGTTGGAATCAGCGAAGTGACCGAGGCAAACAACTGGGCCGAGCGCTGGCGCTGGGCGGTCAGTTCGGGCAGTTGTGCCAGCTGCTGCTGCTTGGTACTGACTTCCTGGGTCTTGGCGGCAATCTGCCCTTCCAGGTCCTGAATCTTGGTGTATTGAGGGATAGTAATTTGAAAGGCGATCACCGCGACTGCCAGGGTGCCGCCGGCACCGACCAGCAGGGCAATCCCCCGGCGGTCGAGTTCCAGTCCAAGAAAGCGCGAAGTAGTAGTCATCGTACGAGTTTCTCCTGCTGGACGCGGCGTAGCTTCTCAAGAATGCCCACAGAACCGGTCGTTTCTAGCGCAGTGACCATCTCGCGCAGTTTGCGGCCGGTGAGCTTGACCTGAATTTTGTAATTGATGGTCGTCGGCGAGCCGTCTTTGCTGTCTTCTTTCGTCGCATCCTGAACAGTGGCATCGTTCACGAAGGGCGAATCTTTGAGCGTCAGCTGCAGGGCGGCGACTTGCTGGAAATCGAGGGCCTTGCCTTCGAGCTGCACTGTGTCGTAGCCGTCTTTTGAAGAGGCCGAGGTGAGTGAACTGAGCCAGACTCCTTCCGGCACCCGGCGGCGCAGGTCCTCAAGCACGGCCGACCACGGACGCGAGAGGTCGAAGAGATTGACAACCGCTTCGACGCGGGAGCGCTCACTTTCGATCTCTTTTTTGAGGCTGTTGATACTGGCAATTTGCTGGTTGAGAGTCGAGATGCGGCCGTCCAGTTCGGCGACCGACGCCTCCTTGGCGCTCACCTGCGAGTTGAAAAAGAGGGTCAGACCGGCAACGGCGGCCAGGCTCAAAATCGGCACTGCGGCACCGATCAGCAGCGGGTCGATACCGCCGGGGCTGGACTCATTGAAATCGGGAGCAGGCGTGTAGCCGCTGTTGGCTGCTGTACGCCCTGCCTGGTCCCGCAAAAAATTAATCTCTGGCACGAACATCTGTACTGTCCTCACGTTGGGCTTGAAGGATAAGTGCTCAAATACTCCGCAGGCCGAGGCCCAAGGCAATACCAACTCCGGCCCGGCTTTCCTGGGGAACGCTGTTTTCCGGCAGGGCGAGCACGGAAAGCGGGTCAATCTGGGTCACCGGCAGGGTCAGCCGCTGGCTCAAGAACTGGTCGAGCTGGCTGATGTTGGCACCGCTGCCGGCCAGGAGCACCTGACCGACCGGGGCGACATTCCCCTGAGAGAGATAAAAGTCGAGCGAGCGCTGAATCTCCTCGGCAAGTTCAGTGAGCACACGGCGCAGAGCGGCGATGCCCCGTCCTGAGAAAGACTGGTCTTCAGCATTTGCCTGCCCGCTTACTGAGGGTGTCAGCGTCTGCAGGAGGGTTGATGCCTGGCTCGCGGGCAGGTCGAGGGTGCGGGCGAGCACTTCTCGAAATTCCCAGGTGCCGAGGCTGACCGTGCGCGAAAACTGGGGCACCCCTTTAATCAAGATCGAAATCTCGGTACCTTCGGCCTGTAGCAGCACCAGGGCAATCGCTTCATCGGGAGAATACTGTAAAAACTGGTTGCGCAGGGCGCGGATAAGGGCGAAGCTCGCGATATCGACCGTCTTGACGGTGAGGTTGGCGCGGCGCAGGGCCTCTGTATAAGAATTGACGACGACATGCTGGGCTGCCACCAGGAGCACTTCCTGGCGCTTGACGCCATCGGGGTCCACGGCTGAATCGAGTGGCTGGTAATCTACGTAAGCTTCTTCGCGCGGGAAGGGAAGGTAGAGTTCGGCTTCCTGGTTCAGCACAACTTCGCGCAACTCATCGGACTGCAGATCAGCGGGTAGCCTGATGAGCCGAATTACCGCTTCGCGACCGGGGATGGCTGTGGCGACTGAAGTACCCTTCAGGCGATGGGTGGTCATCAGTTCCTGGATAACCGTGGCGACTGCCTGCGGGTCTTCGACGCGGCCGTCGATGACGGCATTGGCGGGGGTGGGAGCCGAGACCAGGTGTTTGAGCTTCAGACGACTGCCCCTCTTTTCGAGTTGGGCAATGGTGACCTGCTCGGAGGTAATCTCGATACCCATCCCTCCTTTGCTGCCCAGGAATTTTGTTAGCATGCTCGTCACTGTGTTGGCTCCCTGACTTTTGATAAGGGTTATATGAGTTTTAGATGAGGCTCAGGTAACTTGTTAATAATGTTTCCCCAAACAATAGCCCACCTATCCCACCGAGAGCGAGAAAGGGACCGAAAGGCAGCGGCTCTTCGCGCTTCAGGCGTCCGGTGGCGAGTCCCAGTCCGCCAATGAGAGCACCGAGACAAAATCCGATGGCAAGGGTAACCAACAAGATCTTCCAGCCGAGCCAGACACCCATCAGGGCCGCAAGCACGGCGTCACCACCGCCCATCGCTTCTTGACCGATGATCTTTTCGCCGATGTAACTAATCGAATCAAATAGCCCGATACCGAGCACAAGCCCGTAGAGTGCGTCCACCAGGCCGGGCGGACCGGCATCCCAACGACCGGTGGCAAACACCGGATAAAAGGTCCGAAACAGCAGTCCGACCAGGATACCGGCGCGGGTGAGTTCGCTCGGCAACTCCATCGTATCGATGTCGATCAGGCTCAAAGCGAGCAGCACGGCGACAAAAAATCCCCAGAAGGCCACTTCTAATAAGCTAACTGGTGTAAATTCCGCTCCGAGCTGGGCTGCAAGCACTCCAAACAGGACACAGCAGAGCAATTCCACCGCCGGGTAGCGCGGCGAAATTGGTGTACGGCAGTGGCGGCACTTGCCCCCGAGCCGCAGCCAGCCCAGGATCGGCACGTTTTCACCCGGTCCGAGGGTAGTCTTGCACTCGGGACAGCGCGAGGGGGGCCAGAGAATCGAGAGCCCGAGGGGCAGTCGGTAAGCGACGACGTTCACGAAGCTGCCGACTGCCGCTCCGATTACAAGCCAATACCCAACGCCAAGCACCACGACCGCCCCTCTTGATTGCCGATAACGCCTTTAGCGTACCCGCAACACAGAGCTTCAAGACCGATACACTGAGGGTGCAGTTCCCCGGACTCTTATGACTGAACACGCCCGGATCGGCGTTATCGGCGGCAGCGGCCTCTACCAGATGGCCGATTTGCTCGATGTCACCGAGGTCTCACTCTCAACACCCTTCGGCAACCCCTCGGATACTTTCACCATCGGCACCCTCCAGGGTGAGCGGGTTGCCTTCCTGCCCCGCCACGGACGCGGCCATCGCCTGACACCGAGCGAGTTGCCTTTCCAGGCCAACCTCTACGCCATGAAGATGCTCGGAGTGGAGTATTTAATCTCCGCTTCAGCCGTCGGGTCTTTAAAGGAAGAATACCGTCCGCGCGACATCGTCATTCCCGACCAGTTCTTCGACCGTACTAAGGACCGCCCCTCGACTTTTTTTGGCGACGGCCTGGTAGCCCACATCGGCTTCGACCAGCCTCTGTGTTCAGAACTGGCCCAGATCGTCGCCGAGGCTGCCCGTTCCATTGACCTGATGGGCGACACCCGCATCCACACCGGCGGTACCTACGTCTGTATGGAAGGACCGGCTTTCTCGACCCTTGCCGAATCGCGCCTCTACCGCAGTTGGGATCTCGACATCATCGGCATGACCAACCTGCAGGAAGCAAAACTGGCCCGCGAGGCGGAAATTTGCTACGTAACGATGGCCCTGGTCACCGACTACGACTGCTGGCACCCGGACCACGGTGCAGTCACAGTCGAGCTGATTCTCGACAACCTGCACAAAAATGCCGAGAACGCCCAGCGCATCATCCGAGCCACGGTCGAGCGGTTGCACACCTTGATGCCCACCTGTACGAGCCATTCCGCCCTCAAGTACGCACTGCTGACCCAGCCTGGCGATGTCCCCGAGGCGACCAAGCACAAACTCGCCGCCATCTTGCAGAAGTACCCGGCCTACTCTCCCCAGACACCAGCAGTCGAGAGCGCCATGTCTCTCGGCTCGGACTAGCCGAAGCTTAGAGAGTAGTACCTTCTGTGGAGAGGGCAATGAGTGATTTTGCCGACCTTGGCGATTGGTACGCACAACCGCTCGGTAGGCGCTACTTGAGGCGCTGTTGGGAAGCAATCAGGCCGCTCATTGCTCCGGTAGCCGGTCGCTCTGTACTCGACATCGGTTGTGGTGCCGGTCATTACAGTGAACTCTTAAAAGCCGAGGGGGCCGAGGTCACCGGCATCGATCCTGACGCGAAGCTGCTGGCTGAAGCGAAGCGGCGGGTACCGAAGGGCCATTTTCAAGTAGCTGGGGCGGAGGACCTGCCTTTTGCGGACGGTCGTTTCGAGGCAGTGCTCTGCTCGAATGCATTGGAATTTGTGGGCGATCAGGCCCGTGCGCTCGCCGAGATGCGCCGAGTGACAAGTGGGCGGGCGGTCCTGTGCGTGCTCAACCGGCAAAGCTTGTGGGGACTCCAGCAGCAACTCTTTCGGCCCTTCTCAAACCATCCTTATTATCGGGGCCAATTCTTTAGTAGCGAGCGGTTGCAGCAGTTGGCGACGGCGAGTGGCTGGCGGGTAACGACGCTCACCGAGGCGGTGCGCTTTGCCCCGGTGCCCGTCGAACCGCTGCTCGGCTGGCTCGACGGCTGGGGGCCGGGAGCCTGTTGGGTCACCCGGCTCGAATGACATACTGGATGTCTATTGCTGTATTGAAGTCATGGCCTCTCCTAAAATTGTTGCCGCGCTCTCTGGTGGCGTCGATAGCTCGGTCGCCGCCGCACTCGTGCAGCAGCAGGGCTACCGCGTTTGCGGCGTCACCCTCTGGTTGATGCGCGGCAAGGGTTCCTGCTGCTCGGACGGTATGAAAGATGCTGCCCGCGTCTGCGACCAACTGGCAATCGCTCACTACATCGTCGATATTCGCAAGCACTTTGAAGAGACGATCGTCGATTTTCTGGTAGAAGGCTACCAGTCTGGGGTGACGCCACTGCCCTGTTCGCGCTGCAACAAAGAATTGAAGTTTGGCCTGCTGCTCGACTATGCCCGCGACAAGCTCGGCATCGACCGGCTTGCCACCGGGCACTACGCCCGCACCGGGTTTGACACCGAGACCGGCCGTCACTGGCTCGGGCGCGCCGTCGATCGCAGCAAAGACCAGTCCTACTTCCTTTATGACCTTAACCAGACGCAAATTGCGAGTGCGGTCTTTCCCCTGGGGGAGATAACCAAAGAGCAGACGCGGGAAGTTGCCGAGCAGCTGGGCTTGAGCGTCGCCCATAAGCCCGAGAGCATGGACTTGTGCCTGGTGGAAGCGGCTGGTTCGATGCGCAACTTTCTCGACGCCCACATCGAAAAGCGCAAAGGCGAGATCGTCGACACGGCAGGCCAGGTACTCGGAGAGCACGACGGCGCACACCATTACACGGTCGGTCAGCGGCGAGGACTCGGTGTAGCCGCCCCCTACCCGCTCTACGTAGTCGCCGTCGATGCCGTTCAAAACCGGGTCGTGGTTGGTCCACGCGACTGTGTCCTCAGTCCCGAATGCACCGTTGCCCAGGTCAACTGGGTCTCAATCGCCGAACCCACTGCCCCAATCCAGGCAGCAGTTCAGGTGCGCTATCGCGCTGATCCGGTCGAGGCGACTATTTTCCCGCTTGCAGAGGGCCGGGTACGCGTCGTCTTTACCGAGGCTCCCCAGTTTGCCATCTCCCCCGGTCAGGCCGCTGTCTGGTATGCGGGTGATCGGGTAATCGGCGGCGGCATCATTGTCCAGGGCTAAGCCAGCAAGGCCAGATAAGTGGCGCGGTCAAGGCGGTGGATGAGGCATTCGTCGTCACCGAAACAGCGGGTTTCCAAGGGGCGAAAACCCAGCCGCTCGTAAAAGCGGTGGGCGCGAGTGTTGCTGACAAGTGGGTCAATGAGCACGGCCGACACAGCAGGGCTGGAGAAACAGCGCGCAAGCGCCAGATGCATGATTTTCGTCCCGTAACCTTTGCCCAGATCGGCCTCTTCGCCGATCCAGATATCGATGGCGCGCAGGTCGGCCGGAACGTCTCCCCAGTAATGGCTTTCCTCGCGGGCGGGATCGATGATTTGCACAAAACCGATCGGGCGTCCGTCAAGTTCGGCAATGAGTTGCTCCCGCCAATCGGGTGTTTTATTGAGTTCGACCTCCCAACCCCAGTCATCGTTGGGGTCTGAAGCGACAGTGTGTGGCTGCTCGTCCCAGTGTCGGAGCAGATCTAAGTCACCAAGAGTAGCGGGACGCAAATTGATCACGGAGCCCTCGATTCAACTTAGACGCTGAGGGCAACCGGCAGGCGGGCCAGAACGCCTTCGAGGATGGCGAGTGCTTCATCTACTTCCATAGCAGAGACGATGAGCGGCGGCACGAAGCGGATCACTTCCGGTCCGGCGCTGACCAGCAGGAGACCCTGCTCCATCGCCAGTTTCACAAGTTCTGCTGCGCGTGGAGCGGTGAGCACCAGTCCCTGCATCAGGCCCCGGCCTCGTGCCAGACGCACCAACTCAGGAAAGCGGTCGGCGAGCCGACGCAGTCCGGCCGCCAACTGCGCGCCCCGGGCCTCGGCGTTGGCCACCAGGTGCTCAGTTTCGAGAGTCTGACAGACGGCGAGGGCTGCGGCACAGGCGAGCGGGTTGCCGCCGAAGGTGCTGGCGTGGTCGCCGGGCTCGAAGAGGGCAAATTCAGCTTTCGCCAGCAGTGCCCCAATTGGCACCCCGCCCCCCAGGGCTTTTGCCAGGGTGAAGACGTCCGGCTCGATGCCGAGGTGCTCGTAGGCCCAGAGCCTGCCGGTGCGTCCCATGCCGGTCTGGACTTCGTCGAGAATCAACAAGATGTCCAGTTCGTCGCACAGTTCGCGCACCTGCCGGAAGTATTCAATTTCACCGGGCATCACCCCGCCTTCGCCCTGGATCGGTTCGAGCAAGATGGCGGCCGTGGCGTCGCTCACCTGAGCGCGTAGCGCCTCGAAGTCGTTGTAAGGCGCGTAGCTGAAGCCGGGAACGAGCGGGTGGAAATGCTTTTGATACTTGGGCTGGCCGGTTGCGGTGATAGTCGCCAGGGTCCGCCCGTGGAAGCTTTGCAGGGCCGTGACGATCTGCGGCTCGGCGATACCTTTGACGGTGCGTCCATATTTACGGGCCAGCTTAATCGCCCCTTCGTTGGCCTCAGCACCCGAATTGCAGAAGAAAACAGAGTCCGCACAGGAATTGGCCGTCAGCCACTGGGCGAGGCGAGCCTGCTGGGGCGTGTAGTAAAGGTTGGAGACGTGCAGCAGTGTGTGGGCCTGCTCGGCAATCGCAGCAGCAAGTACCGGATGGGCGTGGCCCAGGGCACAGGTTGCGATCCCGGCGACGAAATCGAGGTAGCGTCGCCCATTGCTGTCTTCGAGATAGCAGCCCTCACCGCGCTCAAAGACGACTGGGAAGCGCGCGTAGGTGTGCATGACATTCTGCTCGAAGGCGGCTTGGACATCCACAGGCTCAATTTCTCCTCAGTCAGTATTCTTAATCTAGTTTATCCAGCTTACATAGGCAGGTTCAGAACGCAGTTTTCCTCTCCTGTCCGGCAGATTTGCCAGCTGAATATCAGCAGCAATCACTACCTGGTGAAGAGTGCTCTCCACCCTTGCTGTCTTTATACTGTGACTATCAAGTCTTTCCTGGGATAGTGCGATGGTTTCTACTGTCAAATCACTGCTGCGCCGCACGGCGACCCTTGGGCTGACCCTCAGCCTTGCCCTGGGTACGATGCTCAGTGCCGGCGAAGCCTGGGCGCAAAGATCTTCCGGTGGCCGTGCGGGCGGTGGCTCGTTCCGCTCGCCGAGTCGCTCCTACTCGCCTGCTCCCTCTCGCGGTTATGGCGGCGGCGGTTACGGCGGCGGTGGTTATAGCGGTGGCTACCGCGGCGGCTATGGCGGTTACGCGCCTGTACCGGTGCCCGTCCCTGTGCCGATTCCCTTTGGCGGCGGTGGTTACGGTGGCGGTTATGGCTACGGCGGCGGTGGCTTTGGGCTGGGTGGCATCCTGGTTGTCGTGGTCATCGTCGGTGCCGGTATTTATGTGCTCAGGTCGTTTCGGCGCAATGCCGGTGCAGAAGACGCGGGTGGCGAGTACGAAGTGGATCCGGGTCGGGTCGAGCTATTCCGGCTGCAAGTCGCCCTGCTCGCCTCGGCAAAACAGTTACAACACGACCTCACCCGCATTGCGCTTGAAGCCGATACGAGTACGCCTGGGGGCCTTGCCCAACTCAACCAGGAAGTGACCCTCGCACTCCTGCGCAACCCTGAATTCTGGACTTACGCCAAAAGTGCAGAGCAGACTCTGCCCCGTTTACAGGCCGAGTCACAGTTCAACCAGTTGGCGCTCGCCGAGCGGACCAAGTACACCGATGAGACCGTCAGTGTCAGCAACGGTCAGCGGGCACTGCCCAAAACCTTTGAAGCCAACAACCCCGACGAACTGGCCGAGTACATCGTGGTAACCTTGCTGGCCGCGACCGAGACGGGTGTACCCCGCATCGGCGATGTCCGCAGCACCGAGGAACTGCGCCAGGCCCTCTCGACCCTGGGTAGCCTCTCGGGCGAACAGCTCGTTGCTCTGGAAGTGATCTGGTCTCCTTCCGACGAAAAAGACACCCTCACCTCCGAAGAACTCCTGACCCAGTACACCGATTTGGTACGGCTGTAAGCGGGTACTCTACGTCTGGGTTCCGGGGTCTAGAGGCTCAATCGAGCACTGCACGTCGCGCATGGACTTCGGCCCCGATCCCGAGATGTCTGTGCGAGGAATTATGGCAAGACCGAAGCCGACCAGTTGGCAAGCAATCGAAGCGAAGGCAGACCTGGTCATCGCCGATGTGTTTTACGAAGTAGATGAGTTGCTTGCCACAACCGACCACCCGCCAGAACGACAGAGCGACGCAGCACCGGCGGCAACACGCCCGCTTTTTGGCCCACAGCGTTCCTCAGAACTGCTCCTGGCCGGGGCAGCCCTCTGTGCCGCCGGGTTGGTAGTCGGGTTGTGGATTGCGCTACTCGGTCCTAAACCGGCACCGGTTCCAACCTCTGTGCAGCCTATCCCTGCCGCCGAGCAAGCGCTCGTCGCCGAGCAGACGATCTTGAAAGATTACCGTCACGAGACCGAGGCCCTGGCAGCCAAGCTCAACCGCTTGCCGTTGAATGCCGCCAAAGATCCTTTCGGCGCACCAGGCTCCTTCTCGGCTTCCACCCCGGATTTCCAGCCGCTCCCCCAGATCCGCTCGGTCTCTTTGATGCGCCGCCCTTCGCTCAACGCTCCGATGCTGCGGTTACCGCCCGCCCCACCGACTTTTATCGCATCGTTGCCCGTCCCAACCTCAATCTCCTCACCGATACCGACCCCAGGTTCAACCCGCACGGCCGCCCTGCCGGTGCTACCCCCGCCGACTATGACGCTCCCAGGCCCGATGGTTCCGACCAGCATGGCTCCCGCACCGGTTCAGCCCATCCTGGTCGGCGTCGTCGAGCGCGAGGGTCAGTCGCCGACCGCTGTCATCCGACTCGGGGAAGAGTTGCGCGACTGTACTGTCGGCACCACGATTCGAGGCGGCTGGGTGGTCGGCGCGATCACGATAAACCGCGTTATTCTGAAGCGAGGAGGACAGTCTCGCACCCTGAATTTGGGGGGCGACTCCTAACGAATGGGTGTTTGGGAAGATCTCAGTTCATTTCTTGAAAGCCGCCTTGATGAATTTCTAGAAAGCAATCCGCGCCTGAAACTCCTGGTGCTGCTTGAAAATGTCCGCCAGCAAGAAGCCGAAGCCCAGCAGCAACTCGAACAAAACCAGCGCGATACCAAGCGCCTGCAAGAGCAAATTGTGGACGTCGCCCGCGACGTTCAGAAGTGGCAGGGACGTATCGAGCAGGCCAACAGCGGCAACCGCTCGGACCTGGCTCGCTCAGCAAAAGAGCGCTCCGACGAACTACTCCGGCGCGGCAACGAACTGTGGGGTCAGATGAGTGTGCTCAAGCAGCAGCAGCAGCAGACCGCTGCCCTGCTCAGCCGCATCTCTGAAAAGCGCGCCGAACTCGAAGCCCACATGGCAAGCCAGGCCGAATCCACGACCAGTACGCGTCGTCCAGAACGCCGTACCGGCCCTGACGACCTCGACAAGCGCTTTCAAGATTGGGAACTCGAACAAGAGCTTGAAAAGCTCAAGCGCCGCAAAAGCTAGCTGCAACTGGCTTGGGCCACACTCAGTTAAACAGGTCGCCGAAGCTATCTTCAACGCTGCGGTGAAAGCTCGGGTCGGGTAAAAATGTCCACAGCAGGCAGAGGACGAGCCAGACTGCGACCCAGGGGAAGATGTTGCCCAGGGTCAGGAAGATGACACTGACCAGCCCGAAAAAAAACGAGGCGCCCGTATTCACCAGCAGGCTGCCTCGATTCACAAACCTGCCCACTTGCGGTACTAGAAAACCCGGCAACAAAATCAGCGACAGGGCCGCGACCAGGGCCAGAAAGCCCCGTCCGAGATCGTTTGCCACGGGCAAAACCAGAAACAGCAGAATGGTCAGCACAAGAAGGATGAGCGACAGCAACGGTGTTGGAAATTCAAGACGCGGACGAACCGGGCCATCTGCCATGAAAGTTCTCCAATTTCGCCAATAGTAAGAACTGCAGACGCGAAAATATGTGTTGCGCACCACGATCTCCATCGCGGTGCTTGCGATCGCCGTTCTCCCGGAAAGCCAAGAAGCTAAACTGACCGCAATGCAAGTCGGAGTGCGGAGTAGATGAAACTAGCCTATCTCGACTGTCCGGCGGGCATCTCGGGCGATATGTGCCTGGGTGCCCTGGTCGATTGCGGTGTTCCGGGTCCGTACTTGGTCGAGCAGCTCGCCCGATTGGGCCTCAAGGATGAATATCACCTGCACTTCGAGCGCGTCCTCAAGAACGGCATCGCAGCGACCAGGGCGCGCGTGGACCTTGTAGAGCGCCCCCGTGCCCCCCGTCACCTGAGGGAGATTCGCACCCTGATCGAGGCGGCTGGCCTGAGTGAACGGGCGACGCGGTGGAGTGTAAGGGTATTCGAGGTCCTGGCCGAGGCCGAAGCCCTGGTACACAACACGACTCCCGAGGCGGTTCACTTTCACGAAGTCGGTGCTACCGACGCCATCGTCGATATCGTCGGCACCTGCCTGGGCTTCGATTACCTCGCAATTGACCAACTGATCTGTTCAGCTCTACCGGTCGGCGGTGGCCTCGTCCGGGCTGCTCACGGGGTGATGTCGGTGCCGACCCCGGCCGTCGCGCGGCTATGGGAATCGCGGCAGGTGCCTGTCTACAGCAACCGTATCCACCGGGAACTGGTCACTCCGACCGGGGCCGCCATTGCCTGTGCCCTCGCCGAAGCTTTTGGAGAGATGCCTGCGATGGCCGTGCTGAAAGTCGGTCTCGGTGCGGGTGAGATGGACCTGCCCCTACCCAATGTGTTGCGGCTCTGGTTGGGTGAGAAGACTTCTCTGTTGCTTGCGTCCGGCCGGCAGCAGGACAAAGAGCACCAGCACGAGCATAGCGAGCACCATGAGCACCACCACAGCCACGCCCACGAAGAGGTGATCGCCTGTCTTGAGACCCAGACCGACGACCTCAGCCCCCAGATAGCGGGCTATCTGTTTGAGCGGCTGCTCGCGGCCGGGGCGGCTGACGTCTTCACCGTGCCGGTCGGCATGAAAAAGTCTCGCCCCGGAACCCTGATGACCGTTCTGTGTGCACCCGACAGAGTGGAGGACTGTGAAGAGATTCTCTACCGCGAGACGACGACCCTGGGCATCCGCCGTCGATTTCAAATGCGCTCCATCCTGGACCGCCGCATTGAACGGGTCGAAACAGCTTATGGCCCAGTGGATGTGAAAGTGGCGAGCCGCGAGGGCGAAGTGCTCAACGCCCAACCGGAATACGAAGACTGCCGACGCCTGGCCGTCGAATCCGGTCAACCGCTCAAGCGCATCCAGCAGGCCGCGCTTCTGGCCTGGCAGGCCAGCACGTCACCGGCACCGTGCCCTTTCCTGCCTGGGGGGTGATTTGCATCGCCGCCAACCAGGTAAAAATATAAAGATAAGGTTTAACGCTTCCCGCTTACCATGCAGGTAAGTGGCCTGGAGGTTCAATGAGCATCGCAGAAGGCGCAATCAAGTACAGCGATCTGATCGGTCGATTGATTCTCGATTTAAGAACAACCGATGAACTGGGACGGGTCGATGACATCTGGATGGTCCCCGACTCGCACCGGGTAGTGGGCATCTTTTACAAATCCGGTTTTCTGGCCAACCAGAAGAAATCTCTGACGCTGTCTCAAATCGAAACCATCGGCACCGACGCCGTGATGGTTTCCTCGCTGGCCACGATGGCTATCGAGGAAACCAAACAATCCGACAGCCTGATCGGACACGAAGTCTGGACCGAGGAGGGCAGCAAAATCGGCAAGATCAGCGACTTTCTGTTTGACGCCAAGACCGGCGTGATCAGCCACTATCTATTCGCCGCTTCCGGTTGGAGCGGCATCACCGATGGTACTTACCTGCTTGAGACGGCGGCGATTGGTACGCTCGGCAAAAAGCGGCTGATCATCCCGGAAGCGATTGCCACGGGCAGCACCCTCTACACCGAGGGCCTGCGCCAACGCTTCGGTACCGTCGTCGAGCAGACTAAAGAGCGCACCCAGGCTCTCGGCGAACAGGCGAAGGGCTTGCTCGGCCAGGTGAAAGAGCGCGCTCAGAGTCTTGGCGATCAGGTGAAAGAGCGTGCCCAGACCCTCAGCGATGAGGCTAAAGAACGCACCCAGGCTTTTGGTGATCAGGTGAAAGAGCGTGCCCATACCTTCGGCGACGAAGTGAAAGAGCGCGCCCAGACCCTCGGCGACGAGGTGAAAGAGCGGACCCAGAGCCTTGGCGACCAGGTGAAGGACCGCACCCAGGCCCTCTCCGACACAGCACGCGACGGCGTTTCCGACTTACTGGAAAACGCCCAGGAGAAGCTCCACCCGCCCGCATCGCAGCCTGCGCTCCCGGCACCGGCGACCGTCGTGGCTGAAGAGCCTATCGAAATCCCACCTGCTCGTCCGACCCTGCCTACTTTGCCGCCCACGGAGCCAGCTCCCGACTATACCCGCGACCTGCTCTAGACGGGGTGCAACTGAAAATCACGAATCGCACCGAGTACCGCCACGGCGTCCCGTAGCGGTGCCGGTGCGTGGGTGCGTAGATAATCGACCCCGGCCAGATAACACCAGATTTCAGCCGCGAGGGTGCCTGACCCACGCTCGTGGACGGAGCGACCACCGAGGAGCGTACCGATAAAAGATTTGCGCGACACACAGAGGTAGAGCGGTTGCCCGAAGCGGCGCAGCTTCGTGAGGGCTGAGAGCACCATCAGGCTCGGCTCCGGGTTGCTGCCCAGGAAGTAGCCCATCCCCGGATCGAGGATTAACTGGTCTTCGGACAATCCGGCCTGCAGAAGTTGCTCGATGCGCTCCCCAAAAAAGGCTTCGACCTCGGCCAGCACAGTGCCTGGGTCACCCATCCGCTTCTCGGCACGCGGCAGGCGGTTGCGCGCAAACATCAAGACGACCGGGACGCGGTAGGTCTTGAGCACTTCGACACTCTCAGGGTCACTCAGAGCAGTGATGTCGTTGATCATCCCCGCACCCAACGCCAGGGCGTGGGCCATCACCTCGGCTTTACAGGTATCGACGGCGATCTGCACTTTTTGGGGTGCGAGCGCTTCGATGACCGGTGTCAGGCGGGCGATTTCCTGGGCGGCGCTCACCGCCTCGCCGTCAGGATTGCTCGATTCGGCCCCAAGGTCGAGCCAATCTGCTCCCTGGGTGATGAGGGTCTGGGCGTGGGCGATGGCAGCCTGGGGGTCGAGATATTGACCCCCATCTGAAAATGAATCGGCTGTGATGTTGACGATCCCGACAATCTGGGTCGTGGGCGTGCCCATCAGCAGCAGGCGCAGGCGTAAGCCGGGTCGGCGTGGTCGCGTGCCCAATCGCGGATCTCATCGCTGTCGGGAGAGCGCATGATCAGCTCATTGAGAGCCTCCAGGCTATCGATCTTGCCGCGCTGGTAAACTTTCAAGATCGTGCTTTTATTGGGAACTCGCGGCCATTGCTGAGAAAGCCAGTAGCAGCCGGGCAGTTCGCGAGCAGTGCGCATCCGCACATCCACAGGTGAGGGAGTCCCCAGCAAAGAATCACTGAGCGCGCTCAGGGTCAGCCGTCGATACTCACGAAAGAACCAGGTGCTGAACTCTTTTTCGGGGTTGGTCTGAACGCTGAAACCTTTAGTCATAACGTCAATGTCGAAAGAGCCGGTCTTTTTATTATGGGCCAGCGACCGGAAGCCCGGATACGCGTTGCGCCCGGGGAGTGCCGGGCGTTTAGATAGCGTTATGGAACTGCGCCTTTTTATCGGCCTCGGCAACCCTGGCCCCCAGTACGTCAACACCCGGCACAACGCCGGTTTCATCGCCATCGAGCAACTCGCCCGGCACTGGCAGCTCGGTTGGGCCGAGAAGTCGCGCTTTAAAGGACTGCTCGCCGAGGGGAGCGGTCCGGCCGGTAAAGCCCTGCTCCTGAAGCCGATGACGTTTATGAACGACTCCGGGCAATCGGTGCGCTCGGTACTCGACTACTACCGACTTACCCCTGCTCAACTCCTGGTGCTCTACGACGAACTTGCCCTGCCGATGGGCAAAATCCGCCTGCGCCCTGAGGGGTCGGCGGGCGGCCACAACGGCATCAAGTCGCTCATCGAACACCTCGGCACCAACCAGTTTGCCCGCCTGCGCATCGGCATCGGCAGCGAGCCGCCGCCACCGGTGATGACCAACTATGTACTGGGCCGCTTCAGCAGTGAGCAAAATCAACAGTTGCCCCGTGTCGTCGAGGGGACTGTCGAAGCAGTCGAGATGGTCCTGCGCGACGGCCTTGAGAAGACGATGAGTCTATTCAACGCCAAAGTCTTCTAAGTCAGCCCCTCCAGAGCAGCGACGAGCAAGCGCACTGCCCGTCCACGGTGGCTCAGGACCTGCTTTTCAGCGGCGTCCAGTTCTGCAAAGGTTTTACCGCGCTCGCTCACCCAGAAAACCGGGTCATACCCGAAGCCGCCTGTCCCGGCAGCCTGCTGCAATATCTCCCCATCACAGACACCCTCGACCACCGTCACCACTCCTTCCGGGCGAGCGACGGCCATTGCACAGACAAAGCGGGCCTTGCGGTTCTCGAAGGGGGCCAGTTCTTTGAGCAACCGTGCAATCCGGCTGCTGTCGTTACTGCCGTAGCGAGCCGAGTAGAGCCCCGGCACTCCGCCTAGCGCCTCCACTTCAAGACCCGAATCGTCTGCGACTGCCCAGGCACCGAAGGCTTGAGCCACCGCAGTCGCCTTGATACAGGCATTTTCTGCATAGGTCGAGCCTGTCTCCTCAATCTCCAACTTTTGAGGCATGGCCAAAACCTGACAATCTGTGGCCGCAAAGAGAAGCATCAGTTCTTCAATTTTGCCGGGGTTTGTGGTGGCCAATAATAAAGGTTGCATCTGTTAACTTCATGAGTAAAAAACACACACTGGAGTGCAATTAGTTTTTTTTCTACACTGATTGCAACATACCTGCATGCCTTGTTAAGCGTGAATACATTTGGGATGAACTTTGGCGAAGACTTTGGAACCTGGCGATTATTTGAACTAGCCTACGATCATCATTCGTCATTTTGCACGACTTGATAATGGTGAGTAACGCCGATGGCCAACTTCTATGACCTCAAACATTACATCGCCCACAATATTAATAAGGGACGCTGCTTAATCAGCGAGAAGGGCAAGACCTTTGCATTCTCTGAGCGCGTTTACGACCGTCGCGGTAATTATTCTGAAAATTTCAATCAGTTTATCGACCGCATGCTGGAGAGTGGTGAGTTTTTCCATCTCTGTGTCGAGGGGGATCGCTACGCGTTCTCCGACTTGATCCACTCCAGGTACGAATTGGAGTATTCCGTACAGTGCCGCGAACCGCATCCGGTGCCCACAAGCGCTGCCCTCAAGCCGGATGTCGGCTATCTGTGTCCGGAAGAGCAGCCTCAAGAGGCCAGACACAGATAAGAGCGGGGACTCGGTAGTATCCGCTCTTATCCAGTCAAGACGTGTGGCTTCCTAGGTCGTCCACTTCTTGCCGACCAGTTCTGCCAGGTCAACGACCCGCTGGGAGTAGCCCCACTCGTTGTCGTACCAGGCAATCACTTTCACCAGGTTGTCCTTGAGGACCATCGTCAACTCGGCATCGACAATCGCAGAGGCGTCGGTGGAACGGTAGTCAATCGAGACAAGCGGTATTTCGCTAACTTCGAGAATGCCCTTTAACTCATTGTTGGCGGCTTCTTTGAGGACGTGGTTGACCTGCTCGACCAGGGTCGGCTTTTCAACTTCGACGACAAGGTCCACGACCGAGACGTTTGGGGTCGGCACCCGGAAGGCAAGACCGTCGAGCTTGCCTTTCAGTTCGGGTAGCACCAGGCCAATTGCTTTAGCCGCACCGGTGCTCGTCGGCACGATGCTCAGGGCTGCTCCGCGGGCGCGGCGCAAGTCGCGGTGGCTCGCATCGAGCAGGCGCTGGTCGCCGGTGTAACTGTGGATGGTCGTCATCGTGCCCTTGACGATCTTGAAGTTGTCGTTGAGGACTTTTGCGACCGGGGCCAGGCAGTTGGTTGTGCAGGAAGCGTTGCTGAGGATGACGTGCTGTTCGTGGGTGTAGAGATGGTCGTTGACACCGACCACAAAAGTACCGTCGTCGCCTTTGCCGGGGGCTGTAATCAGCACCTTCTTGGCCCCGGCCGCCAGATGCTTGGAAGCGCCGTCGCGACTTGTGAAGACGCCCGTCGCTTCGATGACGAGGTCGATGTCCCAATCTTTCCAGGGCAGGTTGAGCGGGTTGCGGTCGGAAGTGCACTTGATGACGTGGCCGTTGGCGATGATCGAGTTTTCGTCTGCGCTCACTTCGCCGTGGAAAGGGCCGAGCATCGAGTCGTACTTGAGCAGGTGGGCATTGGTGTTGGGGTCGGAGGTATCGTTGATCGCGGTGACCACGATATTGGAATCTTTGCGGCCCAACCAGCAGCGCAGGAAGTTGCGCCCGATTCTGCCAAAGCCGTTGATTGCTACTTTAATCGTCATGGTTGCTTCCCTGCTAATGAACACCCGTCTGTGGGGCAGGCCCCAAACATCTGAAGTTTACCTTAAATTTTGCCGGTGACTGCTCCCGGTTTGGCAGGCCTCGCCGCTAGCCGCCCGATCGCCTAGCCTGGAAGGAGCGTGGCAATCCAGTATTGAGATTTTCCAATTCCAGCAAGCGGCCAGTGGTCCTCGGAGTGGCAGGAGCTTCCGGGCTTATCTACGCCGTCCGTACCCTGAAATTTTTACTCTCGGCCGATTATGAGGTAGACCTGGTCGCCTCGCGGGCAAGCTACCAGGTCTGGCGCGACGAAATGCACTCTGCCATGCCAGCCGAACCCGGTGACCAGGAGCGATTCTGGCGCGAACAGACCGGTGAAACGGACGGCAAATTGCGCTGTCACCCTTTCGCCAATGTCGGGGCTTCAATTGCCAGCGGTTCCTACCGCACGCTCGGCATGCTCGTCATTCCCTGCAGCATGTCCACAGTCGGCAAACTGTCTGCCGGTCTCAGTTCTGACCTGCTCGAACGGGCCGCCGACGTTCAACTCAAAGAAGGTCGCCCGCTGGTGCTCGTGCCCCGCGAAACCCCTTTTAGCCTCATCCACCTGCGCAACCTGACCACCCTCGCCGAGGCGGGAGCGCGGATCGTGCCCGCGATTCCGGCCTGGTATCAGCAGCCGAAAACGATCGAAGACCTGGTGGATTTCGTGATCGGACGCGCCCTCGACCAGCTCGACATCGACCATGAACTATTCTCGCGCTGGCAACCGGGCTCGTAATTCAGTTGAGCGCTACCAGTCTTCTAGCTGCTGACAACTGGTGGCACAATTGTCGGCACCGGTATCTCAAAGTCCACTGTTGTGGGGCCTGATTCTTCATCGCTCGAAGTGCGCTATTTGGGCTTTCTGTGTTGCTAAAGCTGGAACTTGCGGGCCGGGTCGCTTGCGACCGGTACGTTCGAAGTGCCAAAATTTGGGCGCAGGCGGCACCGTGGGAGAGAACTTATGACGTTAGACATCGGCTTACTGGGTTTTGGTGGTCTCGGCCAGGCCGCATCGAAAGTCCTCGCGGCTAAAACTCAGATGAAGCTGGTGGCTGTAGCCGATAGCCACGGTTATGCCTGGGACTCATCGGGGCTTGAGAGTACTAGTCTGTGTACCGCCGTACGGGAACACGGGTCGGTCGGTGCCACACCGGTCGGGGTGTTGACAGGCGAGGCGATTGGCGAACTACTTGCTCGCCAGGTCCCCGTAGACGGCTATTTTCTGGCCCTTCCTAACCTGCCCAATACCTTCATTGCCTCCGTCGTGCGCCAGTTTATCGAGTCAGGCTACCGGGGTGTGCTGGTCGATGCCATCAAGCGCACCAGTGCTGTCGAGCAACTCATCGCCATGAGAGGCGAACTGGCCGAGGCCGGTATCACCTACATCACGGGTTGCGGAGCCACCCCCGGACTGCTCACAGCCGCAGCTGCCCTGGCCGCCCAGAGCTTTCAAACTATCGAAAGCATCAATATCACCTTCGGCGTCGGTATTGCCAACTGGGAGCAGTACCGGGCTACCGTCCGCGAAGACATTGGCCACCTGGAAGGCTTCACGGTCGAACGTGCCCAGGCAATGAGCGACGCCGAGGTGGCTGCCCTGCTAGAGCAAACCAACGGACTCCTCAAGCTCGAAAACATGGAACATGCCGACGACATCTTGCTGGAACTGGCCGGCGTCTGCGACCGAGACCGGGTCAAAGTTGGCGGTGTCGTCGATACGCGCAACGCCCAAAAACCGCTCAGCACCAACGTTCAGGTCACGGGCCGCACCTTTGAAGGACGCACTGCCACCCATACCTTTACCCTTGGCGACGAGACTTCGATGGCTGCCAACGTCTGCGGTCCGGCTTTCGGGTACTTGAAGGCAGGTGTAGAGCTGCACAGGCTGGGGCATCATGGAATCTGGAGTTCCGCCGATCTGATGCCCCGATTCGTTCGCTGAGGCCGTCATGACTCGCATTTCGCCCGAACACCTCAACCGCATCAGCCAGTACACCAACAGCGACCGCATGCGCGCCATGGTCATCGTCAACCGTTTCTGGTGGCACACGTTCGGGCGCACCTACCGCAACAGTGCCGACCTGCTGGTTCTCAACGGTCCGCAGGCAGATGCACTGCTGAGTGAACTGGTCCACGAGTGGGGCAGCGACTCCGCCCTGCGGGGAAGTTGACAGTTTCGCTTTAATTTGTGCATAATGATATTCGCGCCAATTGCGGGTGTAACTCAGTGGTAGTGTGCTTCCTTGCCAAGGAAGATGTCGAGAGTTCGAATCTCTTCACCCGCTTTCTAACTAGACTTATCAAGGCTCTGTCTTTTGTTTCTGACTGGATTGAGCACAAATAAGCGCTTTCAACGCATTGACTACGCTTTCAGCCCAGCAAGACCTGCCGCTATCTGGTCTACTACGCCAATGCCCGGCGCAACCGGTTGACTCCCTCCAGAATCTCCAGTTCGCTGAGGTTTGCGTAGCCCAGCAAAAAAGCGCCGTGCATGTCAGCTTCAAGGGCGTTTGCCGCGACGCTACCCAGCATTACTCCAGCCTCAAGAGCCCTGCGCGTCAGGACTTCATCGCTGAAGGCCGACTGCAACCGGACCATCAGGTGCATCCCGGCCCGCTCGCCGAAGATTTGTACGCGCTCACCAAGGTTCCCCCGCAGAGCGTCTACCAGCACCTGCTGTTTGCGGGCGTAGAGACTGCGCATGCGCCGAATGTGTCGCTCCAGATGACCCTCTACGATCAGATCGGTCAGGGCATACTGCTCCAGAAGCGGCGATTGGCGGTCTGCAAGCCAGCGGGCGCGGGCAAATACAGAGACCAGTGCTTGGGGTACCACCAGATAGCCGATGCGCAGAGCCGGAAAGAGCACCTTCGAGAAAGTACCGATGTAAATCGTGCAGTTGTCCCCCGATAGACCCTGTAGAGCGGGAATGGGTCGCTCTCCGTAGCGAAATTCGCTGTCGTAGTCGTCCTCGAGAATCCAGGCTCCGTGCCGCTTGGCCCAGTCAAGCAGGGCCAGACGGCGCGGCAGGGAGAGCACTGCCCCGGTCGGATACTGGTGAGAGGGAGTGACATAGACCAGACGAATCCCGGCCGGGTAGGCCTCCAGGAGTTCGATTTTTGCCCCCGCCTCATCGACCGGTAGCGGTACCAATCTTGCTCCCTGGGCCAGAAACGTGCGGCGGGCTCCCAGGTAGGCCGGGTCCTCGATGGCAACCTGTTCACCCGGATTGACCAGAAGGCGGGTGGTCAGATCCAGTCCCTGCTGAGAGCCGTTGACGATAATCACCTGCCCCGGCTGACACTGCACCCCCCGCGCCCGCGCCAGGTACTGAGCGACAGCCTCGCGTAGGGGAAGGTAGCCGAGTGGGTCGGCGGCATAGTCGAGAATGGCCGGATTGGTGGAGCAGTGGCGTGCCAGCAGTCGTTGCCAGAGCTTGAGCGGCAGGGCTTTGAGGGCCGGAGAGCCATAAGTGAAGTTGAGCACTCCGGGGACTTTAATCGATTGCGGAAACTCGGTCTCAGAGACACTTTTGCCGTACTCAGAAAGCTTCGGAGCTGAAGCTGCGGCACTACCCTGACTAGATCCAGACTCGACCTGCAGGAGCGTTTCCGGTAGCTGCTGACAGACGAAGGTGCCTGAACCGTGCTTCGCTTCGAGGTATCCTTCGCTGAGCAACTGCCCGTAGCTGAGGGTCGCCGTCGCCCGTGAGACAGCGAGTAAGTGTGCGAGCGAGCGACTGGAGGGTAAGCGCTGCCCGGGCTGCAACTGGCCGCTCAGAATCCGGGCACGCAGTTGGCAATAAATCTGCCGGTGCAGGGGCGTTTCAGAGTGATTGACCAGGGCGAGGGCAAGATCCATGACCAAAGTGGACTGGTTATTTTTATCAGAAGTGGAGCTTGTAGTGCTCCACTTTCGCTCTTAGTCTAAGGCAAGTAGTTGAGATTGACTCCATGACAGAGATTTTTACACCTACCAAACGTTCGCAAGTTCGGCGGCTACCTGCGCGTGGCACCTATGAGCACTCAACGGTCTACAGCATCCTGGACGCCGGGTTGATTTGCCACGTCGGTTTCAACGTCGATGGCCAGCCAAGGGTGATCCCGACGGCTTACGGACGGATTGCGGATCAGCTTTTCCTGCACGGTTCTCCGGCAAGCCGAATGCTCAACAGTCTCAAAGCAGGTATCGAGGTCTGCGTGACAGTCACCCTGCTCGACGGTCTGGTCCTGGGCCGTTCTGCGATGCACCACTCGATGAACTACCGCTCAGTCGTCATCTTCGGCACAGCGACGGTCGTTACAGAACCAGAAAGCAAGCTTGAAGCGCTGCGAGCCTTCACCGAGCACGTCATTCCGGGTCGTTGGGAGCAGGTCCGCACCCCCAGCCTGCAGGAACTGGCGGCGACACTGGTGCTGGCTTTACCCCTGGTGGAAGTTTCAGCAAAGGTGAGAACCGGCCCGCCAAAAGACGACGAAGCCGATCTGAACTGGCCGGTCTGGGCGGGAGAAATTCCCCTCAGCTTGCAGGCCAGTACCCCCATTGCCGATCCACTGCTTGTGGGTAACGTGGACATGCCGGAGGTGGTTGCGAACTATAACCGGCACTAGCCAGGAGGCTTGAAGTGGCTCTATGGATTTGGATCGATCCGAGAAGAAGTCGCGGGAGCCGGGCAGGTCTTTTTAGCGTAATCGCACTTGTAGACGAACGGCTCTTGCCAGGCAAGCGGGATTTCGAGCAGGTCTCGCGTCCCGGTTGCACCCTGGACGAGCAACAGCAGTAGGGCAGTGCTGTTGAGGATGACGTGCGCCCGACGCCAGCGCCCGGTCTTGTCCTGGTAGATCTTCTGCACAATCACCAGGGAGAGAATCATCAGCAGAGTAATCGTGATGCCAATGTAGAAATGGGAGACGTACCACTGGTCATCCCGCCGAAAGACGCCGTCCTGGAAGCCGAGCACCAGAACACCCGCTGCAGTCGCAAGCCCCAGCCCGGGCGACCAGATTGGATGCTCGACGCGGTAGAGCAGCACAAAGCTGATCAGTGTCGCGGCAAACACACAGGCGATAAATGCCAGCACCGCTGGATTGGTGCTCCATAGTTGGCTTTCGATCACCTTGGCCGCCAACGGGCGACCAATCCCGATGAGGGCAAGGCCAATCACGCCTGCGGCAAGCCGACGGCCGATATTGACGTGTTCTACACCGGAGGTGGGCGGAATTTTGCTCTTCTGCCCACCGACCAGTTGCAGCCGACGCTGCCGCGTCTGCCAGGCAAAGTAGGAGACGATGCCAATCAGTGGGAATACAACCACTACGGCGAGGAAAGGGTGTAACAGCCTGAGGGCATCGACAAAATCCACCATCACGACCACCTGTTTGAAGCGCCGGTTGAAAGAACTGGTGAGCGGTTTATTTCACCTCAGTGGGGGCAAACTGGTTCACTTTGCCTTTCTTGAGCGCCACGACCACATCATAAGTAGCGCAGTACGAGAACGTATAGTCGTTGGCCTTGTTGTACAGGTTGACAACCATGCCCGCGCCGCCCGGTTGGACTGAGATTGGCAAGAGGTCCCCGTAGAAGAAGCGGCGCAGCATATCTCCGGTGCCGACCTGGTCTTTGTTCTTGGTCAGAAGCTCAAGCTTCTTCTCAAAGGGAACTTCCTGAGCCCGGACCGGCATCGGACCGAGCAGGGCAAGCGATGCGGTACTTGAGACCGCCATTGTCAAGATCAACGCGAAATTGGCGATCGATATGTCGCTTTTCATGCTGCTTTTATCCTCGTTCACGACTTTTTCGCACTACTCGCCTGGAGGCAGTGCCTCAACTCAGGCACCGGTTTTGGTGCAGGCCCGAGTGGTTGCCATCAGTCATTCCAGTGTTGCGGAACGCAATCATCGATGCGAATAAGTTGACCAAGATAAGCCTGAGGTTATTCCGGCGACGGTCGTACAGTGAGGCCCAGGACCCGAATCGCTCAGAATTCTAGAAGCCTCGGAGGTTGATGATGAGTCTGTTACAACGCTACTTGAACGGAGAGTGCGAGGCGGTTTGGCAAGAGATGGCTCAAGGCAGTGCCAGTCCAGAGGAGGTAAAGGCCATAACCCGCGAAGCTATGGAACGCGTTCTGAGGAATGCCGAACGGTTGGTGGAACGGTTGCGGAAAATCGGCTATGTGTTTGATGCCTATTCGGACGGCGAACCTATCCTGCGAGACTGGAATCTGCTCACGCCACCTCCAGCTTCAGTTGAAGCGGACCTGGAGTTCCTGCGGCGGTCTGTGGGATCGCTACCCCTCGCGTTGACCGAATTCTGGCTCATCGTGGGGCAGATTGATTTGATGGGTCACCATCCGGATTGGGCTCCGGCCAACTACCCGGATGCCCTGGTGATATACGGTCTGGAGGTTGTACTTGCAGACTTTAGAGAGTGGCGGCAGAACGCTGAAGATCTGGAAGTTGTGGGGGAGGAGCCGCTGCGGGTGAACCTTGCGCCGGATTTCTACCACAAGGAGAACGTTAGTGGTGGTCTGCCGTATTCGGTCGAGTTGCCCTCTTCGGCAGTCGATCCACCCATGTTATTTGAGCCGTATAGCACTACGTTTATCGGCCACCTTCGCCTTGCCTTTCAGTGGGGCGGTTTCCCAGGCTTCTCCCGGCCAGGGAGCACCGTGCCGCATCACCTCCAGATTTTGTGTGCAGACCTTGAGCCTATGTAAAGCTAATTGCGGTTGCGCTTACGGTATTCGGCGGGGGATTGGCGCAGGGGGTTGCGGCGGTCCCAGACTCCGCGTTCGGCGCGGCGGGCTTCTACCTGGGCTTGCTGCAGTTGCTCTGTGTACTTGACGTTGGGCGGCACCGTGTAAAGGACGGCATTGCCCGACGCAACCAGTTCCCGGTTTAGATGCTTATCGCCGACCCAGATGTGGGCGAGCAGGCGGTTGTACTTGTCCCGTGGACGAACGTCGGTCTCGACTCTCACCTGTCCGCCGCGAACCGACTGCTCCAGGTACTCTTTCGAGCGCGGACCCCAGGGTTTCTGGCTTTTCTCGGGCGCGTCGATGCTCAGTAGCCGTACTTTCTCTTCCTGGTTGCCGCGCACGAGTACGATCGTGTCACCGTCTGTCACCCGTTTCACCTGCCAGCTTTCGCGGTCGCTGCAACTCCACAGCGTTAAAACAACCGGCAGGAAGCAGAGCCGTAATAGCCAGGAGAATGGTGCGTGCATTCTGGAATTGGGACGGGCGACTGAGTCCATATCGAGTTACCGCAGTGAAGAGGTGTCTTTGTAGTATTGGCGCATCAGGCGCGGCCAAACCACCAGAAAGTAACCCATCCAGACTGCCACCGGTAATGCGACGAGCAGCCACCAGAACGACAGGCCGAGCCATGTGTAACTACCGCCAATCAGTAGAACGCCGGTTAGTAGAATCGACCAGGGTTGGCACCACCAGGGTTTACTCTGCCACGGGTTCATTCTGAGACCTGCGTGAAGCGGCGCAGTTGTTCGGGAGCGAGGACGGCGTTCAGTTTGCCGCTGCGATAGCCTTCGAGGTCGAGGGTGACGAGCGTGAAGCCGACTGCTTGAAATGCCGATACCAGGGCCGGGAGATCGACTGCCTGCATGAAGGGCTTAATGCGTTCGGGGGCAAGTTCGATGCGGGCCGTGTCGCCCACTGAGCGCACCCGAAAGTGGCGTTCTCCGAGGGCACGCATCAGGCGTTCACCGGCAGCGAGGCGCAAAAGCTTTTCACGGGTAATCGCTTCGCCGTAGGGGAATCGCGACGACAGGCAGGGCATGGCAGGCTTGTCCCAGGTCGAGAGGCCAAGGGCACGGCTCAATGCACGCACGTCGAGCTTACTTAGCCCTGCCTCGATCAGCGGCGACCGAATTCCTTTTTCGCGGGCCGCCTCGAACCCCGGCCGGTAGTCCCCGAGGTCATCTGTGTTGGCACCATCGACGACGACTGCGATCCCCCGTTCGCGGGCAAGCGGCACCAGGTTGCCGTGCAGCTCACTTTTGCAAAAGTAACAGCGGTTGACCGGGTTGGAACTGTAGTCGGGGTTGTCGAGTTCGTGGGTCTCGATGATTTCGTGGCGGACGCCGATAGCCTCGGCCTGGTCGATGGCCGCGTCTAGGTCTTCCGCCATCAGCGAGGGTGAGGCCGCCGTCACGGCAACCGCCCGCTCACCGAGTACGTCGAAGGCGACTTTCGCAACCAGGGTGCTGTCGACACCGCCAGAGTAGGCGACCATCACCTGTTCTAAATTGGAGAAGATTGCCCGCAGTTTTTCGTGTTTGAGTTCGAGTGCGTTCATGTCGTGACCCCGGCGAGCCGCTTGAGCGGTTCGAGCAGGTGAATGGAGAGCTTGAGCATGTTGAGATTGACGTGGTCTTTGTTGTCGCCGTGAAAGTCGCTGCCGCCAGTCATCACCAGACCGTATTGTTTTGCCAGCTTTTGAAGACGGGCGCTCTGGCGAGGGGTGTGTTCACTGTGAAAAACTTCGAGACCCTGTAGGCCACTTTCTACCAGTTCCGGCAGCACCGATTCAACATTGCCGCCGCGAAAGAGGATCGGGTGCGCCCAGACGGTGACCGCTCCGCATTCGCGCAGGTGGCGAATGCCCTCGGCAGCACTCAAGGGTTCGTAGGGCAAATAGGCGGGCTGGCCTTCATTGAGCCAGAGGCGAAAAGCTTCTGCTTCGCTCTCGACGTGCCCGGCTTCTTTAAGGGCCGCAGCGATGTGAAAGCGGCCCGGCGTCTTCACAGGCGGCAATGTGACTGGGTAGCCCATCTCCACCAGGCGTTCGACAATACCTTGCGCCCGGCGCACCCGTGCTGCGTGGCGCTCGATTAAAAACGGTTCGAGCAACTCAGGGTCGGGGTAGAAGCCGAGCACATGCAGCGACGAGCCCCGGTGCACGGTGCTCAGTTCGAGGCCCGGAATCATTTCGAGGCCGTAGCGTTCGCACGCCGTACGCGCCTCAGCCCAGCCACTGAGCGTATCGTGGTCGGTCACGGCGAGGGCACAGACCCCCGCCTGAGCCGCCGCCTCTACCAGTTCGGTCGGGGTCAGCGTTCCGTCGGAGCAGGTCGTGTGACAGTGCAACTCAAGCATGGCCACCAGCACCAACTTTATAGGTCAAGCCTAACATTTGCGTTTTATCCACAATTTGCGGGTTCGCTCGGAGAAGTTGTGACTTCCGACCCAAAACTTCTATAATCTGAAGCTTGAGTACCCTGTGTACCGCGAGAGGTCAATCCGTCTTGAGTAGCAGCCGCCCCCTGAACGTCTTTATCACTGGTGCCAGTGGGTGTGTCGGTCAGTACCTACTCGATATCCTGGTCAAAGACGACCGGTATCACGCTTTTCTACTTCTCAGAAAACCGGCGAAGCTCAAGCCCGCGATCCTCAATCACCCGCGCGTCACGGTGATCGAAGGCAGCCTCGGTCAACCCGAGGTCTACGGCCCCTACCTCAAGCAGGCCGACTTCTTGATTCACATGGCAACTTCCTGGGGTGGCGAAAATACCCCTTACGAAGTCAACGTCGTGCAGAGCCTGCAGCTGATGAATGCTGTAGACCGCGACCGTTGCCGACGAATCTTGTATTTTTCAACCAGCAGCATCCTCGACAGCGACCTGCTTCCGCTCGAATATGCCAAGCGCGAAGGCACCGACTACATCCGCAGCAAATATATTTGCTACGAACGCCTCGGCGAACTCGCTGTCCATGACCGGGTGACAGTGCTTTTTCCGAGCATCATCATGGCGGCGAGCAAAGACAAGCCGATTTCTCATGTCTCGTCAGGCGTCCCGCATCTGGCCCGCTGGCTCGGGCTTGCCCGCTTCTTCAAAGCCGACGGCAGCTTCCACTTTATCCACGCCCACGATATTGCCCTGGTCACCCATTACTTGCTCGACAACGACTACGAGTCAAAAGAACTGGTACTCGGCAACCCGATGATCACTTTTGACGAATGCATCGAGCAGTTCTGTGGTTTCTTCGGCAAAAAAATCCTGTTGCGCTTTGAGCTGACCCTCGCCCGTGCTCAGTGGATCATCAAGATCTTCCACATCCAGATGAGCCCCTGGGACTACTACTACATCAAGCAGCGCCACTTCACCTACCGCCACGTCGTCAACCCGGCTACTTTCGGGATCAGTACCCCCTTCGATACGCTCAAGGGTGTCCTGGCCGAGCATTAGACTGCTTGCGCAACCCCAAGTCAGCATTGACAACCAGTACCGAGGACCTTAGAGTTGGTTTATCGGCAATTGGCGATAAACGATGATAATTGTGTCCAAAACAGACCCCACTGATGCGGATGGCATCTGTTGTGCCCCTGGTGTGACTCACGATGAGCATTCGGAGCGGCAACTCGCAACTCTATGTAAGGCTCTGGGACATCCCACACGCATCCGCATCCTCAAGCTACTGATGGCGCGCACGGCGTGCGTGTGTGGGGAACTGGTGGAGATGCTCCCTGTCTCCCAGTCCACAGTCTCCGAACACCTACGTGTTCTCAAGCAGGCGGGGTTAGTACAGGGTGAGGTGGACGGACCGCGGGTCTGCTACTGCATTGAACCCGGCGCACTTGCCCGCCTGAAAGAACTGGTGGCCGGTCTCTAAAACTAGAGTCCATTGGCCCTGATTTTCATATGCGTATCATTGCCAATCGTCGATAAGCATTTATCCTGGAGTCCGTCATGCAGTACCGTCCTCACATCAGCCTCGACGTTGCGAACCTCGAAGCGGCGGTTCGCTTTTATTGCGCAGTGTTCGGAGTGGCACCCACCAAGCACTATCCCGATTACGCTAATTTTCGGCTCGAATCCCCGGCTATCCACCTGGCCCTCGTCGTCAATTCTGAGCGCAATCCCGAAACGAAAGGCAGTGAACACTTTGGAGTCGAGCTTTTCGACCGCGATGCCCTGGCAAAGTGGCAGGAGCAAGTAGAGGCAGCCGGGATTGTTCCTCGCATCGAGCAGTCTGTGACCTGCTGCTATGCAGTCGCCGACAAGTTCTGGTTGAGGGATCCGGACGGGCATGAGTGGGAGTTCTGGGTGCGTTCCGACGAAGCCGACAGTATGCACGGCCGACCAACAGTCCAGGTGGAAGAACCAGCGGCCTGCTGTAACCCGGTAACCGTTGCTGGGGCGATGAAAATGTCCTGCTGCGGCTGATATCAGGATCGTCACTGCGGACGGCGAAGCTGCATTGGTTCGGCGCAGTGGCTATGGCGAGATGTAGGGAGTTCTGTGGGTCCCCACGTTTACCTGGCCAAACCACGGGTATGAGTCTTAGACGTGACTCCACTGAGGCGTGTTTTGAACACTCCTCAAGCCCCCTCGTCCAGCGATAGATGTGCTCTAGAACACTTCATCGCCAAATGCCGATGGTGTAGGGTGGGTACCAACCCATCAGCAAATCTTGATGTATGCATTGACGATAAACGAACAGCAAGAGGGAACGCTTTATTTAGCATTCAGGAAAGTTGTTCCTGCTATGAGCGGAGTGCTGCCTCGAAAGATGTACTGCTGGAGAACAGAGCGTGATGGCTAGTCCGACTGCGATGCGAAAACCCACCCAGGCGTTGTCAAAGCCACCAGGGCAATCCTGGTCAAAGCCGGAACTGCTCGCAGAAGGAGTAGGCACTTTCGTGCTGGTATTCACGGGTACTGGTGCTGTAGTAGTCAACGCGGTCTCGGGTGGAGCCATCACCCATCTGGGCATCAGTTTCATCTTTGGGGCTGTGGTCGCTGCCCTCATCTACACCCTGGGTCACGTCAGCGGTGCTCACTTCAACCCGGCTGTCACCCTCGCCCTCTGGTCGCTGGGCAAATTCCCGGCCCACCGGGTACCGGGATTCGTGCTTGCCCAGTTGGCGGGTGCCGCTATCGCGAGTGCCGCTGTGCTCGCCTGCTTCGGCAACCACGCGAAGCTCGGGGCGACACTGCCGCTCGCGGGCAACTGGGGGCAGGCGTTCGTGCTCGAAATTGCTGCTGACGTTCATCTTGATGCTCGTCATCTGTGGCTCTGCCCTCGACCACAAAGCACCCAAGGGCTTTGCGGGGCTTGCCATCGGCCTCGCCGTGGCGCTTGAGGCGGCTTTCGGGGGACCGATCAGTGGCGCTTCGATGAACCCGGCCCGTTCTTTTGGTCCGGCGCTCGTGTCCGGGATCTGGGAGGCACACTGGGTCTACTGGATTGCACCTATCGCCGGGGCTTTGCTCGCGGGCTGGGTGTGGCGGCAGATGCAGCCTGTGAGCGACGAAGCGTTGTCCGCAAGACTCGATGGAGAGTAGTCGTATGAAGCGCGTGATGTTCGTATGTAAACGCAACTCCTGCCGGTCCCAGATGGCCGAGGGTTTTGCCCGCACCCTGGGGGCAGACGCGATTGAGGTAGTCAGTTCGGGGCTTGAATCGAGCCGTGTGCACCCGACTGCCGTCCAGGCGATGGCCGAGGTCGGCATCGACATCACTGGTCAGACTTCTAAGCCTCTGAGCGATTTCGATTCCGAGGACTTCAACGTGGTGATTTCGCTTTGCGGTTGCGGGGTGAACCTACCTGAGGCGTGGCTTGCACGGGATGTCTTCGAAGATTGGCAGTTGGAGGATCCCGACGGCAAGGACTACGCAGTTTTCCAGCGCGTGCGCGAAGAGATCCGCGAACGGGTCACTTTGCTGGTCGAGTCGCTGAAGACCCAACCGGTCGCCCGGTCCTGACGGAGGGGAAAATTGATGCTCCGGAGGTCTCGATGAAGACCCGCCTTGTAATCATCGGTGGCAGCGACGCCGGCATTTCCGCTGCCCTGCGCGCCCGCGAGATAGATCGAGAGGCGAAGGTGACGGTGGTGGTCGCGGACGCATTCCCGAACTACAGCGTCTGCGGCCTGCCGTTTTTCCTGAGCGGGGAAGTGGGCGACTGGCACAATCTGGCCCATCGCACTGCCGAGGAAATTACCCGAGAAGGCATCGAGTTGTTGCTCAATCACACCGCCCGGTCCATAGACCCAGATTCTAGAACCGTGTTGGTCATAGACAAAAGCGGTGACTCAAGGCAAATCGCCTACGACCGGCTTATCATCGGCACCGGTGCCATGCCCCTCCAGCCTGCAATCGCTGGACTGGAACTACCCGGAGTCTACCCGCTCAGGACGATGGGCGACAGTTTTGCAGTACATCGGCACCTGCAGGAGCCCTCGGCGTGCTCGGTGGTGATCATCGGCGGCGGCTATATCGGACTTGAGATGGCGGACGCCCTCACCCTTAGAAAACTGGACGTGACTCTCATCGAGCACTCGCCCACGGTGCTGAAGACAGTCGATCCTATCCTCGGTCGCCTGGCTGCCGCTGAACTGGAAAAACACAGAGTGCGGATTATAAACAGTGTAGGCGTGGAAGCCATCGAGCGAACGGGAGAGCGACTGACAGTACACGGTTTGGGAGGTTTCTATGCTGAGGCGGACCTGGTGCTGGTATCGGTTGGAGTCACGCCCCAAGTGGCGTTAGCCCAAACGGCAGGGGTTCGGCTCGGTGTGCGCGACGCCATCCAGGTCAATCGGCGGATGGAGACAAGCGTGCCGGGCATCTACGCGGCAGGGGACTGCACCGTCACCTGGCACCGGCTCCTGGAGCGGGATCTCTACTTACCCCTGGGCACCACGGCGCACAAGCAGGGCCGTGTGGCCGGCGAGAACGCAGTGGGGGGAAACTGCGAATTCGCGGGGTCTCTGGGAACCCAGGTGGTGAAGCTTTTCGAGCTTGCCGTGGCCCGCACGGGCCTGCGCGACGACGAGGCGTGCCAGGCGGGCTTCGACCCGCTCACCGTCGAGTTCGAATCATGGGACCACAAAGCCTACTACCCCGGTGCACATCGTTTGCATTTTTTGATCACAGGCGACAAGCAGAGTGGTCGGCTGTTGGGAGCGCAACTGGCCGGTCACCGACATGCCGAGGTGTCCAAGCGCATCGACATCTTTGCCACTGCCCTCTTCCACAGTATGACGGTGGAGGGGATGAGCGACCTTGACTTGAGCTACACTCCGCCTTTCAGCAGTCCCTGGGATCCGGTGCAGATGGCAGCACAAGCCTGGAGTAAGGCGCGCAATACGTCGGCCGTCTCTTCGTCTTCATTTCAGTCCGTTTCGTAATCACCATGACCAACTTCGACCATCCACCGCGCATCTTGTTTCTCTACGGTTCGCTGCGCGAGCGTTCCTACAGCCTTCTCCTGGCGCGAGAGGCGGCGCGCATCATTGCAGACATGGGTGCCGAGGTGTGCTTTTACGACCCTCGCGAACTGCCCCTTCATAGCAGCGTGCCCCCCGAGCATCCGAAGGTGCAGGAATTGCGTTCCCTGAGCCTCTGGTCCGAGGGGCAGGTCTGGTCGAGCCCGGAGATGCACGGTCAGATCACC
>JANNPH010000264.1:0-7742 GCA_031399965.1 Gloeobacteraceae cyanobacterium SOY_34_metabat_159 | reverse complement strand
GCAGTCCCGCGCACCGTCGAGTGCGATCTATTCGTAGCCGGGGGTGGCCTTGGCGGGGTGGCCGCTTCTCTAGAAGCGCTGCAACTGGGTCAGAAAGTCTGCCTCACCGAGATTACCGACTGGGTCGGCGGCCAGGTGAGCGCCCAGGGAGTGTCAGCCCTCGACGAGCGGCCGCTCCAGCGCGACCTGGACCTGTTTGCAAGCGGCTATCGCGAGTTTCGGGCGGCTATTCGGGCGCGCTACGGCGGCGAACGCAACCCCGGCCGCTGCTGGGTAAGTGAACTGTGTTTCTCGCCACGAGTCGGAGCAGCGGTGCTCGAAGCGAAACTGGCACCCTACCGCGCGTCGGGGCAACTGGTCCTGCTCACCGATACGGTCGTGAAAGACCTCGATGTCGTCACAAACCAGATTCGGGCGGTGACGACCATCACCCACACCCCGGTTGACTCTGTCAGGGGCGTCAATAGTCTGCCGCTCTCCCATTTCCTGCTCGATTGGTACGACCCGGCTCCCTCGGTGCGCTTTACAAAGCAACTTACCCGCTTTGTGCCGAGGGGCGACCGCCGCGACCGCACTGTGCCCTGGATGGTGATTGACGCCACTGAGACCGGCGAACTGCTGCCGCTCGCCGGAGTGCCCTACCATCTGGGCACCGACCGCCGCACCCGCTGGGAGCCGAGTGCCAGTCCTGATGGCACAGACCCTTACTGCACCCAGGGTTTCACTTACACCTTTATCATGGAGCAGACCGAAACGCCCCAGGAGCACAAAGAACCGGAGAGTTACAATTCGCCGTTTCACGGGGGCTACTACAGCTACGAAAAGCCCCGCTTCAACTTCGCCAATATTTTCACCTACCGCCGCATCCGGGGCAGCGTCGAGGGCATGGGGGCCGAGGCCATCCGTACCGGCGATCAGACCATGCAGAACTGGACCTGGGGCAACGACTGGCGTTTTTCGAACCCGACGCTCAACTTCATCCTGACTGGAGCGCAACTGCGCTCTGAGGGTCAGTTGCAAAAGGGCCAGTGGCGCGGTGGCTTGAGACCTGAGGCCCTGGGGATGGCGGAAACCCATGCCTTCGGTTACTTCTACTGGCTGGTGGCAGGCCGCACCGATTCGCAACTCCAGAAGCTCGACCCCAACTTCCAGAAGCCCCAGTATCCCAACCACGTCTTGCTCACGGGCGCTTCAAGCCCGATGGGGACCGAGCATGGCCTTTCTCGCTATCCCTACATTCGCGAGGGGCGGCGAATCGTCGGTCGCCCTTCGATTGGTTACCCCCACGGATTCACCATTTACGAAACCGACATCTCGCGCTCCAAGCAGGACCCCGACCTCAACCAGGGCCGACCTTATCTTTATTACGACAGCGTCGGCATCGGCCAGTACCCAATCGACTTCCATGCCTGCATCGGACTCGACTACGAACTATCGCCTTACGAAGCTCGCGAAGCCCCGGCTCCGAGCTACCCCTACCAGGTACCCCTGCGCGCCCTCATCCCCCAGAAAATCGACAACCTGCTGGCCGGTAATAAAAACATCGCCACCAGCCACATCACCAACGGCTCTTACCGCGTCCACCCGATCGAGTGGTCGATTGGGGCAGCAGCCGGCCACACCGCCGCCTTCGCCCTGGAGCGCGATCTGGTCCCGAATGCGCTGGTGCAACTCACTCCAGACGCCGAGCGCTTACTGATTGCCCTCCAGCAACAACTCGTCAAAGCCGGTAACCCGATTGCCATTCCTGGAGCCACGATCTTCGAGACTAAGTGGGCTGATTTTAAGTAGATATTTAAAGCTCGTGGTCTTAGCCCAGACACGCCACAGTCATAGAATCTTTACAAAAGTCACCTTATTCTACGTAGATTGATGGCCTCTACATAAATAGGAATGATGTAACCTATACAGGATTGCGCAGTACTCAACTCTGGAGTGAGAGGATGGAAGAAATTGGCGACTGGATGAGTGACCGGGTTGAAGATGTCACTGATTGGGTCGGTGACCAGGTTGAGGGAGCAAGCGAGTCGGTCGATGATCTGGCCGGAGGAGAATGGGGTCAGCAGCTCGGCCAGTGGGGGCAGGACGCGAACGAGGGTCTAGGTGAAGAACCGAATTTCAACGAAACCCGCGATGAATACGGCAACATCACGATCACCGGTACCAGCGACAACGACAACCTGTCGGTGACCCCGCACTACGATGGCGGCTTGTGGGGCACAGGGCTATTTCGCAATCAAGACGGTGTCACCGTGAGCGACGGCGACGGCGAGAGCTACGACTACCTGGGTGACGCTGCCAACCGCCTGACCATCGATGGCGGCGACGGTGACGACCAGATTTCGGTTGACCCGAGTCTCATCAATCACTTCAACCTCAGAGGTGGGGCGGGCAGCGACGTGCTGCAGGGGGGGGCGGGCAACGACGACATCGACGGTGGTGCGGGCAACGACTACGTCGAGGGGCGCGACGGCGATGACCGGCTCGCCGGAGGCGACGGACGCGATACCATATACGGCCTCCACGGCGATGACACGATGAGCGGAGGCGACGGACAAGATTACTTGGACGGTGGCCAGGGCAGAGACTTTCTCTCGGGCGACGGCGGTAATGACGCCCTGATGGGCGGCGGTGGCGATGACACCATATGGGGCGGCAGTGGCGAAGACGTCCAGGCCGGCGGCGAGGGCCGCGACAACTACGACGGTGGCGCCGGTGCCGACCGCAACTTCCGTCAGGCCGACGACACGAGCGACACCGATGTCCAGGACACCGAGACGAACGTCGACTTGGCCGCCAACCGGGGCAGTTCTGTAAGTGTCGAGGGGCCCGAGCAGTTCCAGGACCGAGTCAATTCTGACCTCGACGCAATGCGCTCGCTTCCCTGGGGCCAGAGCGTCCTGGGCGAACTCGACGCCAGCGGCAACGACACCCGCATTACCCAGATTACCCAGGCCAACGAAGGCAACTGGGCCAGCACTGACGGCATTCAGTGGCCCTGGGAGACCGGGAACGAATCGGTCGTAGGCTACAACCCGACCCGTACCAATATCGGTGGCGCCGAAGACTGGATGACCCGTCCGCCGGTGGTGGGCCTGGGCCACGAGCTGCTCCACTCCTACAACTTCACTAACGGCAACGTGCCCGAGGGCAAGACCGACGGCGTTGATAACGTAGAACAGATAGCTGTGGGCATCCCCATCGACCACGACGGCAATCCGAGCACGCCGCGGATCCAGCCCAACCCCCAAACCGAAAACCAACTGCGCGACCAGCTGGGCCAGCCGCCTCGGCCGCGCTACTAACCCGGTAGATTCCCATGATCAAACGCAGAAACCTTCTGCTTACCGGCTCCGCGCTGCTGCTCGCCGCCTGCACCGCGGCAGGCGGTAGCGGTGCAGGAGCTCCCGATTCTAAGAGGACCCAAAGTATGACAACCACCGCCGAGGCCGCCACACTGACTGTGACCGTCGAAGAGGTCGTAGACCGCCAGATTCGCTTGAGCTACGAACTGCGCAATACGGGTGAGCGTCCTATCTACCTGTTCAACCGACTGGCCAGGTTTGGACCGACCGGTTCCCCAACCTTGGACGACAATGCCGTCTACTCCGCCATCGAAGGCGACACGCTCGTCCTATCCCGGCAGCTGGTGCCCATTCCTGATGGCATCAGGGTCGAGATGCCCGAGGTACCTGGCCTCTCAGAGGTGGCACCCGGCGCCAGCCTGAAGCAGTCGCTTACTGTCGTGTTGCCCCTGCAAGAACGCAACCCGTACGCCGCCGGGCGGCAGATCCGGACGTTCGAACGCCGCCAGGTGCGCAAACTACGGCTGGTGATGGGCTACATCAAGTCGGATGCCATCCCGACCCTTATGGAAACTCAGGACAGCAAGGGCACAGTCTACAAAACCGTCCGCTACCAGGACGCCGTCGGCCAGCAGAAGTTCATCAAGAGCCCTGACATTGCGGTGTAGATACGACGGTTCCGTTGCGAAAGGGGTTGTGGCTACAGTGATAGAAACGTGGGCTGTCGTCCTCTCTGCTGGTACGGGTAAAGTAGAAGCGATTTAGGATGGCTCCTAGCTTCAATTGTTCTACCGTCCATGCGGATAATTCCGCTCAAGTCAGCCAGGGATTCACGACGGTCGCCCCAGTGTGGCGGAAATGCTTTTCGTTGCGGGTAAGTACCGCGAGTCCGTGCCGGAGAGCAGCAGCGGCAATCAGGCCGTCTACTGCGGGGAGGTCGAGGTTTTGAGCAGTGCAAGTGGCTGTGATCCTTCCCCACACTTCTGCCGTCTCTGGATCGATGGGGAGGATGCGGTCGGAGAAGGCGGCGAGTAGTCCGTCGTACCAGGATTGGAGAGCGTTCCTCTTTTGCCCTTGCGGAAGCATGCCGATGCCTTTGGTAATCTCCCCGAGAGTGAGGACACTCATGAATAGCGCCTCATCCGGCAAGGAATCGACAAACGCCACCAGAGCCGGATATTTCAGCGGTTTGTTGTAGTCAGAAACGGCGCAGGTATCAAGTAGCACCTTCAAAGTTCGATGTCCCTCGCGAAGCTTTGATCTCGCTCGAATTCCAGTTCTTCCAGAAACGGTGCCTGGCGCAGGTAGCTCTTAAAGCCTGGCCTTTCTCCTTTCAGGGATTGGTACTCTTTGAGCGAAAGGACGACGACCACTTCCCGTCCACGTCGGGTGATGATCTGGGGTCCTTCGCTCAGGGCGCGGTCGACCAGATCGCTCAACTTATTCTTCGCATCTGCAAGTTGCCAGGCCACATTCATCCCCGCAGGCTAGACAGTCTAGCTATTTAATGTCTCGATCGTAGCAGATTGATTCAGTCTAGGGACATCTCAGGTGTACTTACCGCACCGCATCCAGGGTGGACGCAGTGCGCTGTTTATAAGATTTCAGGATGATTCGGAGCGGAAATGCGCGCTACCAGGGACTTCAATCGAGTGAAAGCCTTTCATCTTCTCTTAGCAGATACGTGCTGGATAGCTCTTTTAGCTCCGGTTCAACCGTCGGTCCCAGCTTGCCGGAGTAAAAAGGCGCGAATCGCCGGGTCTTCGCTGAGGCCGACGGCGCGGGCACGAGCCTGCCGGGCTGCCGGGATCTGCCCGAGTTGGGTGAGCAGGTGCGCCTTCAGCGCCCAGAAGGGCTGGTAGTTGCCGACCGCCTCCCTGGGGATCGCTTCAAGGTGAGCGATCCCCACCTCGGCCCCCCGCGCCTCGGCAAGGGCAGCAGCGCGACCGACCAGCGCCCCGACCGTGGGTGCAACCCCGACCAGTGCTTCGTACAACAAGGCCACGGCCTGCCAATCGGTGCGCCCGCTCAATCGCCCGTGGGCGTGAGCCGATTGAATCGCCGCCTCCCACTGGAAGCGGCCGGGGCGGCCTGCCCGAGCGGCGGCGGTGACCAGTTGTTCCGCTTCCTCGATTAGAGGCCGGGACCAGCGGGTCGTGTCCTGGAGCTTCAACGGCACGTAGAGGCCGTCTTCGTCCCGGCGGGCGGACCGCCTCGCCTCGCAGTGGAGCATCAAAGCCAGCAGGCCCAGGGCCTCAGGTTCGCCTGCGAGCAGTCGCAAGACAAGCCGCCCAAGCCAGATTGCCTCCTGCACCAGGCCCTTACGGCGCGGGTCGGCACCCGAGACGGCCTCCCAACCGCTGCCGTAGGCCGCATAAATTGCCTCCAGGACCGCATCGAGTCTTGCAGGCAATTCCGCAGCCGAGGGTACCGTGAAGCCGATCTTTGCATCCTTGATTTTGGCCTTGGCGCGCACGAGCCGCTGGCCCATCGTGGTAGGAGTGACCAGGAAGGCGGAGGCGATGGCACCCGCGTCCAGGCCGAGCACCGTCTGCAACATCAAAGGCGTGCGTGCTGCCGGATCGATGGCCGGGTGGGCACAGACAAAAAGCAACTGCAGCCGTTCGTCTGGAAAGGGGGCTTCCAACGCAGCCTCCTGCTGGGCTTGCTCGGCCGCCTGCCGCAGTAACGGTAGCGCCCGCACCTGCACCTGGGCGTGTCGAGAGCCGTCGATTAGTCGGCGGCGAGCGGCGGTGAGCAGCCACGCCTCGGGCTTTTCGGGCACCCCGCTCAGGGGCCAGCTCTTGAGGGCGGCGAGGAACGCGTCGCCGAGCGCGTCCTCCGCCACCGCCACGTCGTGCGAACGAGAGGCCAGGTAGGCGACGAGCCGACCATAGGAGGCCCGCGCCGTCAGTTCTACCGCCCGTTGCGCGTCCATCGACTGCTAGCCCCCCACCATCATCGGCATGTTGGGCCGCACCTCGACCGCCCCGCTTGCAGCCGCAGGGCAGCGGACTGCCCAGTCAAGGGCACTGTCGAGGTCCGCCACTTCGACGACGAAGTAGCCGCCGAGTTGTTCTTTGGTGTCGGCGTATGGGCCGTCCTGCACCTGGCGCTGGCCGCCGCGCAGCCGGATGGTTGTGCCGATATGGCCAGGATGGAGCGCACCGCCGCCGACGAGCACACCAGCTTCCTGCAGCGCCTGAGAATAAGCACCGAAGGCTCCCCAGTAAGCGGGACCGAGCTGCTCGTCGGAGCGCGCCCCAAAATCCGCTTCGTTCTCGTAGATCAAAATCGTGTACTGCATGGCTGTCTCTCCGTCGTAGATTAAATCGAAGCACGACCTGAACAGTGTGCTCAAGATAAAGACGGGCGAGCAACGGTCATTTCGACAACGGCAATCATGTTGAGTCAACCGCCTGCATTGTCGGCCGATGGGGGCCTCTGCGCCGGGAGATCGCTTCCAGGCTATCCTGAGAAAGAATTGCCACAGCCGACCGATGTGACCCAGCAAACTGCTACTACCCGCCTGCCCGAATGGGTGCGCCGATCGATCGGCACGGCTTCTCAAGTCTCGACGGTCGAGAAGATCGTCAAGCAGCGCTCGCTGCACACCATCTGTGAAGAAGGCCGCTGCCCAAACCGGGCCGAGTGCTACGCGCAGAAGACCGCCACGTTTCTATTGATGGGACCGGTCTGCACGCGCGCCTGCGGATTTTGCCAGGTCGAAAGCGGCAAAGCACTGCCCCTCGACCCCAATGAACCTGAAAAAGTGGCCGAGTCGGTGGCCCTGCTCGGCCTGCGCTACGTCGTACTCACCTCGGTCGCCCGCGACGACCTGGCAGATCAAGGAGCCGGTTGGTTCGTGAGAACGATGGAGTGTATTCGCTCCTACAACCCCGAGACCCAGATTGAAGTGTTGACTCCCGATTTTCGCGGTCTGGACGAATGCATCGCCACGGTCGTTGCGGCTCGGCCAGTTTGCTACAACCACAATGTCGAGACCGTGCGCCGCCTGCAGCGCTACGCACGCAAATCCGCCACCTACGAGCGCAGCCTGGCAGTGCTCGCCACCGTCAAGCGCCTCGATGAGACGATTTTCACCAAGTCCGGGCTGATGCTTGGCCACGGGGAAACCCTGGAGGAGGTCGTGGAGGCCATGGGCGACTTGCGGGCCGTCGGCTGCGACCGTCTCACCCTCGGCCAGTACCTGCAGCCCTCGCGGGCACATTTGCCGGTTCAAAAGTACTGGACGCCCGCCGAATTTGACCAGCTTGGGCAGATAGCCCGCGAGATTGGCTTCTCCCACGTGCGCTCCGGTCCCCTGGTGCGCAGTTCCTATCACGCCGGCGAGCCGGGATGAGTATGGGCGCAGCCAAAATCGGCATCATCTACAACGACTTGAAGCCCGCCGCGACGCGGGCGGCGGCCGACCTC
>JANNPH010000242.1:0-28923 GCA_031399965.1 Gloeobacteraceae cyanobacterium SOY_34_metabat_159 | reverse complement strand
TGCCCGGCGAATCAGCACTCAAGGCGAGTGCCGAAAATACCCGACCGACCGCTCTCTCGACCTCTCTCGTATTCGAGAGCGTCGTCGTGCAGACGCCTGAACACCTGCTTGCCGCACTCTACGGGCTTGGCATCGACAACTGCCGCATCGAGCTTGACGGCCCGGAACTGCCGATCCTCGACGGCTCGGCCAAGCGCTACGTCGAGGCGATTGCGGGAGCCGGCATCGTCGAGCAAGACCAGCCACGGCAGCAACTGACCCTGCAACCGCTCACGGTGCACGAACGCGACGCCTTTGTCGCCGCTGTACCCAGCAGTGAGCCTGGGCTGCGCGTAAGCTACGGCATCGACTTTCCGGAGCCAATCGGCCAGCAGTGGTTCAGCCTGAAAGTTGACCCAGAAAACTTTACCCGCGAAATTGCCCCAGCCCGTACTTTTACCTTGCTTGCCCAGATTGAGCAGTTGAAAGCCCGCGGACTGATCCAGGGCGGTTCGCTCGACTGTGCCCTCGTCGCCGGCCCCCAGGGCTGGCTCACACCACCCACCTGGAGCGACGAACCCGTCCGCCACAAGATCCTCGACTTGCTCGGCGACTTGAGTCTGGCGGGGTTAACCCTTGAAGGTCATATCGTCGCCTACAAAGCCGGCCATACCCTGCACGGCGAACTGGCCCGCCGGTTGATGGCCGACTACCGCGACCGCTCAGGCAGCGTTGCGCCTGCTTTTGTCTTGTCACCATGATTATCCAAAACGTCGAAATTCAGAAGATTCTGGCCCACCGCTATCCCTTCCTCTTTGTCGATCGCATCATCGAGTACGAGCCGGGCGTGCGGGCTGTCGGCATCAAAAATGTCACCATCAACGAGCCATTTTTCCAGGGTCATTTCCCGACCCGGCCGCTGCTACCCGGAGCACTGCTCATCGAGACGATGGCCCAGGTGGGTGGCATCGTCTGCGGCCAACTGCCGGGACTAGAAGGCGCGATCCCCCTCCTGGTCGGCGTCAACCAGGCGCGCTTTCGCAGGCAGGTGATTCCCGGTGACCAGGTCGTGATTACCGCTGACGGACTCAAGGTACGGCAGAAGCGCTTCGGCATTATGCAGACCAAAGCGGAGGTCGATGGCAAACTGGTAGCCGAAGCCGAGATCATGTATTCCCTGGTAGATTGAGTCCAATGGCCCCGCTCATGCCACAATCGCCCTAGCTATGAATCAAACCGCCCTGACGACTCCCATGCTTCATCCCACCGCCGTTATTCATCCGCGGGCTGAAATTCACCCGACGGTGCGGATTGGTGCTTACGCAGTGATCGGTGAGCACGTCAGGATTGGTGCTGACACCGTCATTGGACCCCACGCCGTGATCGACGGCTGGACTGAGATTGGCGAAAAAAACGAGATTTTCCATGGTGCCTCGATTGGCATGGTGCCCCAGGACCTGAAGTACAAAAAAGGTGAGCCTTCGCGGGTCGTGCTCGGCAATAAAAACGTCATTCGCGAATTTGTGACCATTAATGGTGCAACCCCCACCTCCGATTCCACAGCAACCGAGATTGGAAACGGCAATCTGCTGATGGCCTATGTCCATGTCGGCCACAACTGTACCGTGGGCGACGAGGTGATCATCACCAATGCCGTCTCACTTGCCGGCCACATTTATATCGAGTCGCGGGCACGGATCGGCGGCATGGTCGGCGTCCATCAATTTGTCCACATCGGCACACTTGCTATGGTGGGAGCGATGGCTCGCGTTGACCGCGACGTACCGCCCTTCACGCTGGTGGAGGGACATCCGGCCCGAGTGCGCGGCTTCAACTGGATTGGTCTTGAGCGCGCCGGTATCTCCAGTGCTGAAAACGCCGACCGTACCAGTTGGAAACTGCTCAAAGAGGCATACCAGATCCTCTATCGCTCCACTGGTCGGCCTCTCAAGCAGGCCCTTGGAGACCTCGAATCACTTGAGACAAACGAGTATATCGAGCATCTGCACGCCTTTCTATCGCACTCAGTCGGTAACCCGCAGCGGCGCGGTCCGACTCCATCCGCCCGCCGCCGCCCCGGCGAAGCCGAATAAGCATGACGCCCAAACGCATCTTCGTAAGCACGGGCGAGGTCTCCGGCGACCTGCACGGTAGCCATCTGATCGAGGCACTGCTCGCCCTGCGCCCGGACCTCGACATTCAGGGGTTGGGTGGCCAGCGCATGCGCGCCATGGGCATTCCGCTACTCGACGACACGACGACCATCAGCTCGATCGGGTTGGTTGAGGCGATTCCCTACATCCTGCCCACTCTGCGGATTCAGAGCCGCCTCAAGTCACTCTTCAAACGCTTCCGGCCCGACCTTGTCGTCTTAATTGATTACATCGGCTCAAACGTACACGTCGGCAAAATCGCTCGCCGCCTCGGCATCCCAGTCGTCTATTACATCGCTCCCCAGGAGTGGGTATGGCGCACCTTCAACCGCGACACAACCGAGATTGTCACTTTTACCGATAAGATTCTCGCTATCTTCCCGGAAGAAGCCCGCTACTATACAAGACACGGTGCCCAGGTCGATTGGATTGGCCATCCACTGCTCGACATCGTTAAGACGACCACCGACCGCAAAGCTTTTCGGGCGCGGCTTGGGGTCGATCTAGCCTGCCCAGTGGTTCTGCTGGCCCCGGCCTCGCGCTCACAGGAATTGCGCCATCTGATGCCGGTCCTTTTTGAGTCTGCCCGCGCTATCCAGAAACAGTTGCCAACAGTCCAGTTCTGGATCTCGCTCTCGACCCCTCGTTTTAGATCGGCAATCGAGCAGTCCGCCCGTGCCTACGGGCTTAATTTCCAATTTGTCCCTGAGGGGAGCAACTACGACGCGCTCGCGGCCTCAGATCTGCTGCTATCGAAGTCAGGGACGATCAACCTGGAAGCGGCCCTGCTGGATGTGCCTCAAGTAGTCGCCTACCGGGTTGACCCGCGCACCTTCTGGGTCGGCAAGCTGATTCGCTTCGAGATTCCCTTTATGTCTCCGGTCAACCTGGTCAATATGTCGTCGGTGGTACCGGAATTTCTTCAGGACAAAGCGACCGTCGAAACCCTCAGTAGCGTCAGCTTGGACCTGCTCACCAACCCCGTATCTGCCAACAAGATGCGGGAGGGCTATGCAGAAGTCCGGGCCGGGCTCGGTGGGCCAGGAGCAATTGGCCGCGGTGCCGGGGTGATTCTCAAAATGCTCGACGCGACCCCTACTGCAGGGACAAGAAGCCAAAAGTGACGACCACGGCGTGAATCGCGACAAAAGCAGCACGCCCCAGGAAGCGGCCTCCCGGTAAGCGCTTGCCCTCAGGCAGAAAAGGAAGCAAAAAGAGCGAACCCACGACGCCACCCATCAGTGCCAGCCCGATTAGCTTGCTCGGCAGACTCTTGATGATGAAGAAAGCAGGCAGCATGTACCACTCAGGCAACACTTCCGGGGTTGCGAACATGTCAAAAGCATCGACAAGGCGGGGCGGTTCCAGGACCGTCAGTACCAAGGCGACGCCAAGCGCGGTGAAGACAGCGACGGCGACGTCAAAATAGCCGGTATTCAGCCGCCCGGTAGGGGCAAGCACTTCAGAAGAGTTTTGCTTTTCTTGCTGCGTAAACATGGCATCCCAGGGCGAGAGTGACAAACAAAGGTAAAATCAGGCTGTGCAGCCAGTTGATGCGCGCAATACTTGCATCGGTAATACTGGCCCCGCCTAGCAGGAAATTTTTGATGGCGCTGCCAAGAATTGGCACTTCGTTGAATAAATTCGCCTCGATCGACAAACGCCAGTAAGCATTTTGATCGAGTGGCAAATAGTAGCCTGTGACGTTTGCTCCAAGCAGCATCAACCCCAGCACCAGCCCAGACCACCAGAGCCAGCGGGCAGGCCCCCGGAAGTAGCCAAACCAGTAAGCGAGAGCCGTGAAGGTCAAGCTGCACACCAGTGCCAGGGAACTCGACCACCAGTGCAGCCCGCGCACTGCCCAACCGAAGGACACCTGCTCAGTGATCGTCCGCGTGGCATCGTAGGCTTCGAGCGAGGGAATGAAGTTTGCCCCAAGCAGCGTGCCGGTGATCAGCGCCAGGATTAAAAAAGTGGCAGCAGCAGCGGACAAGTAGGGTAGAAACTGCCGGAAGCGGCTCGCAGACAGGTTGAGGGTGGCCATAGATCCGGCTCGGAACGTCTATATCCCGATTGTAACGAATGAATGCAGTTTGTAAGCGATTATTTAGTTGATTTGCAATCGTTGCTTCTGGTAGCGTCAGGTTAAGGTTTGCTCCCTGCCGAAATGGGCAGCAGTTTGGCAAGATAAGAGTGAGTCCTCTCGCACGTGGGTGGAGAAGTTGCTGGTGGTTGAACCTCTACTGAGCTTCGTCCAGATATCGGACATGCACCTGCGTCCAAACGGCGGCGCTTCCGGCTGGTGGCTTTCCGAGCATCCGGCAGCTTTGCTGCGTGCAGCGGTCGAGCGGGTGCATCGCCTCGGGAATGTTGATTTCGTCGTGTTCACAGGAGACCTGTTCGATCAGGCGGAAGCAGCAGCTCTAGACGAATTTGTCACCATCGTCCGCGACTTACCCTGTCCTTATCACGTCTGTGTCGGCAACCACGACGTAGTCGGCAAGCCCTGGCCGGGGCGGCTCACCAAGCAGGTTTTCGCCGAGCGGTTGGGTTTACCGGAAAAACTCTACTACAGTGTCCCGATTAAACCCGGCTTCCGGCTGATCGTGCTCGACACAGTACCTCAGGCTTTCCCCCACGCTCAGGGAAGAATCCCGGAAGAGCAGATGGACTGGCTGCGCTGGCAATTGCTCGTGCACAAAAACGAGGTGGTGGTCATCGCTCTGCACCACCCACCCATGGCACCGGCCTATTTTCGGGAGTTTCGCCTGCATCCTGGCGACGGTGCCAGCTTTGCGGAACTGATTGCGGCTTCAAGCAACGTGGCCGCAGTGTTGAGCGGCCACCTGCACGTACCCCGGCGCTGGAGCTATCGGCGGCGTCCGTTTTTCAGCGCACCGTCCCTCGGTGGGCCACCCAACGCATTTCGCCACTTCCGTCTTGAAGTAACGGCCCGGCAGGCCCGCCTGCGCTATGACTGGGTTCCGGTCCTGTCGAAGGCCGAACGGCGTCCCCTGTGGTATCCGCTCTCAATTGGCAGTCGGCGCGACCGGCGCGGCCGCTATCGGCTGCAGTTGCCGGCGCTTGGGGTCGAGGTCGGCAAGCGCCTGCGGGTCAGGAAGCTGGGAGCGGCGTCCTAAGGGGCTGTGCCTTTGCCTTCGGAGGTCGGCGCGTTGGTGCCGGGCGTCGGCACACCGGCCCCGGTGCCGGTAGCATCCACGGGCGTGGAACTGCCTGTGGGTGCACCCTCTGTTGCTCCAGTCGGTGGGGTACCGGACGGGAGAGGCGGTGTGTTGCCGCTACCGGGCTGAGCGGCTTGCTCAGGGGTCGGTTGGTTTGCACTGCAGCCGACAAGACCGCCACTCAGCGCGATGCACAAAACGATCAAGGCACGGGTCAAACGCATAGGATCATCCTTGCTCTAGTCCAAAGCGGATTATACGACGGACGGTGGGAACTAGCGCCGGGCAATGTCTTCAAGGGTTTCAAGCAGCAATCGGCGCGCTTGCAATTGCCATCCCCAGCGCTGCACCAGAAAAGCGGCATAGACGCCCAGAATGGCAAAACCCCAGCCCCACAAGTAGCCGAGAAACCCCAAAAGCATTCCAAGGCCACCGATACCCCAGAACGGCAGTGCGACAGTCTGGCGCTGCTTTTCGACAAGGGTACCCCAGGGAGCGTTAGCTGAGAGTTCCGTTTGAAGTTCACTTTGCAGTCGCTCGCGGTCACCTTGACCAAGGCGAAAAGCAAGCTTTGGCCGAAGCTTCTCGATTTTGCGCGCCTGGGTGCTGTACTCGGTCAACTCGTCTTCAGCGGCGCGGATCAGCTGCTCTTTGAGGCTCATGGCGGCAGTCATGTTTCTTTAAAGCTAGCGCAGTCGAGTGCTCCCGAAGACTGCACCGGCGATTATTTTTTACAAGACCGTCACAGCTCGAAACAAACAGGTACAATCGGCATACGATAAGCCTAGGTCCTGTTAGGAGAACCGATCCGTGACGCAGACACTCAGCAATTTTTTGTGGAGCATCTTTTGGGGTGGAATGGTGGTTGCCATCGGTGCTGCCGCCCTGACGGTGATCTCGCGCCTTGACCGCATCCGCTAATCACCGCTGCCGAAGGCCGCGACAGGTAACTGGGTCGGCCCGATGATCCGGCACTCAGGCATCAGCACCTGGGAAAAGCGCCCGTCCGGCCCATACTCGTAGCTAATCGGCACGCAGTAAGCAATTTCGACTTTTTCCACCTGCTGAGGCGTCAGGTGGTTAAGTTCCATTAAAATCGCCCGGATTGTATTGCCGTGGGCGCTGACAATCACGTTTTTCCCGGCTTTCAGTTCAGGACTGATTTTGGCATAGAAAAATTCGAGTGAGCGCTCGGCGGTGTCTTTGAGGCTTTCGCCACCGGGTGGTCGTGAATCGAGACTGCGCCGCCAGCGCTGAACAGCTTCCTCACCAAACTTTTGGGCGGTCTCCGCTTTATTAAGCCCTTGCAGGTCGCCGTAGTGGCGCTCGTTGAGAGCGATATCAGCGATGACCGGCACCCTGGATTGTCCTGCCGATTTCAGCAGGATGGCAAGTGTGTCCTGGGCTCGCTTAAGGCCCGAGGTAAAAGCGACATCGAAGGGCACACAGTAAATCAGCTCGCCGCACAGCCGAGCCTCCTCACGCCCTGCCTCGGTCAGCGGCACATCGGTCCAACCAGTAAAGCGGTTTTCCAGATTCCAGATGGACTGTCCGTGGCGGACCATCACCAGTAGACCCATGGGTACCCTTTCAATACTGTTGATTATTTACCAGAGGGGAGCCGCAATGGATAGACCCAGGCCAAAATTTTGTTTTCCCCGCCCCGCCTTTGCGGCCTGGATGATCTTTGGCCTCGGGTTGTGCTTTTTCCTGGCGGCTACCAATACCCTCTCCGGCTGGCTGTACGTGCTGAGTGCGCTGATGCTCGGCGTCAGCGTCACCGGCTTTTATCTACCGGGACGACAACTGCGAGCCTTGCAGCTGGAGCGGCTGCAGCCAGTCGTATCCCTGCACGTCGGCGAGACCTGTACGCTCTCACTGCAAATCGTTAATGGCTCCGCTGCTCGCCTGCATGGCTTGATAGCCATTGACCGACGGCCTGAAGCCCTTGGCGGCAAAGTTGAACAGGCCCTCGATGGGTTCAAAGCGCACGAAAACCGTTCCTGGCAAAGTACACTCGCACCCATGCGGCGCGGCGTCTATCACTGGGAAAACGTAGCACTCCAGAGTGCTGCTCCCCTCGGCCTCATCTGGTCGAGCCGAGTCTACGCCTGCCCCACCACGGTCGTTGCCTATCCACGCCTTTTCAAGCTTGAGCGCTGCCCCCTGATCGAGGACCTGACCAGTCAGGGACGTCCTGAGACAGCGCGCCACTTCGCACGCTCGACCGAGGGCATCACCTGTACTGTCAGACCTTATCGGCAGGGAGATTCGCTCAAGGCAGTGCACTGGCGCAGCAGCGCTCGCCGGGGTGCGTTGCAGACCCGCGAATTTGAACAGGAGCGCACGATAGCAGCCGTGGTGATTGCTGTCGATTGCCGTGCGGACTACTGGACAGAGGCCAGTTTCGAGTGCGCAGTTGAATCTGCCCTCGCACTCTACGACTTTGCTCGCGAAAGCGATTGCCTGGCAGTCGTCTGGACAGGCAGCGAGCGTCTGACAGAACGGACTCGCGTGCTCGATTATCTGGCACGCCTGATGCCCGACCCGGCTGCCCCGGCTCCACAGTCAGCACTCGCAGCAACCCTCTGGCTCAGTGCCCATCCACAACCTCCCACCGAAGGCTGTGACTGGATCTGGGTTGGGACCGGCAGTTCTAGCACGGCAAGGAAATCTATTGACCCGCTGCTACCGCTTGTCGAGCAACTGGAGGTGCTACGCTGAGCCCATGCAGGCCCTTTCTTTGCCAACCTGGGTAATTCATATTGCGAGCGTTCTGGAGTGGACTGTCGCTATCGGTCTGATCTGGCGCTACGGGTCCATCACCCGCGTGCGTGCCTGGTACGCCCTGTGCTGGGGGATGTTGCCAGCTCTGGTTGGTGCAATGGCGGTACTGGTCTGGCACTACTTTGACAATGACCCGGCCCTCGCTTACCTGGGTAACGTGCAGGCATCTATGACCTTTTTTGGTAACGTGACCCTCGCGATTGCTGCCGTACTGCTCTACCGCGAACGTCCACCAGTCAGCGGTGGCGGCGGGCCAAAACCATGACGATCGCAATCGGTCTTACCATCGCCTTCATCGGTGCCTTTGCTGTAGCCTGCTGTGTGCTGGCGCTTTCAAACCTGTACGTGGGCCAGTGGCTCCTGGCCGGGGGGCTGGCCATTTTGGGCAGTCTCGCGGGCTTCACCTTCTTCTGGGGGTTTGACCGCTTCCTGGTTCGCATCGGTGCTGACGAGACCGACGCTGAGACCGCAGGGGGACCGCCGCCATCCTTGCCACTTGCTCCAGCACTCTTGAGCAGTTTCTGGTTGCTGTCTCTCGCCTGCGTACTGGGCGTCGCCGCTCTCGGTACCCCCGGCACAGCACGCTATCTTACCCTTGCCACCGCCCTGAGCTTACTGGTTGCTAGTTTGGGCGTTTTCTGGTTCCGCCCACGACCGGACGGTTTACAAAAGTAAATTTTTTTTGGCCGAAGCTTCGAAATCAATCTGCTACAATGCCCCCGTCGTCACCTTGAGAAGCAACTTCACCCTGGTAGACCACTTCTTTGCACTCGATGCGTCCGCGTACGACTCATTTCAGTGAACAAGTGGGCAGAGGTAAAGTTACTCACTGGCATTTAGATACTCAGTTGCTTAATATCTCTTACTAATGCAAATCGCTCCACAGACATTCATTCAGAGCCTGACTGGGCGTGGAACCTGGCTTGTAATTCTAGCTAGCTCTCTAGTTCTATTTCACCTTGAAGCGGTCTGGAAGCTCTCCAACGGCGACACGGAGGCGTTGGTAACCTATGTGCTCTTCCTGGGCTCGATTGGCTCACTGCTCTGGGCAAAAAGGGCTTCACTGCAACTAGAAAGTAGCGCTGTTGCGAGCGTAGTCGGTGCGACGCTGCTTGCCCTGGTATTGCTGAAGGGTTCAAGTTTTTACAACGTGTTCGCCCAGATCTCCCCCCTGGTTTCGGCCCTCGGGCTGGCTCTGATTGCCTCGGGCAGGCACCTCAAACAGTACGCCCTTGAATTTTTACTCGTCGCGACACTCGTCTCCACTCCTCTATTTGAGTGGCTCTTCTCGCAACACCTGCAGACAATCTCGACCCTCTCTGCCAAGTACGCCTACTTGATACTCTGGTATACCGGGTTTAGCGTTGTCTCCATTGGCAGCAAGATCATACTGCCGACCGGCTCGGTCGATGTCTATATTGCCTGTTCAGGTTTTCAGTCGATGCTGCAGTTGTTTAAGATCTCGATTTTGTTTTTGGCGATGTTTCCCACGGCCGGTTGGTGGCGAAAGCTGGTATTACCGCTCGCGGCGGTTGCCACGGCTTTTCTGGTGAATGGCTTTCGGGTTGCGTTAATGGCAATCCTCAATGCCTCAGATGACCCCTTCGCTTTCAAGTACTGGCACAACGGCGACGGCTCCAATATTTTCTCGATGATTGCAATGCTGCTTTTTGCAGCACTCGCCTACACCCAGATTCAACCCGAGCTGGAGCCTGAGGCCGAACTCGCCACCGAGCCCGAACCGATTGAAGTCGAAGTGCTGGAATCTCAAGAGCGATGAATACCGCGATCTGGCAGGTGCCTTTTCTAGCCCTCACCTCGGCAGTTGTCCTCTGGAGCGGCATCGACATGGTTGGTCGGCCCAGTCAGGCTGAGACCAACTACACACCCTATACTTTTGCTGCGCGTGTGCCGCTTACCGGCTGGCAGGATGTGGCAAGTGAGCCATTACGGTCGATTCCGCCCTTGCTGGCCTACGACGAGTTGATGGTCGCGCATCGCTACCGCTACCAGAATGAAGACCATCCCCTGAGTGTCGAAGTCCGCTATCTGGTTGATACCGAGGGCGATGTAGACACTTACGCCCGCGCCTTCACTCCAGAACGGGCGAGTACTGCAGCGGAGCGGCGTAATACTGCAGGCTCCTACCGACTTTACACCGTGGGCAACCAGGCGGTGTTGAGTGCCTGCGTTAATCCGCGAGGCGGCTCGACGGTGAGCGCCGAGCAGTTTCGCACTAACCGCAAGGCCCATGACCTGCAGCCCACTCGGCTCGTGCCCTGGTTACTAAATCGCGAGTATCTTTTTGATAATCGCTGCCTCTGGACACAGATGACCGTTCCGCTCACCAATACCACTGTCGAAACGGCTTTTCGCTCCCTCGAAAACAGCTGGATTGCCTGGTATCCTCAGGCCAACCGCAATTTCCCACCACACTAACTGAAACTTTCACCACAGGGCCCTTTCATGACTCAGGCAAAAATTGAACCGAAAGTCCAGGCAAAGGCGACGGAGTTTTCATCCGCCCCCCTCTTGCATCTGGCTGGCTATGGCCTGCTGCTGTTGTCGTTTTTCGATGTGGTCAGCGTTTTCGTTCCCCCACAATTCACCAATCCAAACTGGGAGTTTCAGTTACTTGGCAACCTGGTCGAGCGCACCCCAGTACCGCTGATGGGTGCGGTACTGGTCTTTTACGGCGGCAAAGCGAATCGGTCGCGTCCAGAACGCTTTTTGCTGCCGCTCTTTTCATGGGCCAGTTTGCTGGCCGGTGTACTGTATATCCTGCTCATTCCGCTCGGATTTATGAACGCCTGGCGCATCGACCAGGCCAACATCCGGCAAATCAGTGCCCAGGTCAACCAGCGCATGACCGGTATCAACAAATTCAAAGATCAACTCAAAACGGCCAAGCCTACCGATATCAACAGTGCCTTTGAAGCGCTGAAAAAGCGTGGGCTACCGGAAGACATCAAAAACCCGAAAGACCTGAAGACGAAGATCACCGAAAACATTGTCACGATGGAACAAAAGCTGGGTACCGAATCGGAGACAACCCAGTCCAGCCTGCGCATCAACCTGTTGAAGAACGCTGCCAAGTGGAACCTGGGTGCCCTGGTCTCGGGTGTACTCTTCATCCTCATCTGGCGGATGACTCGTTGGGCGCGTCGCCGCGACTACGCTTAATCAATTACCAGCAAAAGGCCCCCGGTTTAAAACTTAAACCGGGGGCCTTTTGTCAATTCAGGTGTTCAGCAGGACTCAGGCATTGACTTTCGCTTTGCGCTTGCGCTGAAGCATTGCCCCACCCCCCAGACCGGCAAGAGCCATCAACCCCAGCACCGAAGAGGGCTCAGGCACTGTCTGTGCTCCAGTGAGCGCGATCGTGTAAGCTCCAGCATCCGCTTCTGTATCGCCAGGGAAAAGTTGCCAGTTTGTCAGCGGTGAGGAAGTAAAGGGCAGGGCCGCTCCGCCCGGAAAGATGTTGGTACTCCCGGCGTAGGGGTCGTAGTCGAAGCCGGAGATGGCGAGCAGGTATTCTCCGCTGACAGTCGGCGTGAAGTTGAGGGTCGAGCGCGGAAATTGCGCGCCAGGTCCATCATCGTTGGAAAATAAGCCGACGCCCGCCGCTGTAAATAAGAACAATTGCGTGTCGAAGTTGACAGGCGTGCCGGCTGTGGCAGTCGTGGCGCTGAAAAGTGTACCGGCGCTCAGGAAAATGCGAAAGATGTCGGCGTTACCGGTCGCGCCGACGACAGTACCACTGATAGCGGTGAGCGACTCGACAATTGAACCCGTAGCCTGTGCACCCGCGACCGTCTCAGGCGCATCGCCGATCTCAGAGAAAGTCACTGCCTGGGCAGGATTGGCCAGACTGAGCGTCAGGGCCGCAGCACCGATCAGTGTCAGCGGCAATGAGCGGAAAAACTTGGTCATCAAACGTTACTCCTCCGGGGGACATCAGGCAACATCACAAGCAAAGGAACAGCAGCATCGATGCGGAGCGCGGCCTTTATCTGCGGTGCAGCAAGTGTTTAGGGACTCAAGAATATTACCTGTTTATCTGCCGCTTCAGGGTGCAACGGTATACAAATTAGAAATGCACTAACGGCCTTCTCGAGCTCACTCAAATCCGAACTTTTGCCGACAGGGCCAAAGCCTGATTACACCTATCCGGAAACTACGCTTAAGCGCAGTCAGGTCTGCGCTCTTTCAGGTACAAATAGTGCCAATTTTCGCTAGCCTGGAGGCGGGCCTGACTTGCGGTCTATGCAACAAGAGTGTGGTGATGGGCGCTATTCTATGCAGCATTGGTCTTCTGGCTCTAACTTTGGTGCCTGAATTCGGCGTTCCCAGAATACAGCCTACTTTGAGAGACCAACCTGCGATACAACTTGCTCAAGCTAAAAAAGATAAATCTGACCGTCCACGATTCTCCAGTCCCCAGAGACAGGAGTTCGCGGCACCACGGCAACCCTATTCAGCCTTTCCACCAGCCCAGGCCGACCGGGAGCCCAGAAAACCAAATGAATCAGAAAAAAGACAAAAGCGCGATCGCAAAATCTTCTACTTCTAAAAGCGCCCCCGAGTCAATTCAGGGGCGCTTTTAGCGACAAGGGTGTCAGGCAGGGGATGTTGTTTTGCGTCTGCGCTTGAGAAGCATGCCACCGCCGAGACCGCCCAGGGCAATCAGGCCCAAGACTGAAGAGGGCTCCGGCACGAAGGTTGCCCCAGTCAGCGAGATTGCGTAGGTGCCGACGTTGCTGGTTGTACCCGTGGCAAAAGCCCAGTTTGTCAGCGGCGAAGCGCCGCCGGGTCCTGTTGGTCCGACCGGTCCACCACCAGGGAAGATAAAGCCCCCGGCGCTCTGCGGATCATAGTTGTAGCCTGAGATCCCCAGGTAGTAGAGCCCTGGAGTCGGAGCAGCAATCGTGAACTGTGAGAGCAAATTGACACCCGAGTCATCGTCGGCGACGACACCGCGACCGCTGGCATTAAACAGGAATAACTGCGTATCATTCATGCCGAAGAAGCCACCCGTTGCATTGGTGTCGGCGGTGAAGCTTGCACCAGTCAGGTAGATCAAGAACAAGTCGGCGTTGCCCGTGTCTGGGAAGATGAAGCCAGTGATAGCATCCAGGGCAGTGCCGAAAGCGAAGGTATCAACGGCTGTCGCTGTGCCGAGCGTTTCACCCGCGTCTGTGAAAATTCCCTCACTGAAGGTTGCTGCCTGGGCAGTACTGGCCGTTCCACTCACCAGAAGTGTCAGGGCTACTGTAAGAAACTTTTGCTTTGCTGACGTTTTACTCATGTACCTCAACTCCATCTCGAAATTAACCATCACAACCCGAACTCAACATCCTCTGTAACAGTCAGCTTGAAAACTGGCTGTCCCGAAGCTCATAAAGGATCAAAGAATACTAAATGCTTTAGCCTGGCTCAAATGGTAAGGCCGAATACAAACCAGGGAACATTAAAATCAAGTTTAAATTCGAATCGAGAAAATTTAGGCTGCACAGGTGTGCCGTATTAGTTTAATACAGTCACGCCATCAAATGATCTACGTAATTTTACGTGTTAATGGAGAAACTGCACCTCCGCTTTGGGGCGGAGGTGCAGTTTCAGTTGAACGATCTTCAGGTAGTTGTGATCTTTTTACGACGTTTCAGGAAGACACCACCACCGAGGCCACCGAGGGCAATCAGACCCAGAACTGAGGAAGGTTCGGGTACCGGTGCTGCGCCGGTCAATGCGATTGTGTAACTTCCCAAGGATGAAGTGGTGGCGGTGCCCCAAGAACTCAGAACACCCGTACCGGCGAGCGCCGTACCGGGGCTGACCGGGTTTGCCGTCGGAAACACGACTGCCCCAGTTCCAGTCAGCGGGTCGTAATTAAAGCCGGAGATACCGAGGTAGTAGATCCCGGCCGTAAGGCCAGTCACGGTGAAAGCGGACTGGAGACCACCACCACTATCATCGTTGGTAAAAATGCCAAGACCGCTGCTGTTGAACAGAAACAGCTGCGTGTCGAAAGTAGAACCGCCGATGGTGGAGGCGCTAAAAGTGCTGCCGGTGATGAGGAATTGAAACAGATCGGCGTTGCCTGAAGTGATCGCTCCAGAAATCGACGTCAGCGGTGTGCCAGGGATACCCGTAGCACTCCCAGGCGTGATGACAGCCGCCGTGGCCAGGGTTTGTCCTGCATCCCCAGATTCAGTAAAGGTCACCGCCTGCGCGCCTTGAGTCGTAGCTATCAAAAGTGCGGCTGCTGTGATCGATGTAGCGCCAATTTTCAGAAATTTAGACAACCAGTTCATGCATTACTCCCTTACAAATATTTTGAGCGGGAAGACACAACAATGACGCATCCAGAAAAGCGGCTATTTTTCCAGGCATTCAGAAATATAGCCGACCATTTTTTTCGCGATCTGATGTGCATTCAGTACGTTGAAATCGTATAAGCAGTGGTGCTCAGGTGTGGTGCATTCGTATACAGATCGACAAAAACAAAGGCGAAGAATCTATCTACAATCGGGGCAGCACTTTTGAGGCACCGGACAGAACCAGACGTGTGAGTCGGAGAAAAATTGCGCGTGCCGTGGATGGCCTCTCAAGCTAGAAGCGGCAGTAGAGGGCAGCTATGGAGCGCAACAGTTTTTATCTGCTCGTTGGCACCTACACAGCCGGACTGCTGCTTTCCGGCTGGAGTTGGAGCTGGCTTGGCCTGGGCATCATCGCGCTTGTAGGTGCGGTCGCCTCGCTGCGGATCTTTTCGCTACCGACCTGGCCATTCTGGGTCATGGCCGGAATACTGGGCGTCGCTGCCTCTCCTTACTTGTATCTGCGCACACCGAGACCGGCCGCAACGGACATCCGCTGGCTGGCACCTCGGGCTGAGATCGTGGTCCAGGGTACTGTCATCGAGGTGTCAGGTGAGGCTTCTCAGAACGTACTGTTGCAGTTGACCTCGGGACAGCCGCGAGGTCGGGTCGCTATTCGTGCCCCGATAGCGCCCCGGCTCGTTGGTGGCGAACAGGTGCGGGTGACAGGCTCCCTTGCCCGACCTCAGCAGCCGGTCAACCCCCAGGCGTTCGACTTTCGCCGGCATCTAGAGAGGCAGGGGGTGTTTGCAGTGCTCACTGCCCGCCAGGTGGAAGTTGTTTCCCGACCGCGGCCAAACTGGCTTATCTGGATACGCGGGCACATTCTAAAGGTCCACCAGCATCACCTGGGAAGCGAACCAGGAGCCCTTTTCAGTTCGCTGATTATCGGCAGCGATGCTGTAGATCTGCCGAAAGATCTGCAGGAACGCTACCGCTCAGTCGGCCTTGCTCACCTGCTTGCTGCTTCTGGAGCGCAGGTCTCGCTGATTCTTGGCGTTTGCGCCGCCTTACTCTCGAAGGCCCGGCCCACTGTACAGGTCGCCCTCAGCGCTGCGGTGCTTGGGTTATTTGTCTGCCTGGCCGGGGCCAGTCCCTCGATTTTACGGGCTGCTCTAATGGGAGCTGTCAGCCTATTTGCCCTCGCCGCCTCCCGCAAAGTGCAACCTTTGAGCGCGTTGCTCCTGGTTGCTTTCGGGCTGCTCCTTTACAATCCCCTCTGGATATTTGATCTCGGGTTTGCTTTCAGCTTTCTAGCGACGATGGGTTTGATCGTAACGGCACCGGCTCTGACTGAACGCCTGGATGCTCTACCGACCGCGATCGCCGGGGGGCTCGCAGTCAGCGTTGCGGCGAGCCTCTGGACCCTGCCGCTGCAACTGATGACTTTTGGCCAGTGGAGCCCCCCTGGGTTGTTGCTCAACCTGCTCGCGATGCCTGCTATCGAAGTGCTCACAATTGGCGGCCTGTTTGCCAGTACAGCGGCACTCATCTCGCCGGATCTGGCCGGTTTGATCGATTTACCGCTCGGCGCAGTGCTCAGCGTACTGGACCTACTGGTACGGCGAGTCAGTGAGTGGTCTTTCAGTGTGCTTACTCCAGGCGTATTGCTGCCCGTTCAGGCGGTGCTGTTGTACGGGTTATTAGTCGCATCGCACTGGCAGATCCCACGTACACCGATTTTGATGAGCGCCGTGGCAGTGCTCTTTGCCCCTGGTCTGCTGAGCGTACCGGAGGTCACTTTAACGGTGCTCGCTAATGGTCGCTCTGAAATCGTGGTGATTGAAAGCCGACACCGCACGTTTGTCCTGAATGGAGGCAGCGAGGGAGCAGTCGAACATGTGCTCGCACCCTATCTTGAGCGCCGGGGACGGCTCGTCCTAGACGGAGCTATCACCCTCGGCAGCCGACTGCCTGAAACGGGGGGGCTTGGCAGGCTGCTTGCGATGACCACGGTCGAGCGCCTTTACGATGCAGTGGCTCCACCCTGGCCCCGGTCGTACGAGCAAGTGCTGGCGCAGCTCGTGGGGACTACCTATCACCGCTTAGCACCAGAAGACATCATCGAGCTATCGCCGCACGCCAGGCTACGAGTTTTAAGTACTGAACCGGCCGTGCTTTTACTGGAGGTGTTCGACGAGCGGTTGCTGCTCATCGGGAACCTGACGCGCACCGAGCAAGACTGGCTACTCCAGAGTCAGCAACACCGACTCAAGAACCCGCACTGGCTCTGGACGAGCAGTCGGCAGCTCAGCGAATCCTGGCACTTATCATCGCTTCAAGGCATTCTATCGAGCGGGCGTGGCCCCTTCTTCACCGATAATCAGCTCAAATCCTGGTCCACAGATAGGCACGGCGCTCTCATCTGGCAGGTAACGGCTACCGGCAGCGCGCTAACCACCGTTCAAGAGCAGTCCAGGGAGTAAGCCTTAGACTTTGCGAATCCAGGTCAGAGTTGTCGTGAACTGGCTCATCAACATGGCGACGATCAGCTTTGCATCGACGTTTTTGAAGCCGCGTTCGGGGGGCATGAACATCTGGACGACCCGGCTGCGGGTTTTGGCTTCCTGAGAGGAAGAGATGGTCTTGCGCCCATCCAGATTGCCTTCGTCGAAATAGAGCGTAAAAGTCTTTTCGCCACCATCCCAGCTTGCGGTCAATTCCGCCTCACCAGTACTGATTGCGACATCTTTGACACCTTCTGCCTGCATCCGTTTTTGCAAAAGGGGAGTCAGGTCTTCTTTGAGATATTCGGGCAATGGTTTGGGCGGAGCGGCGTCCGGCTTTGCGCGAGCCGGGCGGGCAGGCGCCTCTCCCTCGGCCGCCTCAGCCGAAGCTTCAGCCAGTTTGGGACGTGCGGGCCGGGCCGGGGCAGCAGCAGCATCGACTGGGGTCTCAGCAACTGGTTCTGGAGTCGATGGCCTGGGAAGCGGCGGCGGACTCGCTTCTGGCTTGGCATCGGCAGGCGGCGGTGAATTTTCTTCCGGCATGTGTGATTCTCAGATCCCAGCATCTATTGTGGTGGCCTGATAGGCGCATCAGCAAGTGCTGTGGGCCTGCTTCTGGTAGTCTCGTCTTTAGAAACGTCGTTTTATCTCCCGAAAATGCAGCTCCAATTTGTGCCGATTGAAGCATTTTATTTTGCTCTCACCCTCGATACGCGGGTGTTGCGTGAGTGGTCCGGCTCTTCTTTGGTAGACGAGGCGCGTATCAAGCTCAGAGCCCGCTATGGTGAGCCTTCAACTGTTGCCGCCGCTCGTCAGAATACGTTCAACTATGTCTTTCAAGTCGAGAACTCAGTATCGACTGGCAGTGTCATCGAAATCTTCGACTGGGCCGACCAGTTGCGCCTGAGCAGCAACCTTGGTCTCGAGCGCACAGCCAGCGGTAAAGTAAATCGCCTTGAGAGCTTCAATGAACGCCCACGGTTCGCGGCCGAGTTGAGCGCGCACTTCTCAGAACTACTGGGTATGACACTGGTCGATTAACCTGTCCTTGGAGGTATCTGGATGTTTCTGTACCTGAGCAAACTACTGCCTTTGTTCTTCTATCCGCTCGGATTGGGAGTGGTGCTCGTCGCTGCTGCTGCGGTACTGATTCGCCTCAAATGGCTGCGCGCGGCCCAGGTGTTGTGTGTCACGGCGATGGCACTACTCTGGGGCTTCAGTGCCCCATTTACCTCCCAGGCTTTGCTCAGCTCACTTGAAGGACAATACCTCCCGGTGCCAATCGACCAGGTACCGCAAGCTGAGGCAATCGTCGTCCTCGGCGGAGCACTGCGCACCCCCAACGCCCGCAGAACGCAAGTCGAACTGACCGAGGCGAGTGACCGCATCTTGCACGCTGCCCGGCTATTCAAGGCAGAAAAAGCTCCCCTCGTCCTGATGAGTGGCGGCAACATCGTTTTTCTGTCAGAACCCGACTGGCCACCTGAGTCCGTATCGATGGCCGGTCTTGCCCGCGAACTGGGTGTACCGGCGGGTGTCATCTTAGTCGAGACCCGCTCTCAAAACACTTTCGAGAATGCCGAGATGAGCCGTGCAGTTCTGGCACCGAAGGGCATCCGGCGCATCTTATTGGTCACTTCCGCTCTCCACATGCCGCGGTCCGTCGCCATCTTTAAAAAAGCCGGGTTCGAGGTGATCCCGGCTTCTACGGATTTTCAGAGTGGCGAGAAGCTTGACTTGCTCCTCCAGTGGCTGCCTTCAGCAGAGTCGCTCTTCTACTCCCAGATGGCACTCAAAGAGTGGGTGGGTCTACTGGTGTATCGGCTGCGGGGCTGGGCTTAATGACGGTCGTCGTTCCGCCCGAAGTGGGTGCGCTTGCCCCGGTTTCAAGGAGCGCGTAGGACTGCATGCCCTGCAGAACGGCCAGTTCACCGAAGGTCTCGGTGAGCTTGGCGTGGGCCTGGTCGTTCAGGGTTGTTTCGAGCGAACGCAAGAGTCCGTTTACCCGCTCTGCCTGGGTTTGAATCTCTTCAGGCTCGATGCGTCCATCGGCAATCGCTGCCTGCCAGCTTGACATGCGCTGGAAAAATTGAACCGAGTAGACTTCGTTGGTTTGCTCGTTGAACCAGGCTTCCGGCAGGGCGCTGCTTCCAGGTTCTACAGCAGTTGGAGTGTAGTCGAGCTTCTCGGTATCGGTCGGCAGGGCAGATTCGACAACCGTCCAGACCTGCTGGTCAAGGCGGTATTGCTCCCAGGTGCCCCAGGCCGCCGGGACGACGAGCGGCAGGAAAAGTAGCAGCCCGATGCCCGCCACGACCAGTTTGTCTGCCCAGGCCCCGGCTCCAATGGTGACTTCAACGGTGTCGTCGCCGACCTCACGCACCTGTACAGTGAGCGCGGCGGCGAGGCCGACAGCGACCCGCCAGATGTCATCCTGGTAACCCTGCACGATAAGGCTGCCGTTCGGCAATTTCAGGCTCTGGGTCTCGAAGTTCTTTTCAAGAAACCAGAGGCGGACGCGTTCGGCGAGTTCTTCGCTGGTCACGCCTGGTGCCCGGTAAGTACGTGTCTGCATAGAAAGCTCCTAAGGCGTCAGTTTGACGGGGTGGAATTGGGGGTCGGGAATCTGCACGGGCACCTCGCGCGCACCTTCGACGCGGCTCTCGATGTAGCTCCAGAGCTTGTCTTCGAGTTTGTCTTGTTTCCAGACACCGTAGACCGCTGTAAATGCGAGGGGTGCAAACAGAAACACTCCGGCGAACCCGGCAATGTACTTGTCTACCCAGCTGCCGGCACCGATCGCAACTGTGAGCGCATCTCCCGGCTGACTACCGACGGTGACCGTGAGTGCAGCGGAAAGGCCGAAGAAAAAGCGGACCAGGTTGTCCTTGCGGCCCTGAATGATGTAGGAGTTTTCTGGACCCATAAAGCTCTGCGCCTCGAAGCCTTCCGAGCGAAACCACGACTCGATGGAGGTAGCCAGGTACTGAGGTGAGGTGTTGGGAATTTCGTAAGCTTTCACTTTCATAGCGCGTCTCCCGTGGTGGCCGATGAGCGCAAGGAACTACTAATGGCACTCGCCTGCATCGCCTGCAACACAGCCATCTCGTAGAGCGTTTCGGTGATCTGTTGGCGTTCTGTATCACTCACAAGCGGTTCGACTTCTTTGAGTAGGGCGATCACCCGGCTTCCTTGAGCACGAATCTCTTCGGGCGTGATTTTACCGTCGGCAATCGCCTGCTGCCAGCTTTCCATGCGCTGAAAGTAAGCAGCGAGTTGGGCGAGGCCATGTTCCTCGTCAAACCAGCTTTTGCGTAGAACATCCTCAGCCATCGAAACCTCCGAAAACGCACTCCCCGATAGTATCGCTATCGGGCTGTTTTTTGCGCGACGATCACTGGGGTCGCCCAGCCGCTCGCTGCTAGAGTGAAACGATGGTGCAGGACATCTGGCTGCCGCCGGCTACCGATATCGAGGCGGAAAAGTACTGGTTGTGTGGGGCTCTGCGCGCCCGGCTCGACGCCGAGTTTCTGGCCGAGGCCATCCACCCGGCCGTCGTCGAGCGCGCTGTCCAGGTGTACGTTCGCCAGCGCATGGAGGGCGAGGATCTGGTCGCAGCAATTCACATCGCCCTGCTTGCCGAGATGCGCCACTTCGATTTCAAGCACACGGCCCTGAGCGAGTTCGTCGTCGCAAACGCGGTGGCGGACCTTTTGATTGAGCATTTAGCAACCGGGCAAGCATGATGCACCACATCTCGATTCGCACCGGCGATATCTTTCGCTCAATGGATTTTTACGCTCTGCTAGGCTTTGGTGTCGAAACGCGATTCACCACCGGTATGACACTCGCCTGCTGGCTTTCAGGCCCCCTCGGCCGCATCGAACTCATTCAGATTCCCGAGCCGAAGCCCGCTCCCGACAGCTGGCTGGACGAACACTATACCGGTTACTACCACGCCTCTTTTGAAGTGCCGAATGTGGAGGCTCTGGTCGGTCAGCTTCAAGAAGCAGGTGTCACTGTCCTGCTCGAACCGCGCCTTCAACAAATTGGCGAGACAGAGTTTACCGTCGCCTTCGTGGTAGACCCCGACGGACTACCGATTGAACTGCTCGCTTCTAGCCGCCCAGGTTGAAGGTAAAGGGAGCGGAGCGCACCCGGTTCACCAGCCAGCGCACGCTCTGGTTGCTCACGGTTACAGCGGAGCCGGCTACGATCAGTGATTTCACTTCGGCCCGCGAGATTTTGACGGTCCCTCCCGACTGCAACATCGCCGAGGAACGGTTGATTTCGCGCAGGGTGGCGTAAGCAAACAGCAGCGGCAGAATGCAAAAAAGCCGAATGGGGATTGCCTGACGGGGAATAGCCAGCAAATATTCGAGCGAGGCATCGAGGTCAGTCCAGGCCATCTCAACCAGGGCAGTAATCGCCGCCCGGTTTTGCGCAAGGCAGGCGGAACTCAAGAGCGTCTGGTGACTGCTGCCGTGCTCGGCGAGCGACTGCTCAGGAATATAGATGGAGTTTTCGTGCTCGGCGTCCCAGGCAATATCTTTCAAGATGTTGACAGTCTGCAGGGCCTCGCCAAAGGCTTCGCACTTGAGCAGCAGCTTTTCGTAATGTCTTGGGGTCACAAAAGCCGAATGTTCGTGCCACAGTTCGGTCAAGAGATGTCCGACAGTACCGGCCACGTAATAACAGTAAGTGTTGTATTCAGCCAGGGTCTGAATGCGAATGCCGCGCGGATAGAGGCCGACAAATTGTTTCATGCCGACCACCATTTCATTGACCCAGCGTCGGACAATTTCCTGGGTCGTTTGCGGCAGAGTGCGGTAGACACAGAAGACCTGTTCTGTGTGCTGAACCAGTTGCACGTGGGCCTTCTCGCCGCTCACCGACTGCGCGTTTGCAGCAAACTTCTCGGTAACCTGCACGTTGGTAAAACACTGCACAAACTCGTCGAGCAGGCGCACCTTTGCATCAGCGTCTGCCATCGGATCGTCTTCAATCGTATCTGCGATCCGACATAGCAAATAAGCGCTTAAAACAGCACGGCCAAGGTGTCCCGGCAAAAAGCGGATGCTGATAGCGAAAGTTCTCGATACGCGTGGCAAGATCTCCTGGCAAAACTGTAAGGCCGACTTTTGATTAGTCCGCACCTTCACACTCGCTTGACCCATCGCTCACCCCTACACACACCAATCTTCAAGCTCAGGATGAGTATACAGGATTTAGGGTACGTCCGAGCCTGGACCCGGTCGAGGCGTCTAAAGTGCAACAAGTCGTCAAAAAATCTCGATTTCGACCAATATGGCTGTACCCCAGACTATCCATTCAAATGGCTCAGCTTCAAGTTATGTTGCGGCGATAACGACCGAGAGCGGTGAGCGGGAAGTGCTGCTGATAAAGGTGATATTTCAGATAAAAATGCCCTGGGAACCCGGTGCCGGTAAACTCGGCCTCGTTCCAGGTACCGTCAGCCTCCTGTGAATTGAGTAAGTACTCGACACCCCGCTCGATAGTTGCCATGTGCGAGGGGCTGCCCTCGGCGACCGCATCGAGCCCGATGAGAGCCCAGGCGGTCTGAGAAGCCGTACTGTTGCCTTGGCCCATCAAAGTGCGGTCATCGTAGCTCCGGCAGGTTTCTCCCCAACCGCCGTCGCTATTTTGAACGCGCCGGAGCCACTCACAGGCGCGGCGGACTGGAGTGCGGTCGGCGGTCGGGTCGAAGGCGGCCAGGGCAGCGAGCACGCCGCTTGTGCCGTAAAGGTAATTGACGCCCCAGCGGCCGAACCAGCAACCTTCCGGCTCCTGGGTGCGCCGCAAGTAATTGAGGGCGCGTGTGCGGCGACCGGCATCGAGAGTCAGACCGGTGCGGCCATACATTTCGAGCACGCGGGCGGTGACATCGGCGGTATTCGGGTCGATCATCGCCTTGAGGTCGGCATAGGGAATGCGGTTGAGCCAGTCCTGGTCGTTGTCGATATCGAACGCAGCCCAGCCGCCGTCACGGCACTGCATCGAGACAACCCAACCCTCAGCCCGCAAGATGGCCCGCCGCTTTGCCGCCTCGTCGGGAAGGCGCACAATATCGAGAGCCATCACAACCACGGCGGTGTCGTCCACGTCCGGATAGAAGCGGTTTTCAAACTCGAAAGCCCAGCCGCCCGGCTCGCCATCGGGATTCTTGGTAGACCAGTCGCCATAATCGAGGATTTGCTTGCTGAGCAGCCACTCGCCGGCCCTGACTAGAGCCGGGTGATCGGGAGCAAGGCCCGATTCAACGAGGGCGCGGATGACGAGGGCAGTATCCCAGACCGGCGAGACGCAGGGCTGCACCCGGTAAGTGTGCTCGGTCTCGATGGCGAAGCGATCCACAGCGGCCATGCCGCGCACGACGACCGGGTCGTGTGGGTCGTAGCCGAGGGTACGCAGGGCCAGGAGCGAATTGAGCATCGCCGGGATAATCCCTCCCCAGTCGCCGCTCGCCTCCTGACGCTCGATCACCCAGCGCTCGGCCGCTTTCAGGCCTTCGTCGCGCAAAGGAGTCAGACCCAGGCTCTCGGCCCACTTAAAGCCTTGATCGAGGGTGACGAAAAGATTTGCAAGCCAGTCCGTATCACTTTTCGGTAACTCGAAGCGGGCCCGGTCTATGCCTTCTGTGTACAGTTCGTCTAAGCGGACAGCAGGCTGGGTCATAAACACGGGCTTACGGTCGAGCACGATCAGCAAAGGCACCGTGCTGCCCCTTGCCCAGCTCGACATCTCATAAATCGTCACGGGCGCACCGGGCGGCAGCAGCATCACCCAACTTGGTAGTGAGGGCAGCCCACGCCAGTCGTAGCAGCCCACGAGTGCCAGATGCAGTTTGGTAAAAATTCGCGAGCTGGTGATCCCGCCGCGCTCACGGATAAATTCGGCCGCCCGTACCATGACTGGATCGTCAGCACCGACGCCGAGCAGCCTGAGGGCCAGATAGGCCTCGATTGACGTACTGAGGTCGCCGCCGTCGCCGAAAAAAAGCTCCCAACCGCCGTGGCTTCGCTGTTCGCCGAGCAAGAATGTCCGCGCCTTGTCGAGGGGCCGCGAGTGGTCAGTGCCCCAGATCTTGTGCAGCAGGACCACTTCGGCGGTCATCGTCACGTTCGATTCAAGTTCAGCCCACCAGTAGCCCGCCGGATCTTGAGTAGAAAGCAGATACTTTTGACTCGCCTGAATCGCCGAATCGACCCTGTCGAGAGCAATTCGTGGTTGAACCTGCATAGCACTCCTCAATCACCACTTCGTGTCAAGCAAAGTTCATCTTAGCGAAAACCGGTGCCCCGTATAGCTTTCCCTGCTTTAACAACCGGCTTGCGGGTGGAAAACCAGGTACTCCGAGGCCGTAGCATGAGCATTATGGATACCTGGATGCTTTTGGGATTGGGGGCGGCGTCTTTACTCGCCTGGGTGTGCCTTGTGCTCTTTCGGGGCAACTACTGGAGTACCGATATTGTTCTCGATGCGGTGCAGCCCAGCGTGCAGTCCAGCTGGCCATCGGTCTGCGTCGTCATCCCGGCCCGCAACGAGGCGGACGTCCTGAGTGAGACCCTGCCTTCGCTTCTGAAGCAGACCTATCCTGGAACTTTTAAAATCGTGCTGGTCGATGACCGCAGCGAGGACGGCACCGGTACTCTGGCGCGGAAGATTGCGACTGAGGGCGGTTGGGCCGACCGCCTGACGGTGCTGGAGGCTGAGCCTTTGCCGACAGGTTGGAGCGGCAAGCTCTGGGCACTACACCAGGGATTGTGCGCCGCCGAGTCGGACAATCCTGAATACTGGCTACTCACCGACGCTGATATCCAGCACGCTCCTGAAAATCTTGCCAATCTGGTCAGCAAGGCCACGAGGGACCGTCTCGACCTGGTCTCGCTCATGGTCCGCCTGCGGTGCGAGAGCTTCTGGGAAGTGTTGTTAATCCCCGCCTTTGTCTACTTTTTCCAGAAGCTCTACCCTTTTAACTGGGTCAATGACCCGGAAAACTCTACAGCAGCAGCGGCCGGGGGTTGCATCCTGGTGCGCCGCGAAGCACTCGCCCGTGCGGGTGGTATCGAGGCAGTGCGCGCCTGTTTAATTGACGACTGTGCCCTTGCCCAGCGAGTCAAAGGTTCTGGCGGGCGACTCTGGCTCGGTCTCACCCAGAAAACCCGCAGTTTGCGCCCCTACGACTCGCTTGCCGATGTCTGGAGCATGGTGGCACGCACAGCCTTTACTCAACTCGACTACTCACCCTGGCTTCTATTGGGCACGGTCGTCGTGATGAGTGTTTTGTACCTGTTGCCACCGGTCGCCTTTTTCCTCGGCATTGGTTCACTCGCAGGGCAGGGGCCTTCTCTAGCCGTCCTGGGTCTGAGTGCCTGGCTGTGCATGGCTTCCACCTACGTGCCGACTCTCCGGTTTTACGCACAACCACTCTGGCTTGCCTTTGCGATGCCATTCATCGCTCTGCTCTACACAGCAATGACGGTGGATTCGGCCCTGCGCCACTGGCGTAAAGAGGGGGGTTCCTGGAAGGGGCGGGTGTATCCAGGTGCGACTGGTGAGTGAACGCACGCTTTCCTGGAAGTCTCTCTATCGTGCTCTCTGGCAGGTAGCGCCGAGGGTGTACCTGCCCTTGCTTGTGCTGCAGGCCGTGGCCCTGGCAACCAACCTCTTTGCCAACACGCTTCAGGGACCAGCGCGTGGAGCGACTTCTGCGCTCATCCCGCTCGTACTCGACCCTGTGCTGACCGGCACCAGCCTCGCTTTTGCGTATCAGGTGTTGCGCGGGCAAGGTGACGATTTCAGTGCCGCTTTCACGACTGGATTTCGCACGTGGCCAAATCTGGTCTTCACCAGTGTCCTCACGGTCTTCGGTGCCCTGGCCCCGACCGGCTGGCTTTTCTACTTTGTCTACCGCCGCTTCGAGCAGGCCGTCAAAAGCAACGAGGGTTTACTGGCAACCGCTCTACCCTTCGCCGGAATGCTCGCTCTCGCCATACCGGGGATCTACATCGGCTTTCGCCTGTTTATAACCGTACCCCTATTATTTGCCGAACAACAAACGCCACTTTCTTCCCTACGCCGCAGTTGGCAGCTGCTTCAGGGAAACTGGTGGTCTGCTGCCACAGCTTATCTGCCACTTGCAGCAGTGGTACTGCTCATCGGCCTGCCACTCGCTTTCTTGCTGTCAGGCAGTCCACTATCCGAACTGCTTTTGCAGAGCAATCCACAGTTTGCTGGGTTCATCGTCGCCCTGCGGTTGGCTGGGCCACTCGGTTGGACACTCTACATGATTTATTGCTTGCGGTTGCTGGAAAGCGAGTCTTAGAACCCACGCCAAGCGACAGCTACTTATGAACATTGGGCTGAAGGAACTTATGGCGAAGATCGCTTCTTGGTACCTTTCACTCGTGACCACGTCAATGACAACCCGAGTGCGCCAAGCATTGAGAAGATAGAGCCAATAGCAGGTTCGGGAATGGGAGCGGGAGCAAACTCAAGTCCAATTGGCGAATTTAAACCACCACTTCCTGGAATGACAAAATCTCCTAAGTAGGATCCGGTAGCACCATCAAATCTTGCAACGCTATTCGAATTAATGTTGCTGACATACAGGTTGTTGTCTGGACCAAAAGTGATTCCAGCAGGAACATTCAATCCATTACCAGAAGCAAAAGTGCCTATTAATGCTCCTGTCAATCCATCATACTGAATGATGGTGTTATTGACAGCGCTGGTCACGAAAAGATTACCATTTGGACCTGGACCAAATACAAAGTCTGATGGTCCACTCAGTCCACCACCAGAAGCAAAAGTATCAATAAAAGCTCCTGTATCCTGATTAAAACGTAAGATACTGTCGGTAGCACCGTCAGCAACGAAGAGAAAGCCATTCTGGAATATTAGTTCTCCAGGTGCAAAACTCGTTTGCCCTCTGGAAGCAAAGACATTAACCAGTGCTCCTGTATTTCCATCATATTGTTCAATATTGCCTGGGCCAGTGCTGGTACCACCGTTAGCCACAAACAAATTACCATTCGGTCCAAATGTTAAGCCGAGAGGGTCTACAAGAGTACTACTTGGGCCAGGAGGAGTAAAGGGACCAAGATAAGCACCGGTCTCTTTTGCGAACTGCAAAACAGCATTAACACCACTTGGGTCAGTCACGAAGAGGTTACCATTCGGACCACCGAAGGCAAGATCAACGGCAGAGAAAGACGTAATTGCAAAAGTAGAGAGAAATGCTCCACTTGCCGAATCATAGCGGTTAACTTCTCCGACAGAAGAAACAACATAAAGGTTGATTGATGCATCCTGGGGAATAATAGATGCCCGACTTGCTCCAGAAAGTGACAGGCTTTGAGAAACAGATGAGGATCCACTCTCTCGTACTAAAGACTCGGCTCCTCGCAAAGATGCCAACCGCATTGCTGTCTGCAGCAGCTCGGCATTGCTATTGTCCAAGTCACTAATGCTGAAACTGGTTGCAGGAAGTGGATGAAGAATAGTTGCCGTCGAGATGAGAGTAACCAGCAATGCGCTTTTCAGAAAGTTCTGCATGAAACTGACCTTGTAAAGTGAATGCACTTTGGCTCGTTGGAAGTATACAGCCACATTGCTACCTATCGAAAGGGTTTCCGCTATCCTCAGTCTTCAACCAATCCACTGGCCATGGAATACCACTCAGGCTTTCCCTCAAAGCGTATCCAGAGCTCAAGATCGGTCTCTCCTACTTTGACTAGCTGTACATCTGTTATGCTTTTCCAAGTGATTGGGCCGATATGATCTCTTTCGGCAGATGTACCTCCAAGGCATTCGACTAATCTCCCTTCTTGGCGGCGGTAATACTCAAGCTGAAGTGTTTTTTCAGTTTTGTCGAAGATTAGAAATGTCCGCTTATCTGGTAGGCAGATACCGCTTGACTGCTGAAGCCCGACCAGACCTGGGTAAAGCTGAGCCATGTGTTTAGGGTCGTTTCGCCACCTCCAAGTAGCAGAGACAGTGGTCTGCTGAAACGTTGCATTAACCGGTCCATTTGGTATGTTTGGCCCGACCCTTCTTAGAAATATCATTCCATCTAAGGCCGGACCTACGGTGTGCATCACCTCCTTCCGCAATGCCTGACGAGCAACTCTCTGGCTCAACTCCGCTGACTCTGTACTGAAAAATACCAGCAGGCTTGTCGCCGTGGCAATCAGTCCACCCGTGAGCGCCAACGAGACAATCGATTCGGCCATGCTCACGCCCCGGCGGTTGCGCTGCAATCTCATCGCTGGCTCCTTTGTTTCTCGATGAAGCGCACTTGCGTCACAATCCGGTTTATCGGGTCATAGGCCAGCGTCGCCGAGAGGTTGTTGTTGGTCGAGACGTTGCTGTTGCTACCCTCGCGTAAAGGACGGGCTGTGGACCAGACCCGGATGAGCGGGTAGGTCTGGCCCGCTATCGGCTCCGGCCGGGTGAGGGTGTAGACGGTCAGTCCTGCCTCTGGGAAGTCCTGCTGCATCTGCCGGGCTCCCCCGTCGCGGTCGATGGCGATAACTGCAGAGTTTAAAGCGCTGACCAATGTGCTCCTTTCGATAAACTGGCCTGCTTCATCGCGGTCGTCGCGCAGCAGAGTTTGAGAGCTGGTTGCCGCTCCATTCAGCAGCGGCACCACCAGCAAAATCATTAAGAAGGAAATGACTAGAGACACTGCGTTCCCCCTCCAAGCTCAGTCCCGGGGATGTAACTGATGGCGGAGCGGGCACCAGAAGAGTCGGTTATACGGAAGCGAAAAAGGCGGGTCTCGCCGTCGAAGCGGCGGTCGTAAATCTCGTTTAGTAAGACGCCGCCGGTTTGACCATTGCCGTCGGTGATGGACTGAGCCGGGGTCTCAGCTGTCATCTCAGTCTCCAGAGCAGCAATATCTGAAGTAGAGAGAGTGTTGTAGTTGAGGATGTTAGCTGGGACGACACACCCCTCGAAAGCAACGCTGACGGTC
>JANNPH010000232.1:0-9469 GCA_031399965.1 Gloeobacteraceae cyanobacterium SOY_34_metabat_159 | reverse complement strand
GGGTCTTCGACGAGGTGAAACAGCGCCCTCTGTATATTGTTCGCCAGCAACTGGGATTCACCAGTATCGACCAGCAGACTCCGGGCGATTCGCGCAAGCTGCGCGTCCTGCGGGATCGTTAATTTTTTGAATGCCCCTCGGGAGAGCCGGATGATTTCACAGCCCTGGACCAGACACTTCGCACTGCCCCGCGTTCAGTGGGGACGTTGGGAGCCGCTGGCAAGTTACTTACTGCTGCTCGCGGCGGGCGCGGTGGTGCTCTTTCGCCAGCTGAGCGTCCTGTCGCTGCGCATGTGGGACGAGTCGCGGCTCGCAGTCAGTGCCCTGGAGATGCTCCAGAACCACGACTGGCTGGTGGTGCACTTTGGCGGCCGGCCCGAAATGTGGAGCGTGAAACCGCCTTTGATGATCTGGTGCATTGCCGCCAGTATGCAACTGTTCGGCTACAGCGAATTCGGACTGCGTTTGCCGGCAGTGCTTGCAACCCTCGCCACCCTGAGCCTCGTCTTCTGGTTCTGCCGCCGCTGGTTTGGGCAGTGGCAGGTTGCCCTGGTTGCCGGTGCCGTGCTCATCACCAGCAACGGTCTGGTGGGGGAGCACGTTGGGCGCTTCGGTGAGTACGACGCCCTACTCGTGTTCTGGATGAGTGTGGTGGCTCTGGCCTGTTTCGCCTGGTCGCAGTCGGGCAGACCCTTCTGGATCTGGCTTGCCGCCGTAGCCCTGGTACTCGGCATCCTGACCAAGAGCGTGGCGGCCCTGATGGGCCTACCGGCTCTGTTCCTCTTTGTGCTCTTGCGCCGACAGTTGGGGCGATTGTTCACCAACCCCCATTTTTACGCGGCCGCCTTTGCCGTGGTTGGGCTCGCGGCCAGCTACTATCTGCTGCGCGAACAGGCGGGTCCGGGCTACCTCCAGGCCGTCTGGACAAATGAACTGGGGGGTCGCTACCTGAGTGCTCAAGATGGCGCCACCCAGCCCCTGGGCTTCTACTTCAAGCAGTTGTTGCTGGTCAAGTACGTGCCCTGGGTGTACGTGCTGCCTCTGTGTCTGCTGTGCGCCTGGTGCAGCGTGCGTCCCCTGCACCGGCAGTTCGGCCTGTTTGGATTTTTGTACATCTCGACTTTTCTCGTGCTGATCACCGTCGCCAAAACCAAACACGACTGGTACGACGCCCCGATCTACCCGGTGGCGGCGATTGCAGTCGCCATCGGCCTCGTCGAAATCTTCGAGGCAATTTTGAGCCATCTGCGCCAGGCGTCGCCGGACAGCTACCGCCTCCGCCAGTGGCTGGTGATTAGCCTCGCCGTCGTATCGCTGTTGATGGTTTACCGACGGACGCTCTACGAGACCACGCCCCGGCCCGACAAGGACCCGCCGCAACTGCGCTACGGCTATTACTTCAAAGAGTTGGCCCGCACTCGCCCACAGATCAAGCACTTCACGGTGATTGGCTCCCCCGACGGCACCTACACAGATACCAACTCGCAAGCCTACAACTCACCCCTCTACTTCTATGTGCAGGCGGCCAACCGGAACGGCTATCGCATTCGGCTCGCGGGCCTGCAGGAGACTTTCGCGGCCAATGACCTGGTGGTCTCCTGCAATCTGAAAGTGCGCGACGCCCTCGCTCGTCGCTTCACCCTGCTAGCGGAGCATGCAGATCAAGGCTGTGAAACCTTGCGGATTGGAGCGGTTCGGATAAATCAGGAACCGCTCCTGTGAGCGTGCTGAGTGAGAGGCCTCCGGCTACGGCCCACGACCAGAAGGCCAGCACCGTCTCCAGGAAACTGTACTTTGTACGGGGAGTGGCCATCTTGCTGGTAGTGCTCGGACATGTGATCGGTCGCGACGAAGCCTTTGGTCTACTGAAGCTCTATCACAACGAGTTGCCGCTCTTGGCCGGGGTCAAGGGTTTCATTTACAGCTTCCATGTGCCGCTGCTGTTTATCTGCTCGGGGGTGAGTATGGCCCTCTTCAGCCGCGCCAACAGCAGCCTCGGACAGTTCGCGCTTTCGCGCTTTACGCGCATCGTCGTGCCGGTGCTCTGTTGGGCTCCGATCGCCTACGTGCTGCGGGCCTGGTCGAATCGCCTCAGCTTCACCTGGCAGGAACTGTTCTGGACTGCGTGGTTTGAACGCTTCGATATTTTCTGGTTCTTCCACGCGCTATTGTTTGCCTCCTGCTTCTGCTTCGTGCTGATGAAGGTGCTCCCCGACGGGATGTCCTGTTTCGCGGCCTCGCTGCTGGCGGTGCTGGCGGTAGCGGGCCTGCAACACTGGTTTGCGCAACCCTGGTTGGCCGAACTGCTCTATTACCTGCAGTGGAACCTTGCCTATGCCTTTGGCCTCGGGATTGCTCTGTACCTGGAGCCGGTGGCAGCAAAACTTGCCAGGGTGCCGGTTTCCCGGTTGTGGATCCTGGGGGCAGGTCTTGCCGGGCTGATGCTCGTGGGGTGGCTGGCGATGCCCGGCCAGTGGCTTGCAGTGACGAAATTTGCCAACGGCTGCCTGGCTTTTGCCCTGCTGATGTTGCTGCCTGCGAGTTCCCGGAAGCTGCCCGCACGGTTCTACGAATGGTGCATGTACCTGGGCCGAGTCAGCATGGCCATTTACCTTTTCCATGTCTACTTTTTGGGAGGGGTTCGCATCCTCATCGAACAGCTTCTGGGAACGACTCTGCTGGTGCTGCCGCTGCAACTGGTGGCTGGGTTTACAGTCGGCTTGCTGGTGCCCGTCTACCTCTACGAATTTTTCAAGCCGAGGAGCAAGCTCTTCGTCCTTTCCCTGGGCGAGGGCCGGTAGGACATACCGCCTCTTGCCTGTTCAGACCTTGATCAAGACCTGAAGTGCCTTTCTGGACTGCCTTCATGACACCCACCCTCAACCTGGTACAACGCGGACAGGAACTCTGGCGGAAGCTTCAACCCTCCACCCGCCTGCTGATCGGATTTGCCCTGCTCAACATTGTGCTGGTCAATCTGACCTTGACCCGGGTCTTCTCGACAGACCGCAAGCAGACAGTGCTCCACCATACCTCCTGGGCGGTGCGCGCCGTCGAGCAGGAGCAAGATTCCTGGCTACCGATGATGCGGGCCCTCAACTACCTTGAGCAGCCCCATGAGCAGCCCGTTTACGACGCTATCTTCTTCCAGGAAAAGCTGAAGTTTCAGTACCCGCTCACTTCGCTGCTGCCCCTGCACCTGATGGGTGAGGTCATGGGGACGCCCTCCAAATCCTCTGTGCTCCGCGTTCTGAAGTACCTTTCCTGGCTCATGCTCGCGGGTACGGTCGCGTGTACCCTGCGTATTTACTTTCTGAGCCTGCAGCAACAGAAAATCGGAACTTCCCGCTGGGATACAGCAGTCGCGTTGGTCGCCTTGACCTGCCTGGCCTATACGTTCTACCCACTGGTCAAAGCCTACACCCTCGGCCAGGTTCAGGTCTGGATCAATTTCGGCTTCTCGGCGGCGTTCCTGTGCTACTTCAACGGTCGCAAGGGGTTGTCGGGTGTACTCGCCGGTCTGATGTGTCTATTCAAGCCTCAGTACGCACTGTTTCTGGTCTGGGGGTTGTGGCGCAGGCAGTGGGGGTTCGTCTCGGGTTTTGCGGCAGCTTCCCTCGCCGGTGTGGCCGCAGCCCTGGTGCTCTATGGCTGGAACGACAATGTGCCCTACCTGGGAATTCTGAGGTTCATCTCTCTGCACGGCGAGTCCTACTTTCCCAACCAGTCAGCGAATGGTGCCCTGCATCGGCTGCTCATGAACGGCAACAACCTGATCTGGAACGGTCAGGCGTTCCCACCCTACAATCCCTGGGTCTATTTTGGGACCCTGGCCAGTTCGCTCACCCTGGTCATCGCGGCCCTCACCCTACCGGCTCGCGCTCAGCTCGGTAAGCCCATCGATCTGGCCATCTTCGGTCTCACCTGTACGCTCGCGTCTCCGATTGCCTGGGAGCACCACCATGGCATCCTGCTGCCGCTCTACGCTTTCGTGGTGCCCCAGGTGCTCGCGATGCAGGGGCCTGGACGCCGGGTCAGTCAGTGGGTCGTGGCCGGCAGTTACTTTCTCTCCAGCAACTTCTTCTTCTGGGTCCAGGCCACTGCCGCGACTCACTTTAATTTCCTGCAGTCGTATCTGCTGTTCGGTGCCTTGCTGTTGTTGGCCATGCTCTACTACCTGGCGGGCTCACAGAAGACGACTTCCGACTCACCGGCTGCAGTCGGCGAAAAACAACTACAGCTCAAAGAGCAAGCATTATGGTGACCACAGCAAGCCTCGATCGCTTTGAGAAACTCGATGTCCTGCGGGGCGCAGCGGCCTTTGGTGTGTTCTATTTCCATTACCTGGGTGGCATCTTCAGCATGAAGAGCCTGCAGTGGAACGGCATGTTCCTCGACCCGGCCAGTGCGACCAGCCCCTGGTTTTTCGTGTTCTATCCGGTGACGCTCGGGTGGATTGGGGTGCCCCTTTTCTTGACCCTCAGCGGCTTCTGTATTCATCTGTCTTATTTGAAGGCCAGGACACAGTTCTCCCTGGGCAGCTTTTACTGGCGGCGGTTTTTTCGCATCTATCCGCCTTATGCCTTTGCGGTGCTCTGTGTCGCCATTTTTATCGGCCCGGAGCCGGGAAGCGCCGAGAACCTGGCCCAGCTCTTCTCCCACCTGTTTCTCGTCCACAATCTGCTGCCGGGAAACTTCCTGTACGGGTTGAGCACCAGTTTCTGGAGCCTTGCTCTAGAGGGCCAGTTTTACGTCGTCTACCCACTGATGCTGCTGATGCGGCAACGCTGGGGCATGGAGCGAACCCTGGCGGCCTCCGTCGCCCTCTCGGCTGTGTGCCATCTGGCCGGTCTATGGCTGCAGGACTGGAACGCTCCGCTCAACATGTCGCTGTGGACTTTTCCGGGGCTTCTCTGGTTCAACTGGGTATTGGGGGCCTTGCTGGCCGAGCGGGTGGTCCTGGGCCGGCCGCTGTTCAAAGGCTTTTCCACAGGCTGGATGGTCGCCTTGCTCGTCGCCATCGTCGCATCGAGCCTCTGGAAGGTCTCGGCTACTTTCAGTTTCTCTCTAGCAGCCCTCTTCTGCTCCGTCCTCTTCGAGAAGTACATCCTTTCGAGCTCTCACTTGAACTGGCTGGAACGTGCGTTTCTGCCGGTCGGTTTGTGCAGCTATTCTCTCTACCTGTCCCACGAATTCTTGATCCTCAAGCTCTTACCGACTTTGAGTCTGGTCGGCCTCAAGCGAGGCTACGGCTGGAACATGGTCGTCGCAATGCCCGTGATCTTCTTAATCGTTCTCGGACTGAGCTGGTTACTTTATCGCTACATCGAGTTACCTTCCATCGCATTTGGAAAACAGCTCTGGAAGCAGCAGCTCGCCCGCACTCAGGCCTCCTCGGCTTAGGGAATACTTTTATGCAAATTGACAAGTACTGGTCGGCTGACAGGGCATCTGCCTGGCTCGACGCCGCAGTCGTCGCCCTGTTGGCACTGGGTGCAGTGCTCATCAATCTCTGGGCCGCAGACCGGCTGGGGCCGGACATCCTGCAGTGGAAGTCGGGCGATGTCTGGTTTGACTCTGATGCGGTTCGGGTGTTTGAAAACCTGACGCTGCGCGATTCGGACCATGCAAGAACCAGTGTGCACCCGCTGTTTTCGCTCCTGGCCTACTACTCGGTGCAGGCAATCCAGGGCCTGCTCGGTCTTGCTCCAGAAAGCGCGGTGCGTGTCTACAACTGCTCTATCGCCTCTGTGTGGCTTGGCACTTTTTTCTTGCTGTTGCGGGCAATCGGGCTGCAACGCCTCGATGCACTGGTATTCAGTCTGCTGGGAGCGACCAGTGCAGCGGCCCTGTTCTGGTTGCCCTTACCGGAGACTTTTCCGCTCGCCTCGGTGACGATCCTGCTGGCTTTGCTGCTAGCAACGATTGCTCAGCGCCAACGTCTATCGCCCGCGTGGTACATCCTGGTCAGCGCTCTGACCCTCAGCATCACGATCACCAACTGGATGTTCGGACTACTGGCCACAGCCGTGCACTGTTCCAGGCGGCAGTTTCTGGTCGTTCAAACTGCGGCGGTTGCGCTGGTGGTCTGCCTCTGGACGGTCCAGAAGGCCCTCTTTCCTACTGCGCGCTTCTTTGCCGGGGGTAGAGCAGTACAGGAGACCAACTATCTATTCGTGCCCGAACCCGGCAGTTTGTGGGAGCGCCTGCAATCGCTGGTATTCCATACGCTCATCATGCCCACGATTCAGGTTTTCTGGCGCAACGACCAGTCGGACTGGGCGATCATGATCACCCAGCACTCGGGAGTGGGCTCGGCCAGTGTCTGGGGGGCCACGGCGGCGTTTCTGTGGGTACTGCTGCTGGGCATTGGTCTTTGGGCGATGTTCCAGGCTGGAGAAAACCGCAAATTGTGCCTGGTCCTCGGGCTCGCGCTGGCAGGTCAGATCGCTTTGCACAGCGTTTATGGCTGGGAGACATTTCTCTACGCGCTGCACTTTATTCCCCTGCTGCTGCTGCTGGCCTGTCTGGGTGCGCTGACCAGGCTGCGTCCGCTGGTGCTGACCCTCGCTATCGCCCTGCTGGTGACCTGCGGGTGGAACAACTTCCGACAGTTCTCCCTGGCTACGACCCTCTTTAACCAGAATGGGAGTGCCTCCGAAGCGAGTACAGCTCAAGCCCAGCGCCGCGCCCAACTGCTCCAGCAAGTCGAGGCCGCTCCCCAGGATGCTGGGCTGCTCTCGGCTGCAGGGGATGCGGAGCTCCTGGAGCGGAACTATCGGCAGGCCATCAAGTTTTACGATCGCGCCATCCAAATCGACAACACGCTTGCGAGCGCCTACAGGGGGCGGGGTCGAGTCAATTCTGAACTGGCCTACTACAAGCAAGCACTGAGTGACTACGATCAGGCAGTGCGTCTGGCTCCCAGGTCGGCGTCGGTACAGTTCAACTGGGCCGGAGCACACTTTGCCCTGGGGCATCACCAGCAGGCGATTCAAGCCTACCGGTACCTCCTGACCTTACCTGGATCCTCGCCCCTCGCCGCTCGGACCCTGTTCAACCTCGGGCAGGCTCAAATGATGACTGGCGACCGGCACTCAGCGCGCAACGCCTGGCAGAAAGCAGAGCAGTTGCTGGTGAGCGATGGCAACCTCAAAACTGCTGCCCTAGTGCGTGCCAGTCTGCAGTCGATTGCACCTTAATGACCGCAACGACACCCTCCCGTTGCGCCGACTTTTTCTATAACACCCTGCTTTGAGTTTTATCCATGCTGAATACTCTTGCTGCTTTGGCCCGCTACCTGCGGCCAGCCGGCCTGCTGCTGGCCATCGGCCTGCTGATGGGCGTTCTGGTACTGCCCCTGGTGGCCCAAACTCCTTCCCCCATCAACCTGACTCAACAGGGCACGGTTATTGCCGCTGTGACCAACTCGACTGGCAGCGGCAACAGGAGCCTGGAAACTATCCGCAACGGCGATAAGCCACCAGTGGGCAGTCAAGATTCTGCCCGTCAGTACGACACTTACGACGGAATCAATCCGGCCAGTGAAGACTGGATTGGCTACCAGTACCCAACAGCCCGGACCTTTACCCAGGTCATATTTCAGGAGGGCGGCGACTTTGGCATCTATGGTGGGTGGTTCTCCGGCCCGTTGAAAGTGCAGGTGCGCCAGGGTGGTCTCTGGGTAGACGTATCGGCAGTCGCCACACCCACGTACCCAGGTAAAGGCAATAATCTTTCCTACGAAACCTATACATTTGATTTTCCGGCCACCGCCGGCGATGCCATCCGCATCTATGGAGTGCCGGGCGGCGTGTACGAATTTATCTCGGTCGGAGAGCTGGAAGTCTACGGCTACCCGGATACAGCCGCCGCCGGTAGCAGCTTGCTCAGGGTGAGCGGCAACAACCAGCAGGGCGTGGTCGGAACATCCCTGGACCAACCGCTGGTCGTGCAGCTCTACAGCAACGGCGCGCCGGTAGTCGGGGCACCGCTGACTTTCCAGATCACCGGCGGCGGTGGAATCCTCAGCTCAACCACGGCGACCACCAACGCCAGTGGTCAGGCCAGTGTCTCCTGGCAGCTCGGCACCTCGGTACACCCTTTCCCGAATACCGTGCAGGTGAGTGGCAGCGGTGTCACGCCCACAAGCTTCACCGCCAGGGGAACCGGCGTCACCAGGATCATGCCCGTCGGCGACTCTATCACCGAGGGGATCGACGGCTACGACAGTTGGCGGCGTCCTTTGTGGTCACAACTCAATAGCGCCGGTTACAGCGTCAACTTCGTCGGCGGCCGGAATTCCACCTTTGCTCGGCTCTCCCCGGTGGATGATTTTGATAAGGAGCACGAGGGTTATTCCGGATGGCGGGCCGATGAAATGCTGGCCATTATTCGCGCTCAGGCGCAGACATACCAGCCGGATGTTGTGCTGATCCACCTGGGTAGCAACGACCTGTTCCAGGGGCAGAGCGTCTCCAGCACCATCGACGAACTCGGACAGATAATCGACCAATTGCGTCTGGTAAACCCCAGCATCAAGATTCTGCTGGCCAAGATTCAAGCAGGTAACGCCCAGGATCTCAACCAGCAAATCCCCGGCCTGATCGCCCAGAAGAACACGGCAATCTCTCCCGTGGTCCTGGCGGATCACACCCTGGGCTGGAGCAACAATCTGGACACCTACGATAGCGTCCATCCCAATGTGCAGGGAGAGCAAAAGATGGCGGACCGCTGGTTCGCAACGCTCAGCCCGCTGCTCAATGCGCCCTCACGGGTACTGGTCAAAGTGAGCGGCGACAACCAGACCGCAGTTACCGGTGCGTCCTTGCCCTCTCCACTGGTTGTGCAGGTGCGCGACACCTCCGGCAATCCCCAGGTGGGAGTGGTGGTCTCCTTCAGCGCAATGAGCGGCGGCGGCACCGTCACACCGACCAGTGACACAACGGATGCCGGGGGCAATGCCCGAACGACCTTGCGTCTAGGACCCGATCCTGGCTCCAATACAGTTGCTGTCAGTAGCAGTGGAGCTTCGGCCATCACCTTCACCGCCACCGCCAATGCTGCTCCTGGTCAGGAAGTGAACTTCACTCAGACCGGCACGATCATCGCGGCTGTGACCAACCCGACGGGAGGCGGCAGCAGAAACCTCGAAATCATCCGCGACGGCGACAAGCCGCCCGTGGGCAACCAGGATTCCGCTCGCCAGTACGACACTTACGACGGCAACAACACCGCTGCATTTGACTGGATTGGTTACCAGTACACCAGCGTGCAGACTTTCAGTCGGGTCGTCTTCCAGGAAGGCAAGCACTTCACGAATGGCGGCTGGTTCGATGGGCAGATCAAAGTCCAGGTCCGCCAGAATGGCGTCTGGCTGGACGTGCCGACGAATGTGACGCCCAGCTATCCGGGAGTGAACGACAACAGCAGTTACCAGAGTTACACTTTCACTTTTGCCGACACTCCT
>JANNPH010000203.1:0-4674 GCA_031399965.1 Gloeobacteraceae cyanobacterium SOY_34_metabat_159 | reverse complement strand
CTCACCAAGAGCCTTGAGAATGCCCAGCGCAAGGTCGAGACCTTCTACTACGACCAGCGCAAGCAGGTCTTCGAGTACGACGAAGTGATGAACAACCAGCGCAAGGCAATTTATGCCGAGCGTCGGCGTGCTCTGATGGGTGAAGACCTGCGTCCGCTGATCATCGAGTCTATCGAGGAGACGGTCGGGGAGATCGTGGGTGCCCACGTCAACCCGGAGCTACCGCCAGAAGAATGGAATCTGCCCGTGCTCGTGAACGACATGCAGCAACTGATCCCGCTGCTCGAAAACCAGCTCGACATCGGCAAGCTCGCTGAATTGTCGGCAATCGAGCTTGAAGAGGATCTCAAACTGCAGGCAAGGCTTGCCTACGAGACGCGTGAGGAGTACATCGGAGCGGTTCAGCCGGGGCTGATGCGCGATGCGGAGCGCTACTTCATCCTCAACGAAATTGACTCACTGTGGCGCGAACACCTTCAGCAGATGGACGCCCTGCGCGAGGCCATTGGTCTACGCGGCTACGGCCAGAAGGACCCGCTCATCGAGTACAAAAACGAAGGTTATGAACTCTTTCTGCAGATGCAGGCCGAGGTGCGCCGCAACGTGGTCTTCAAGCTCTACCACTTCCAGCCGCAGTACAACCCGCCCATCGATACGAGCGACTACACCGACGATGACTACGGCGATGGCAGTACCTATGCCTAGCCTGGCTTCTCATACTCAGGCATTCAATGCCTGAGCGGCGGCAACCCCTAACACTTACGAGAAAAAGCAAAGCCTACAGCCGATTGGCTGTAGGCTTTGCTTTTTCCAATCTACTTTGGTCAACCAGCCGAGAGTAGCCAGTTAGATAGCGGCACGGGCATCCTGCTTGCCCATCTGGTAGACCATTTCCACCAGGTTCAAAGTCAGGTTGGTAATCTTCAAAGAAATCAGCGGATCGAGCGGCTCGGTGGTTTCGAGTAGAAGCTTCTCGATCGAGTAGCGCAGTGGTTCTGGAACTGAGTTTGCCTGTAGATTGGAAGCCATATTGTTAATTTCTGTAACTCGTTAAATCCATCATAGCTTCTGCATGGTAAAGAGCTTCACTCTGAAGAGGTGATAGCCGTTGCCCGTCGCTACTTCTTAAGATTGAGCTTGCGAAAAAGCCAGAAGCTAATAGCGAGACCGAAGAGCACGAACACGATGTTCTGGTAGCGTGCAAGCCAGCCGATTACCTCTTCCCAGCGATTGCCGAGGGTGAGGCCCAGAAATGCGAGGCCACCGCTCCAGAGGGCCGAGCCGAGGGTAGTCATCACCAGAAAAGTGGGCAGGTGCATTCGCCGCAAACCGGCAGGCAGAGAAATCAGGCTGCGGATGAGTGGGACGAGGCGCCCGAAGAATACGGCCGGTTTGCCGTGACGGTCGAAGTAGGCGAGGCTCGTATCGAGGTCCGCCTCGCTGAAGAAAAACCAGCGGCCGAAGCGCTGTACGAAGGGCCGCAGCCGCGCTTCGCCAGTCCAGTAGCCCAGATAGTAGAGGACGAGTGCTCCGGCTACCGCCCCGACCGTACCGGCCGCCGTCACACCCCAGAGCGAAAACTGAGCACCCTCACAGGCTTTGCTGATTTCCGGCGTAGTCTGACAGGCGACCAGAAACCCGGCGAAGGGCATCACCAGTTCTGAAGGAATGGGTGGAAAGACGCTTTCCAGAGCCATCACCAGGGCGATACCCCCATAGCCCAGTGCAGCAATCAAGTATTCGATCCAACTGCGCAATTGTTCTAATAACCCGGTCACGGCAGCCTGCAATCTTGAGACACTTCCAGTTTAGAAAGTCGCGAATGGTTGGATAATTGAAGGCTGGAGTCCTTTTCTCCTGGAGACCTCATGGCGGAACCAAACGAGCCATCTTTTAAAGGCTTCGGCCAACCTGCTGAGCCGGTCAAGGCTCCCCCCAAAAAGCGCCGTCGCCAGCCGCGCCTGGCCGACGATGAGTACAAAGCCCGCCGCCGCTACGAAGAAGCCGAAAAAGCGGGCCAGCCTGCTTTTGAAGTCTTCGTACGCGAAAGCGGCCAGACCGAATGGAAGCCCGCCGGCGCCATCGCCTCCCCGCCCAACATGATCGCCCGCGCCATCTACGACTCCGAGGAAAAGCTCAAGCAGAGTGCTGTGCGCCAGTACGCGGCTCTACGCAAGGCAACCCAACCGCTCGAATACGGTTACCGGCGCAAAGAGTTTGAAGACGACCCGATCCAGCTTGCCGAGCGACCAAAAGAAACCCTGCTCAACCAGTTCCGCTCTTTCCTGGGGCGCAAATTTGGCCAGGACAAGAAAAAGTAGAGCCTACTCCTCCGTGGCAGCAGACCTCAAACCACGGACAGAGGGCTTTACTCTGGGCACTTGACGAAGATCGGTTCGTTAACGGTTCGGTTTTCATCGATGCTGTCACCCAGCATCGGCCGAACTGAGCAATGGAGACCAAGTGATGTCCGAACTTAACAACGTACGCATCGCCGTGCTCGCCACCGACGGTTTTGAAGAGTCAGAACTGACGGAGCCCGTCAAAGCCCTCAAAGCAGCCGGTGCACGCGTCGATGTGATCTCCCTCAAGCCAGGTCAGATCCAGGCTTTTCGCCACGACGAAAAGAGCATCACAGTGCCCGTGGACCGCACCCTCGATAGCGTCCGTCCCGAAGACTACGACGGCCTCCTGTTACCGGGCGGTACCATGAACGCAGACACGATCCGCGTCGAACCGAGCGTTCAGCAGTTCGTACGCGCCTTCGCCGAGGCTGGTAAGCCGATGGCAGCCATCTGCCACGCCCCCTGGGTGCTCGTTTCAGCAGGACTGATCAAGGGCCGCACCCTCACCAGCTACAAGACAATCCAGGACGACATCCGCAATGCCGGCGGCAACTGGATCGATCGCGAGGTCGTCGTAGACGGCATGCTGGTCACGAGCCGCCAGCCGAGCGACATCCCCGCCTTCAACCGCGAACTCATCAGCCTGTTGAAGCAGGTTGCCCCGGTCGGAGTGTCGTAGCCTCGCCCTAACTCAGGAAAGACCGCACCACTTCGCTTGCGGTCTTTCCGTCGTACTGCCCACCGAAACGATCTTTAAGCTGCTTCATTACTTCGCCCATCGCTTTCGCCGACTTGTCAGGTAGCGGTTCAACGATGTGGCGCACGGCTTCGGCCAGCTGTTCGCGGGTTAGCTGTTGGGGCAAATAGGCTTCAAGAATTGCCTTCTCCGCCAGCTGGTCGGCCGCATCTTTGCCATTTTTAGTCAGGACTGTGACCGCTTCTTCCAGGTTTTTGAGAAACTTGCGCACGACGGCCAGCACTTCTTCGTCGGTGCTTGGGCGGTTGCCGTCATCTTTACCAACTTTGAGCGCCTCGGCGTAAAGAGTACCGATCAGGTTTGTCCGCAAGGCTGTGAGCTTTGTCGGCGCTTTGCTGTGTTGCTTACGGGCCTCCAGGCTATCGGCTTTGATCTGGTCTATCAACATGGTGTTTGGCCTTGCTCGGTGTGATTCGGGTTGTCCTATCCTATGCATACCTGAGGTAGGGTAGCCGTGCCGCCTTGCGGCTATCTGAATCAGTTGCAGCTTGAGTAGTCTGCTTGACAGATATTTTGGTACTTTGATAGCCTGGTCCTAGCTGTCGGCAATTGTGTCGGGACGGCGTGCAGGAGGGGCAGTTATGGTTTACTTCATTATTAAGCCCTGGTTCGACAACCGCCCGACTCCTCGCGGCTAGGTTTTTCAGCTTTTTCTAATTGCCCATACTCAAGCCTGACCTCGGACTCTGCTCAAAGGTTGCAGAGTCCTGCGGGTCGTAGGCTGTGTTCGTTTTGATCACAAACCGCTGAAGCAGCGGTCTACGGGATATTTATGCAGATATCGCTTGAGCAATACAGGAACCTCCTGTCGGTTTACCTGTGGCCGCAGTGGCCGAAAGTGGCGCTGCTGGCCGTTCTTTTAGTTGGAAGCGTCAGCTTGCAACTGGTGAACCCGCAGGTGGTGCGCTACTTTATCGACGCCGCCCTGGCCGGTAAGCCTCTGTCAGCCCTGCTCACGGCCGGGGTGTTGTTTTTGATAGTCGGGCTGGTGCAGCAGGTACTGGTGGTCTGTGTGACCTATATCGGCGAGGACGTGGGCTGGACTGCCACCAACCGCCTGCGCGCAAACCTTGCCCGTCACTGTCTGAGTCTCGACATGGGTTTTCATCACGGACGCACGCCGGGAGAGCTGATCGAGCGCATCGACGGCGATGCGACGGCCCTCTCCAACTTTTTCTCGCAGTTCGTGCTCAAGATACTCGGCAGTTTGCTGTTGCTGGTCGGGGTGCTCGCCGTGCTCCTGTATGAAGATCTGCGCGTCGGCGGGGCACTGGCGCTGTTTGCCGTACTTGGCCTGGCTGTGCTTACCTGGAGCCGCTCGATTGCAGTCGAGGCGGTGCGCGAGGAGCGCCAGGCGAGTGCCGTACTCTTTGGGTTTCTCGAAGAGCGCCTTGCGGGTCTGGACGATGTGCGTGCCAACGGGGCAGGTGCCCATGTGATGCGCCGCTTTTACAGCGTAATGCGCTCACTTTTTGAGCGGGGGCGGCGTGCCTGGATGCGGCGTTCGCTGTTGTGGCTCATCACCCTCGGGCTTTTTACCCTGAGCTATGTGTTCGCCTTTGTCGGTGGTGC
>JANNPH010000202.1:0-8211 GCA_031399965.1 Gloeobacteraceae cyanobacterium SOY_34_metabat_159 | reverse complement strand
AGCGTTGTCCGGGCGTAGTTATGCCTGACGGCTATCGCCGGACGTTGCCTGACCACCGCAGCGACAGCCCTTCGATAGCCTGACTTCAAAACTAGGCTATCGCTAGACGCGCTGGTCTGAAGCCAATGTACAAGGATGGGTTCCGACTTCGACTTGCACAGTCGAGTGCTCGATGCCGAACTGGTCGTGCAGGTCGTGACAGACATTGCTTAAAAAAGCATCGCCCGGAAACCCGCAGGGAATCACCAGGTGAGCGGTCAGGGCCGTTTCGGTGGTGCTCATCGCCCAGATGTGCAGGTCGTGTACTTCTTTGACACCCGGTAGAGCGGCAAGGTACGTTCTGACCGCTTCAGGCTCGATTCCCTCGGGCACGGCGTCCAGTGCCAGGTTCACAGAATCGACCAGCAGCCCCCAGGTGCCCAACAAAATGACAGCGCCGATCACCAGGCTGACGGCCGGGTCGAGCCAGGCCCAGCCCGTGAGCAGGATGGCGATTCCGGCCACTACTGTCCCGAGCGACACCGCCGCGTCGGCGGCCAGGTGCTGAAAAGCGCCTCGCAAGTTCATGTCGGCCTGCCCTTTCACAAAGAAGAGGGCACTGACCACATTAATGACGATGCCGACTGCCGCGACCCAGATAATCGTTTCCCCGGCAACCGGAGCGGGCTCGAAAAGGCGGCGAATCGCTTCCCAACTGATGGCACCGACGGCTACCAGCAGCAAGACGGCATTGGCAAGGGCGGCCAGGATCGATGAGCGGCGCAGCCCGTAAGTGCGCCGGGGCGAGGGTGCCCGCTGAGCGAGGAGGCTCGCTCCCCAGGCGAGGGCCAGGCCGAGGACATCACTCAAGTTGTGTCCGGCGTCCGAAAGTAAAGCCAGAGAATGGGCAAGCAGTCCGTAAACTGCCTCGACCGCAACAAAGCCGAGGTTAAGAGCAATACTGAGCGCGAAGGCACGATTATAGTTGACCGCCCCGTGGTCATGAGCATGGTTGTGGGCCATCGGTGTCTCTTCCTCGGGCAATGCAGCAGCAGTCCTTCTAAGTTGCCTTCATCTGCCTGGCAATGTCGAGCCCAGGGAAGCCAGTGAATAGACTGTGGTAAAGCACAACCTCCTCCTGACTTTTGCGAACGATGCTGATTCTCTTCGACCTCGATGGCACCCTCATCTCTTCTTACATGGACCACCCGGACCGGAAATACCACCGCTGGCAGCCACTACCCGGCAGACGCGAATTGCTTGCTCAACTGCGCACCGAGGGCCACCAACTCGGCATCGTCACGAATCAGGGAGGTGTTGGGCTCGGTTTTGTCACGCAATCTGCTTTCTACCGCAAGCTGCAGCTGGTTCTGGAAGCCCTTGACCTGCCCGCAGATCTGCCGGTTGCGGTCTGCTTTGCCCATTCCCAGGCACCGCACAAGCAACATCGAAGCCCTGACCAACTTGCCAGGCGCAAGCCCAACCCCGACATGTTGACGGAACTTGCCCACCAATTTGCCGGTCAGGCCGCTCAGGGCATCCTCTACGTCGGCGATCGGCCTGAAGACAGGCAAGCCGCTCGCGCCGCCGGGGCCGACTTTGCCCATACAGACGATTTCTTTGACTCACCATAAGTCGCTCGTGTCCAGGGTATCCCCGGTATCAAACATTAGTCGGAGTCTCTTGAGCAACTGGTTGCTGCTTCGGGTTGACCTCAGTACGTCAGGACGGAGGAGCTTTGTCTCTATTCCATCTATTCTTCTGAGGGTGTATTTCCTCAGCCTGGTAGAGCAATCATCCGCTGTCGCCAGAACTGCTCCACGCTGACAAAGCGATAGCCCCGGGCCAGCAGCTGCTCAACAATGTGGGTGGTGGCTTCGGCCACGTCCGTGCAGCGGTCACTGCCGTCGTGCAAGACGATCAGCGCCCCATTGCCTGTGCGTCGGAGAGTGCGATCGACAATCACCTCTACCCCCGGCTGCAGGGAATCGTCCGAAACCACTTGCCACATCACCGGCCGGTATCCCCAGGTCAGCAGTGCGTCCAGGGTCCAGGGAGTGAAGACGCCGTAAGGGGGGCGCACGTCGCGGATTAGCTCAGGGTCCAGACCACAGGCCCTGGAGATCGACTGTTTTGTGAGTTCCAGGCTCTCTCTAAGGCCCTCGCTCAGCACAAACGGTTGGTGGTCATAGCCGTGCAGGCCGAGCCAGTGGCCGGCCGCGTAGATATCCCGCACAATCTCCGGCGTATTGTCTACCTGTTGACCCAGCACAAAGAAAGTCGCCTGGACACCATAGCGATCAAGGACTTCAAGCAGCCCCGGCGTGAAGCGGCGATGTGGGCCGTCGTCGAAGGTGAGCGCCACTTCCCTGCGAGCAGGGTCACCGGACCAAAGACAGGCGGGGAATGTTTGGCTCAGCTTTGAGTGCAGCGTCGAGTAAAAGAGGTCATAAAGGTCAGACATGGCAACAATCGGATTGCTTTATCAAAACTAATACTTTGGCGTCACGAAATCGGGCAATGGTGATACCAGTAGAGTTTGTAAGACGGAAGTGGCAGTTGGGTATGTCCAGAGTATGCCGGCGCGGCACACCGGACTGATAGATTCACCTCACCTGCCTGATGATGTCGAGCATAGAACGGCAATCTAGCAGTCAAGGGTATTATCCAATTCCCAGGGGCTGATGCGGTTGCAGTAGTCGAGCCATTCGCGGTTTTTAAGCTTCAAGTAAGCAGCAACGAACTCCTGGCCGAGGGCTTCACTCATGACCGTGCTGGCAGAAAGACAGCGCAGGGCGTCGAGCAAGTTGCCCGGCAACTGTTTGACGGTGCCGGGCGGGAGCGGGTCTGTGTAGCTGTTGTTGTCGTAGCGTGGGCCGGGGTCGCGCTTCTGGTCGATGCCGTCGAGACCGGCGGAAATCAGGGCAGCGGGCAAAAGATAGGGGTTCGCCGCACCGTCGGGGAGCCGCAACTCGAAGCGGCCCGGCTCGGGGATGCGGATCAGGTGGGTGCGGTTGTTGCCGCTGTAGCTCACGGTGTTGGGCGACCAGGTGGCACCGGAGGTGGTGACGGGCGCGTTGATGCGCTTGTAAGAATTGACGGTCGGGTTGGTGAGGGCACAGAGCGCTTCAGCTGAATGCTGGACACCGGCGATGAACTGGTAGGCCAGGGTCGAGAGGCCCAGTTCTGCTTGTGGGTCGTGGAAAAGGTTGACCTTACCAGCGCTGTCCCAGACTGAAAGATGAATGTGGCAGCCGTTGCCGGTCAGGTGGGAAAAAGGCTTGGGCATGAAGGTGGCGCGCAGGCCGTGCTTTTCGGTGATCGACTTGACCATGTACTTGAAGAAGGCATGGCGGTCGGCTGTGACCAGGGCATCGGCGTAGAGCCAGTTCATCTCAAACTGGCCGTTCGCGTCTTCGTGGTCGTTTTGATAGGCTCCCCAGCCGAGGGAAAGCATGGCGTCGCAAATTTCAGAAATGACGTCGAATCGGCGCATCAAAGACTGCTGGTCGTAGCAGGGTTTGCCCTGCCGGTCGCGGGGGTCGGAGATCTGTTCGCCATCGGCTGTGAGCAGAAAATACTCGCACTCGACCCCGGTCTTCACCACGAAGCCCCGTTCTTGTGCCCGTGCCAGCACCCGCTTGAGCACCAGCCGCGGCGTCTGCTCAATGGCGCGCTGCTCGGGAGTGAAGAGGTCGGCGGGCATCCAGGCCACCTCGGGTTGCCAGGGTAACTGAAAGAGACTCAGCGAGTCAGGCAGAGCAAAGATGTCCGGGTCGGCAGGCGTCATGTCGAGCCAGGCGGCAAACCCGGCAAATCCGGCACCGCTTGCTGCCATCGCGTCGATTGCCTGGGCCGGGACCAATTTGGCGCGCTGCGTTCCGAAGAGGTCGGTAAAGGAAATTAAAAAGTAGCGAATCCCTTTTTCGCGGGCGATTTCAGACAGGGGAGCATTCATCGGGTATTTCTCAGAAATAAAAGCGGGTATTCAACGCTCAAGCAGTGCAAGGACGGCTGACCGGATGAAAGCTTCGTCCTCGGGGTTTTGATAAGGGTTGCCGGCCCGGTGGCCCCAGATGGATGGAATCGGTCGGTACTCAGCACCGGGAATCAGAGCAGCCTCGGCTTCACAGTCTTCAATAGTGAAGTAGAGGTCGGTGGTAGAAGGCATCACAAGTGTCCTGGCTTGAATCGAATGAAGGGCTTGCTCATAATCGCCCCGGTAAGTTGGATTGTCGCTCAGATCTGAGCGCAGCCAGGTATCGAGCATAGAAAGCAAGTCGTGGGGGTCGCGCTTTCGGTAGCTGGCTTCCCAGCCGCGCACCAAATAGTCCTCAAGCGAGCCGTAGCCGAGCTTGCGATAAATCCCGGTCCGATAGAATGCCTGGGAAGCAGCCCAGCTTGCGTAGATGCGGGCAAAAGTACGATAGCCTCGCTCGGGTACACCCGCGAAGTGCTCCCCGGTCCAGGCCGGGTCGGCAGTGAGCGCGGAGTACAGACTTAATAGAAAAACCTTGTTGTGATCGCTCGTGCGCGCCGTACCGCAGAGGGCTGCGATCCGCTCGACGCGTTCGGGATAGAGGGCTCCCCAGTGGTAAGCCTGCTGCGCTCCCATTGACCAGCCGTAGACCAGGGCCAGGCGCTCGACTCCCAGCACCTCGCGCAGCAGTCGCTCCTGGGCATGCACGTTGTCGAGGTGGCTGAAGTAGAACCCTTCACCCAGGCTGCAATCCTCGCAGTTGCTCGGCGAACTCGATAGTCCGTTGCCAAACTGGTTGACGATCACGATGAACCAGCGGTTCGGGTCGAGGATGCCACCGGGGCGAATCAGCCAGTCAATGTCAGAGTGCTGTGCCCCGTAGGAGGTGGGGTAGAGAACGACGTTGCTCAGGTCGGGTGCCGGTCTGCCGTAAGTTTGATAGACCAGTTTCGCCTGGGGCAAGACTTTCCCGCACTGGAGCGCGAAGTTTTCAAGCACGAAGCAACCGGCTACACGCGCCATCAGGTCAGTTATCCGAGGTGTGCCACGATGTCGCGGTTGACCTGTAAGTAGCCCGCATCAATGTGGGCGAGATGGGGGCGGAGCTTTGCGTGGGCGGCGGGAAGAGCGTGGAACGGAATCGACGCCTGAAAGTGGTGTTCTGTGTGGAAGGGCATGTTCCACATCAAGAAGCGCACAGGCCAGAGGGTATAGGTCGTGCGGGTATTGGTCAGGGGGTTGTCGTCGTAAGAGCAACCAGTGTGCTCTGCGAGCAAAATTGCCCGCAAGAAGGGTTGTCCGACCGCGAGCGGCAGAAGCCAGTAGAGCAAGAACCAGGGCTGAGCCGCCACCAGCGAGAGCACGATTGCCCCGGCGTAAACCGCCAGTTGCAACCGGGTCGAGCGGATTACCTCGGCACGGGCCGTCTCCGGGATAAACGGGCAATTCTCCAACTGACCAAGGGCGATGCGAAAGTGCCCGCGCAGCTTACCGAACCACCAGGGCAGGCCGCTGATTTCAAGGACGTATTCCCAGAGATTGCCCGGCTTCGGGTCGCTCAATTCAGGGTCCTGGCCCGGAATCTGCACGTAGCGGTGGTGCCACTTGTGATAGCGGCGGTAAAACGTACTGTTGTAGAACGATAGCAACCCGGCGAACCAGGCGACGACATCGTTCAGGCGCTGATTTTTAAAGGCCGTGCGGTGCACGCATTCGTGCACCGGCGCAAACATCGAAGCCAGGCTGAAACCATAGACCACCAGGGCCGGCAGGGCAAGCAACTCGCCCTGGTGAGTCGCCCACCAGTAGCCGCTCACACCCATCACCACCAGGTGTCCGGCCAGTTGCAAAAGCCCTTTGCGGTCGGAGCGCACGTTCAGGTCGCTCAGTTCCTGGGTGGAAAACAGCGGTTGGGCTCTGGTGTTCTCGTCAGCCCGCTTGAAACCTGGGGGCTTTTGCCCTGTGTCATTCGCTAGAAAATCGCTGGTAGACATCGCAAACCCGATGTGGTGCTGGGAGCAAGCAAGCCCGATCATAGCCTGGTATTGCCAGTCCCTCCACTCGGCTCAACAGTGTAGTAAGCACTACCGTGCCGACTCGAAATTCAACCCCAGGGCGGCCGACGCAATTTTCGGGGCGCTCCAGGTTAATTGGTGGCTGAAACCGACTATGTAGGAGAACCGCCTGGAACCAGGTAGGGAATGCGGCTGACAAATCCACATAAAGTTGCTGTCGAGCGGATCTTTCATTAATATGCCAGGATTGCGACGCCGGGAGCAGAATGGCAGCCTGAGCATGCGCCATTCAGAAGTAAACAATGCGTATCCTTTCACACCTGCGTTCATTGCACGGCCTGCCCGCAGCTCTGGTCGGGAGCGGTTTTGTGGTCGCACTGGTGCTTGGCTTGCGGCTATTGGGGGGACTTGCACCCCTTGAACTGGCTGCATTTGACTTGATGATGCAGAAGCGGACTGCCGAGGTGGTTGACCCACGGATTTTGCTGGTCGAGATTACCGAAAGCGATCGCAACGACTTCGGCGAGGCGATCCCCGACGAGGCCCTCTTTCAACTGCTCAATAAGCTTGACACCTACCAGCCGCGCACCGTGGGTTTCGATATTTATCGTCCGAAGCCCACCGGCAACCTCGCTCGATTGTTCGAACGCAGCTCACATATCGTCGGTGTCGCTAAAGTCAACGCCGAGAGCAGTGGACTCGAAATCCCACCCCCGGCCGCCCTGGCAATTATCGACAGTTACGGTTTCGCCGACGTACCGCTCGACGATCGCGACAAGATGGTGCGCCGCTACTTGTTTTACGGAACCTTCGGCACCCAAAACTTGCTCTCCTTTCCGGCCGTGCTCGCTCTTAAATATCTCGAAAGCGACCGGATTTTCCTGTCTGAGGGGGAAGGGGAAGCGGTGTCGCTTGCCAGAACCCGCTCGGGAAATGAAGAACGGCTCGTCATACTCAATAAGCTCACCGCCGACGCCGGTGGCTACCAGGGCCGCAGTGACTTCAGCCGCGAATATAGCCTGCTCATCAACTACCGCTCGCCAACGGTAGCCCGGTCCGTTTCGCGGGCGGATGTCCTGGCCGGACGGGTCGATCCGAGCTGGGTCCGCGACAAGGTGGTCCTGGTTGGCTACGAGGGTGAGAGTTTTGCCGATTACTTCCGGGTGCCCTACTCAAATGTCCCGGTCCCTGGACTGACCATTCACGCCCAGGTGGTCAGCGACCTGTTGAGTACCGCCCTCGATGGGCGTCCGGCTTTCTGGTTCTGGAATGAGCCGGTCGAATGGCTCTGGGTCGCCGCCTGGGGAATCCTGGCCGGGGTGGCGGCCTGGTGGCTCGCTTCGGCGCTCGGTTCGCCCTTGCTGTCGCTGCTCACCGGGCCGGTCGTGCTCTTTTTGCTCGGTGCGATGGTGCTGGTGCTCTTTGGACAACAAGGCTGGGTGCCGCTCGTCGCACCGGCCATGGCCGCTCTCGGGAGCACCGGTCTGGTGGCCGGTCTATCGGCTTACGAGCGCCGCGCGGTGCAGCCGGACAGGCCAGGTCCATTGGCTGCAACTGAACTTTCCATCCGGCAGACCAGCCTTTTAGAGGCAGGCCGCTTGCCTGAGCAGACGGCACACCAGTCCGACGCCAGGAGCATGCAACCGGTCCTCACCGCCAAGCAGAGCGAATCCAAAAAACCGGCCTTTGTCGGAGCAAAGCGCCAGGATGCCTGGCTGGGTCGCTCGATCGGACCGGAAGGACGCTACGAGATCCGGGAGTACCTGGGCGGTGGCGGCATGGGCGATGTCTTCCTGGCAGGCGACGCCCGCATCGGCCGCTCGGTCGCGCTGAAGCTCTTGAAGCTTCACCTGGCGATGGCCGAGACCCCTGCTCTGCGTCTACGCTTCGAGCGCGAAGTACGCATCTCAGCGGCCCTCGAGAGCAGCCACATCGTCCAGGTCAGCGATTTCGGCATAACCGAGGAAGGCGTACCCTACTACGTAATGGAGTACCTGAGAGGCAAAAGCCTGCGAGAGGTGCTGACCACGGAGTCACGACTCACAGTAGAGCGCACGGTGCGCATTGTCATTCAAATATGCGAGGGGTTGAAGTTGGCCCACGCGGGTGTCCAGTTAAGAGCAGCGGACGGCAAGCCGGAGCTGGTACGGGTCGTGCACCGCGACCTCAAGCCCGAAAATATCTTCTTGATCGGCACCAGCGAGCTGGTCAAGCTCCTCGACTTCGGCATCGCCAAGG
>JANNPH010000200.1:0-25660 GCA_031399965.1 Gloeobacteraceae cyanobacterium SOY_34_metabat_159 | reverse complement strand
CGCTTCGCTGGCTCAAACCGAGTCCGCTTCACCGCTGCAAGGGCCGCCTCGTCCAGTTCCGAGTGACCCGACGACTTTGCCACCTGCACCTCGCCCACTGAGCCGTCCGCGTTGATGTATGCCTTCACAATCACCCGACCTTCCCAGTTGTTCTGCTGGGCGATTTCCGGGTAATCGGGCTGCACCGCTCCGCGCGGCCGGGCGTTCACCAGCGGGGCCGGTGGCGGTGGCGGTGGCGGCGGTGGCGGTGGTGGTGCCGGATCCGGCGAGCCGCCGCCGTTGTCTACACCCACAGCGCTGGTGCTGCCCCGGTCGTCGCCCTTCTCGGTGCCGTAGCCCGTGCCCCGTGAGCCGGCCACCTGGTTATTCGACACAGAGCCAGCATCGGTGCTCACCGTCTTGCTGCTCAAGATGGGCCGCGAAGCTTTTGCTTTTTGGGGCTGCGGCTTGCGCGAGGGCTCGCGGCTGAAGGTTTTGGGCGGCTCTTTTTTGGGCTCGGGCTTGGGCTCGGGCGGCTTGGGTTTGAGCGCTTGCTTGGTGACGGGCTTGACCATCACCACCTGCTGGTTGGGCCGGACCTCGGGGGCTTTCGGCTCGGGCAGGGGCAACAGAAAGAGGACGACGTGCAGGACGGCGGAGCCGACTAGGCTGAGAACAATGATGCGTCCGCCACCGCTATTCGGTGTCGGTTGCCATAGCGATCCTGGTTGCATTGACCTGCCTTAATTCATCGAGAATATCAACGACGAAGCGGTACTTCGTAAACTTGTTGCCGGCGATTACAACCATGCTGGTCGGATTGGCGTCAAGCTCTCGCTTGACGGCAACGCCCACATCCTTGAGGGCAATCGGGTCCTTGTCGAGGAAATACTTTCCCTCTTTGGTTATGGTCAGCGTCAGTTGCTTGCTGAGGTCGTTGGTGCTGACCGGGGACGCCTGCGGCAGGTCGAGGGGCAGCCCCTGCTGGCGGGTCAAGAAGATAGAAGCCAGCACGAAAAACGTCAAAATCGAAAACAGTACGTCGATCAGCGGTACGACGTTAATCTGGCCTGCTGATCCATCGTCGTCGTCGTCGCCGGATATCTTAATGGACATTGGTCAACTGGCCTCCAGCTACTGCGGAACGATAGCGTAACTCAAGCTGGGTACCGGCCGTCTCCATCACCGTGATCTGACGGCGGGCCAAGCCCCGAAACAAACTCGAAAAAATCAGCGTGCCCAGAGCAACCATCATCCCGGTGGCCGTCGCAATAAGCGCCTCAGAAATGCCGCCCGCGACTTCCAGACCCTTCGAGCTGGCTTCAGAACCGAGGCCCAGAGAAGCAAACGAGTTGATGAGACCAAGTACCGTACCCAGTAGTCCCAGAAGCGGCGTGAGGGTCACGATCGTATCGAGGATCGAGACGTAGCGCTTGAGAATGGGAATCTCGGCCTTGGCTGCGCCCTGGAGGGCGAGGCGGAACGCGCTCTCGTCTCCGGACTTGACGGCGAGGGCAGAGCCGAAGATGCGTCCGAGGGGAATATCAGAATTCGCGTTGACCAGTTGCCGCAGCTTGTCGGGCTGGAAGCGTTCGTCTGCGAAGGCTTGCTCGACGAAGGCTTTTGACCTGGGCAGGAGCTTCGACCAGAAAAGGGCGCGCTCGATACTGATGCCGATAGCGATGAGCGAGCAGAGGAGCATCGGCCACATGACGACGCCGCCTTCGATGAACCAGGTGAGAATCGCGTTGCCGCCACCAGCCTCGGCCTGGGCGAGCGGTAGCCCGATGAACAAGTCAATCACTGCAATATTCCCCTAAAGATTGGGTCTGACAAATTGAACTGCGCCGGTAAGCCCCCGCGGACCGGCAAATACCAGCGTCGCAAAAGCACAACTGCTTACTTTGTTAACACATCGATTTAGAGTGTAAGGTCCGTGGTAAACATCTGGTTATTTGTGCAACAAAAAGCAGCCTTCCAGACCTGGAAGGCTGCTCCTGCTGAGAGTCGGACTAGCCGCCGATCTCGAGGCGACCGCCCACCCGGAAGGTGGTGCCGACGCCTGGTAGTCCGTCTAAGACTTCGTACTGGGTGTCGGTGAGGTTGAAGACACTGCCGGTAATCGTGAAGTAAGGGGTGACCGGTACTTCCACGTTGAAGTCAAGTGTTGCCCAGGCGGGAACTACGTAGGTCGAACCGAACCGCCGCTTGCCGCTGTCGTAGCGGGTCAGCAGGGTCGCCGTCAGCCCCTTGTTGGCGTAGGTGAGACTTGCTACCACGTTGTTGTTGGGGATGTTCGGATCCTGGTACTGGTAGAAGTTGGGGAAAGTGGACTGGTTTGGACTGTCGACCGGACCGTAGTTACGCGCATCGGTGTTCGTCCAGACGACCTGGAAGGACACCTGATCGGTCACCTGCCAGGTGCCGCGCGCCTCGATACCCGAAGCGTAGCGGCTATCGCGGTTTCGCTGTTGGAAGGCCAAACCTCCCGCCTGCACAAAGGCGACTGTGCCGATTGCGCCGTCCAGGTAGGTGTTGAAGTAGGTGAACTGCAGACCGATGTTGCGTGCCGGTGTGATGTCCACACCGAAGTCGTAGGTGACGCCCGACTCGGGCCGCAGGTTAGGGTTGGCGATGAACGGTGCTCCTGAGACGTTCAAGTCCGAGATGCTCGGCGCATTGAAGACGTAGGAGCCATTGGCGCGAAACGAGAGCAGGTTACTCAGGTTGTAGCGGATGCCGACTGCCGGGGTGCCCACTGCCCCAAACTGGGTCGAGTAGGTGTAGCGACCACCGATGTTCGCTTTGAGCTGGTCTGAAAAGCTCAAGTCGAAAATCAAGAAGGCCGAGGAACGCGAGATGGCAGCATCGAAGAAGGTGCGACCACCAGACTTTTGCTGGTAGGAGCGGTCTTCTGTGTAGTTGAGGCCAAATTGCAGGTTGCTCGCTGGGCTGAACTGGTAGTTGAGGGCGCTCTGCAGTTCGAGCTTGTTGCCTTCAAAGTAGGGCTGGGCCGCCGGGTTGAGCACGTAGCCGTTGTTGCCGATAACTCGCGCCGGGTTGGCCAGGAACGAGAAGGCGTAGGAGAGGTCGGTGTTGGAGGTGAACAGGTTGTTCTGACGGAAGGAGGTGCCGCCGAACTTGTAGTAGTAGATGTAGCTGTTGAGGCTGGTGGTCGGGGTGATGTCGTAGTCCCACTGAATAGCCGCTTCGGTCTGCGACTGCTCGGTGTACTGGAACTGGTCGATGGTGCCCGTGACGGTTTCGACCCCAGCTGTGTAAGCCTGGCCGGCGGCGAAGGTGCGGCGACCGTCAGCGGATTGCACGAAAGGCGAAAACGCCGTGCCGGTCAGGAGGCCGGAGAAGATCTGGAAAGGACGGGTGTTGGGAACGAAGACACCAGGACTACAGGCGGCCTGGTTCTCTGTGCCGTCGGGGTTAATCGGCAAGAAGCGGTCGATGTTGAAGGTGCCGTTGGGTGCGGTCGTGTTGCCGCCGCCGCAGGCGGTAAACGAGTAGCCACCCGGACCGTTACCGGCGTTGCGGCTATTCTGCTGGTTCAGACGCAGCGCAATCCGGTTCGTCGGGTCCGGCTTGAACACCAGCTTCGCCGAGTAGGTGTCGCTCGCGTTGAATGCCTGGTCGGCGATACCCGAGATGGTGATGGGCGGACCCACTTCCGGCTTCAAGTAGCCGAACAGGTCAATCGCACCGTTGTTCGCCGGGTCAGAATTCGGCAGACCAAACGAGTTGCCGCCCGAACCCAGCGGTTCTAGCGAGTTGGGGTTGGTGGTGGGACCGTAGAACTGTGCCGAGGAGGGCAGTGTGTAACGGAACGGGTAGTTGTTTTGAGCAACCAGGCCGGTGTAGACAAAGTTGTAGCTAAACGTGTCGTCGCCACCGCCGTACTTGGCCGTGTAGCGACTGAAGCCATAGGAGCCGCCCTGGTACCAGAGAGTTAGCTTTGGTGGACCCTTGGGAGTCTCGGTGATGAGGTTGATGACGCCGCCGACCGCGCCCGAACCGTAGCGCAGGGTCGCACCGCCTGTCACGACTTCAATCCGTTCGAGGTCATCGATAGCAAAGCGCGAGACGTCGTTTCTGTTGTTGGAGGAGCGGGTGAGGGAGAGGCCGTCTCTCAGTACCTGGAAGCGCTGGTCGTCGAAGCCGCGCAAGAAGACGCCACCAGCGTTGCGCACACCGCCGAGAGAGGGCTGGGCCTGGAAGCCGGGCACCAGTTGCAGAGCGTCGGTGACGGTGGCGGCACCTTGCTTCTGGAAGTCTTCTTTCTTGATGGAGTAGGTGGTGGCGGTGATGTCGCGCTGACGGGTCAGTCGGCGGGTGGCAGTAACCGACACTTCGTCGAGGATGTCGCTGGCATCGTCCGCGGCGTCGGGTGCAGCCTGGGCAGTAGAACTGGCAGGCGGGGTGGTAGCCTGACCGACGCGCTGCACGGTGACGGGCGTCGTCCAGTTCCACATGGGTGGGCGGTATTCGAGGTCCTGGGCGTTGCTCGGGTTGAGTAACTGCTTGGCAGTCTCAAGCGAGAGCGTCTGACTATTGTCGGTCCGAGCGACCGCATTGCTCGGAAGGCCGGCGATTTTTTGAGGTTGAGCAGCGGCTGCTGTTGCGAGCAGGCCAGTCGTTAAAGTCGGCAGTAAAACCGCCGCTACGAAACCGGATCCCAACTTGCGTTGGATCTGACTTTCCATCTCCATTCACTCCCTACCACAGTGGTTGTCCATTAGCCTCACTCCGCAGTGAGGTGCTTCAGTCTAATACGAGATTGTGCCTCAGTTAACGCTCACAGTAAACAGTACGCACGAAATTTTTGCCCCGGCTCAAAGTGAATGACGCGGAGCGAGCCGCCACCCCGATTTAGGGTGGCGGATTTGGGTTGGAGGTTATCTATCCGCCGATTTCGAGTCGTCCCCCGACGCGGAAGGTGGTTCCCGGTGCCGGCAGGCCGCTCAAGTACTCGTACTGGGTATCGAAGATGTTGAAGACGTTGCCGGTCAGGGTGAAATACGGGGTAATCGGCACCTCGGCATTGAAGTCGAGGGTGAAGAACGACGGTACCAGTTCCACCGAGCCCGGACGGCGCTTACCGCCGTCGTAGCGACCGACCAGACTGAAGATATACCCCTTGTTTTGATAGTTGGCGTTGATCACGACGTTGTTGAAGGGAATGTTCGGGTCCTGGAACTGGTAGAAGTTGGGGAAGGTGGACTGCTCGGGGCTGTCGATGAATCCGTAGTTGCGCACGTCTGAATTTGTCCAGCGCACACGCAGAGCGAACTGATCGGTGAGCTGCCAGTCGCCGGCCACTTCAAAGCCGTTGGCAAGCCGACTGTTGAAGTTTTCGCGCCGCTGGAGGAAGGGGAACTGGTCGGCCGGCTGGGCCGGGAAGGTGCCGGGATTGCGGAAGACGAGGTTGCCGAAGGCACCGTCGAGATAGGTGCTGAAGTAGGTGACGCGCAGGCCGATGGTGCGCACCGGGGTGAGGTCGAAGCCGACGTCGTAGGTGACGCCCGATTCGGGCTTGAGGTTGGGGTTGGCGACAAAGACGCCGCCCGCCACGTTCAAGTCGGAAATGCTCGGCGCGTTGAAGACATAGGAGCCGTTGGCGCGAAACGAGATGAAGTCGGTGGGGCTCACCCGCAAGCCCACTGCCGGGGTGACGAGTTCACCGAACTGGTTGCTGTTGGTGTAGCGCACGCCGACATTGGCCTTGACCTGGTCTGAGAAGCTGATGTCGTCGATCAAGAAAAATGAGAAACGGGTGATGGCCTGGTCGAAGAAGCTCTGAGAACCCGCTTTTTGCTGGTAGCTGCGGTCGTTGAGCAGGTTGGCCCCAAAGGAGAGGTCCTGACCGGGGGAGATTTTGGTATTGAGAGAGGTCTGCAACTCGAACTTCTCGCCCTGGAAGTAGGGCTGGGCCGGTAGAGCTGTGGTGCGCGCTCCGGGGGGGCCAGGCAGGATGGCGTCGGGCAGGTTGGAGTTGTAGAAGTAGGGCGTGGGCGTGAAGGCCTGACCGCCGAAGCGGAAGTAGTAGGCGTAGCTGTTGATCGAGGTGGTCGGGTCGATATCGTAGTCCCAGAGCAGGGCCACTTCCGACTGGAACTGGAGGGTGCGCTGGAAAGTGTTGGGGCCGCCGCCGGGAAGTTGCTCGAACGGATAGGACTGACCGGGAGCAAAGAGCCGCCCGTCGAGGGTAGCGTTGTAGTTGTAGGGACCGGCCACCTGCAAAAATGAAGCCGTCGCGGGCAGGAAGCGCTGAGAGGGGCAAGGCAGCTGGTTGCCTTGCGAATCGACCGGGAAGAAGCGCTCAGTCGTCAGAGTCGGGTTGACTGCTGTCGAAGGACCGCCAAAGCAGACGCCGCCCGCGTAGGTGCCGGGACCACCAAAGAGAAACTTCTTCTCCTGCTGGTTGAGGCGCAGGGTGATCCGGTTGCTGGGGTCGGGCTTGAAGACGAACTTGGCCGCGTAGTTGTCGGCGGCGTTGGTCCCCGCCTGGGCGATACCGGAGACGCTGATCGGCGGGCCGACCTCGGGCTTGAGAAACCCGAAGAGGTCGATGGGGCCATTGTTGGCCGGGTCGGCACCCGGCAGACCGAAGGATGTGTTGCGGCCGGGACCGTAGAGGTTGGAGCGTCCTGTGAAGACGGCGGGTAGCCGGGCGCTGCTGTTGACGGTGGGACCGTAGAACTGGGCAGTGCTCGGTACGGTGAAGTTGTAGGGATAGTTGTTGAAATCGACGGTGCTGCTGAAGACGAAGTTGTAGCTGAAAGTGTCGTCACCGCCGCCGTACTTGGCCACGTAGCGGCTCGAACCGTAGGAGCCGGCCTCGTAGCGCAGGCTGAACTTGGGCGGTCCTTTTGGAGTCTCGGTAATCAGGTTGATGACGCCGCCGACTGAGCCTGAGCCGTAGCGCAGAGTGGCACCGCCGGTCAGCACCTCGATGCGTTCGAGGTCATCGACGGAAAACCCGGAAATGTCGCTGCGGTTGTTGGAAGGGCGGGTGAGGGAGAGACCGTCTCTGAGTACCTGGAATCGCTGGTCGTCAAAACCGCGCAGGAAAGTGAGGCCGGCGTTGCGGGTGCCGCCCTGGCTGAGCGCGCCTTGAAAACCAGGTACCAGTTGCAGCGCGTCGGTGACCGTGCGCGCCCCCTGGGCGGCAAAATCTTCTTTTTTAACCGAGTAGGTGGTAGCAGTCGTATCGCGCTGGCGTACCGGTCGCCGGGTGGCTGTGACCGAGACTTCATCGAGGATGTCGCCTTCCTCTGGAGCGGGTGCCGCTGCCTGGCTCGCCGGTGGGGTCGGCGCGGGAGCCTGGGCAACGCGCCGGACAGTCGGCGTGGTCCAGTCCCAGAGAGGTGGGCGGTATTCGAGGTCTTGCGCCCTGCCGCTCTGGTCGAGCAGTTGCCGGGCTGTCTCCAGGGGTAGTGTTCGGGCATTTTCCCCGGCGTCCGTCGGCACTTTCGCAATCGTCGCCAGGGGTCCGGCCAGGGCCGGAATAGTCAGTAGAGCGGTCGCAAGCGCCGGCAGCAGTGCGCTCCAGGTCGCAATAGAACCCAACTTACGTTGGATTTGATCTTCCATTTCCATTCACTCCAAACCACAGGTGGATAATCCAGGACCTCAAGTGGATAGTTTGAGGTGTTATTTAGATAAACAAACTTTGTTTGCGCCGTAGTTCGTCATGAACAACGCAAGCTTCCTGTCTGCAATTTTTCAAAAATAGCCACTCCCAAGGGTGGAGCAACGGCTGCAAACGTACAGGGCGAACAGCAAGCCGGAACGGACGGACCTAACAATTAACGGCTAATACTTTACTTCGACTGAGAAGTACTGTTTTGAGCCTGTTGTGTTGTGAGGTGTGTGGATGAGACTAAATTTTGTGAGCAAGCAGCGCAAGTTATCAGCCTCGGTTGCACTGTTGCCGGTATGCATCTCGGTGGTATGGAGTTCAGCGGTTCTCGCGGCCCCAGTCGGTACACTTCCAGGAACAGCCCTGGCCCGTACAGTTGGAGTCGGCCAGGAGCCGGCAGAGGCAAAGGCTCTACTCGATGAGGCGCGGGGCAAAGCCCAGGACCTCGAATACCGTCCGCCTCTCTGGAACTGGACGACGCCTGTCACCGTCCAACGCGTCGGTCAGGCCACCACACCGCCCGCCGGCTCCACCGCTCAAGCCGCCCCGGACGCTGCGGATGATGTTGGTGACATCCTCGATGAAGTCTCGGTTACCGCCACCCGACGCGCCCGACGCGAACGCGATACGACCGCTACCACCTACGCCATTAAGAAAGAAGATTTCCAGGCCCAGGGAGCGCAAAACGTTACCGATGCGCTGCAACTGGTGCCGGGCTTTATCGGGCAGCCCTCTCTCGGTGGCCAGCGCAGTGCGGGTGGTAATTTCCTGCGCGGCTTTAATGACCAGCGCTTTACAACCCTCAGAGACGGTGTGCCGCTCACCTATCCCCAGAATGGCCGCAGCAGCATCCAGCAAATTACCGTCGATGACCTCGAACGCGTCGAAGTGGTGACCGGCGGTGCCACCCTCCGCTACGGCTCAGGCTCGGTCGGCGGCGTCATCAACTTGATTACCGAGACTCCTAAAGGACCGCCAAAGTTTACTTTGCAGTACGAAGTCGGTAGCTATGGCTTCAGTAAGTATCTCGCCAAATACGGCGGCGGCGACGACACCTTCAGCTACAACTTCGTTTTTTCGAGCCTGGTTGCTTTTAATAACTTCCCGTTCAAGTACAACCTGCCCGGTTCAGCCCAGTTCTATGGGCCGACCACCAACCCGAATTCGACACTCCCGCCTGCCCTTCCCCGGACGAGCGCCTCGGCTTCCTACTATCCAAACCGCAACAGTAGTGGCGCTATCAACTCCTTCGGCCTGCCGGGTGCCGACCCGGCCAACAACGGTGCAATTGACCTGTTCGGCTTTTTGAAGCCGGAGGTGGGTCCGCCCATCACCGTGAGCGGCGTTCAGGACGCTTCGTATAACGCGGGCGACAGCTACACGGCCAAATTCGCCTTCAAACCCGACCCCTACAACCGCATCTCGCTCAGGGCCGGTCAGCGCAACAACTACTACGGCGACCAGGGACCGGGCGTCAACGCCGCCAACGCCTGCTTCGGCGGCTTCAGCCTCCAGCCCAACGGTACCTTGAGCGGCAACCGCTTTACAGCAGTCAACCCCGACGGCAGCGAAGCGGGCTGCACTGAGCCTTACTTCCAGGTGCAGACCCCCAGTACCCGCCTGGCAAGCGTCGCCAACTTCAACCGTTCCTACAACGGACAGACCCTCTACCCGACCGGGCAGCCATTTCTAGGTGGGGTGGAAATCGCCACGGCAAGCAGCCAGCGCTACCAGCGCCGCGTCTCGGCCCAGACGGAAATTTCGCTCTTTCACGACCTCGACCTCACACCGACCACCTCAATCAACAGCTACGCCAACTTCTACCGCAACATCTTCAACAACTTCCGGCCCGACCCCTACTTGATCAACACCACCCAGCGCGGTCTCGGTCCGGCGACAGCCTCCTTCAACGCGATTCCGGCCGGTTTACCCGCCCAGCCCTTCTCCGACGGCACCCGGCTCGAACTGCAGACAGCTCTCAACACCAAGCTCTCCCCCGGCCAGGATCTCTCATTCGGGCTTAACTACAGCGAAGACCGGGTCTACCAGCAGCAGCTCAGCGGCACTGGCCGCTCCACGTTTTTTGACAACGACATCACCCGCTACTCGTTTTTCTTAATCGACGACATCAGCTTCTCAGACCAGCTCAAAGCCAACATCGGCCTTCGCTACACCAGTTCTTCCCAGTTTGGCGAGGTGCTGACCCCGGCGGCGGGCGTCCGCTATACGCCCAACAACTTCATCTCGTTTCGCTCCAACTGGTCCCAGGTCTTCAACGCCCCCAACCTGGGCGATCTTTACCTGGTGGGCGGCGTCTTCGTGGACAACCCCCGGCTCCAGCCGGAGACCGGCGTCACCTACGATGTCGGCGTCGATATCACCCCGGCCCGCAACCTCGGTATCCGGCTTACCTACTTCAGCACCTACATCAACGGCGTCTTCGGCAACTTGATTTTCGTCAACCCCAACCTCAACAACCCGGCTTCACCCACCTTCGGCGAACCGCTCATTCAACAGGTCAACAACCTGGCGGGTCGCCGGGCGACAGGCATCGAGTTCTCAGCCGACTGGCGGGTGACAGACCAGATCCAGTTGCGGGCTATCTGGACCAACACCGACGCCCGCGATATTGGCCGCACCGACAACATCAACGACTCGGCTTTTCCCTTTAACTACGAGTACCAGTTGTTGGGCATCCCCTTTAATAATGTCGTGCTCGCCGCCACCTACCTCAACAAAGGTCTGCTCGTCTCGCTGTTGGGGCGCTACGACAGCGGCAAGCGGCGCGGTGGCACCAACCTGTTCGTACCGGCCTGGGCCACCCTCGACCTCAACGTCGAGTTGCCGGTGACCCCCTTCCTGACCGTCACCGGCAACGTCTTCAACCTCACTGATACCCAGTACGAGTACGTCAGCAACTCACCCGCACCGGGTACGACCTTCCGGGTCGGCGCTCGCCTGGAATTTGGCGGTTGATCCCTGACGCTCCCTCCCGACTCGGAAGCGGGTGTGCCGCTCTTCCTTCAGGGGTAGAAAGTGCCCGGCAGCGTCCATTTGGTTGAGCTGCCGGGTATTGTTTGTGTAATTGTTTAGTTTTCTCACTGATGGCGATGCACCAGGCTCCTCTAGATAGGCCGGATACTGCCGACACCAACGAGCCGGTTATTGCACAGACAGAAGCCGTGGTCAGCACTGCAACCCCAGTTGCAGCGGCGAGTGTACCCTTCGCTATGGATGAGGACGAGCGCCTGGCGGCCTTGCAGCGCTACGACATCCTCGACAGTTCCCCAGAACCCGGCTTTGACCGGATCACCGCCCTCGCGGCGAAGCTTTTCTCGGTGCCCGTCTCTACCATCTCGCTGGTCGATAGATGCCGCGTCTGGTTCAAGTCAAGGGTCGGCTGGCAGGACGCTCAGGTCACTCGGGAAGAGTCGCTGTGCAGTTGGGCTGTCCTGCAGGAAGAAGTACTCGTCATCCACGACGCTCGACTCGACCAGCGGCTCAGGGACAATCCGTTCGTACAGGTGGAGCCGGGCATTCGCTTTTACGCGGGTGCACCCCTTATCACCGCAGACGGATTCAACCTCGGTACCCTCTGCATTGTCGATACCGAGCCGCGCGAACAGTTCGACGAAGCACAGCGACAAACGCTCGCGGACCTGGCGGCGGTCGTCGTCGGCGAGCTGGAACTGCGCCGTTCGCACCAGCAGGCCGCCCATACAGCAGTCGCTCTGGGCGAGAGCGAAGAACGCCTGAGGCTGGCAGCAGCAGCGGCGGAGTTGGGAATTTTTGAGTGGGATGCTGTCTCTGACTGCGCCGTGTGGGAAAACGACCGCATGTACGAGATCTTTGGCTACGAACAGGCGGACGGCCCGATTGGCAAAGCGCAGTTCTTCGAGCGCGTGCTGCACCCCGACGATGCCCAGGACTTCGAGCGGGCGCTGTCAGCCGGGGCGAAGCCGGGGAAGCTTTTTCGAGCGGTGTGTCGCATCTGTCGCAAGGACGGCGAGTGGCGCTGGGTAGAAGCTGCCGGACGATTCGAGCTTGGCCCTGATAGCTCTCCACTGCGGTTGGTGGGCGTGCTGGGGGACATCACCCATCGCCTGCGCTCGGAGCAGGCATTGCTGGAGCGGGTGCAACTGGCCACCTTCAATAGTGACGTGAGCACCGCACTCACCGCGAATGGCAGCATGGGCGATATGCTGCACCGTTGCACCGAGGCCGTCGTTCACCACCTCGGCGCCGCCTTCGCCCGCATCTGGACGCTCGATGAAACCAGGGACGCACTGGTACTCGAAGCCAGTTCCGGCCTCTATACGCACCTCGACGGTCCGCACGCAGTCGTGCCGGTCGGCCGTTTTAAAATTGGCCTGATCGCTCAGGATCGCAAGCCCCACCTGACCAACACGGTCATTGGCGACCCACAGGTAAGTGAGCAGGCCTGGGCCGCCCGAGAGGGGATGGTCGCCTTCGCCGGCTACCCCCTGGTGCTTGGCGAACGGCTGGTCGGCGTCATCGCCATGTTTGCCCGTCAGCCGCTCAACGAGGCCACAACCGAGGCCCTCGCCTCCGTTGCCCACAGTATTGCCCTCGGCATCGAGCGCAAACACACCGAGGCACAGCGCACGGCACTGCTGGAGCGCGAACAGCACGCCCGCGCTCTGGCCGAGGAGGCCAACCGCCTCAAAGACGAATTTCTCGCCACCCTCGGCCACGAACTGCGCTCGCCCCTCAACGCCATTCTCGGCTGGGTGCAGATGCTGCGCGGCGGCAGGCTGAACCCGGCCGCCCAGGTAAACGCTCTTGAAGTCGTCGAGCGCAACGCCCGTGCCCAGAACCGGCTCATCGAAGACCTGCTCGACGTGTCGCGGATCATTACCGGCAAGCTGCGCCTCGATATTCAGCCGGTCGAGCTGACGGCCGTGATTACAGCCGCCCTCGACACCGTGCGTCCCGCCGCAGAGGCCAAAAATATTGATCTTGCCATAGTCCTCGACCCGAAGGCAGCAACGGTATCAGGCGACCCCAACCGCCTGCAGCAGGTGGTCTGGAACTTACTCTCCAACGCGGTCAAGTTCACCCCCAAGGGCGGACGGGTGCAAGTTGAGCTATCGCGGGTGGGCTCACAGGTCGAGATCATCGTCACCGATAGCGGTGCAGGCATCGCCTCCGCAGTCTTGCCCCACGTCTTCGAGCGCTTTCGCCAGGCCGACAGCTCGACGACCCGCATCCACGGAGGTCTGGGTCTGGGGCTTGCTATCGTCCGGCAGTTGACGGAGTCCCACGGCGGGAGTGTGAGGGTAGACAGCCCCGGTCTGGGGCTGGGGGCGACCTTTACCGTGCGCCTGCCGGTGCGTGCCGTGCGCCACTCCGAGGAAGAAGAAGCTGGAGTGCATCCGGGCGTCACGAGCAAGCTGCCCGACGCCGACGACCTGCCACGATTGGATGGGGTGCGGGTGCTGGTCGTAGACGACGAAGCGGACAACCGCGAGATGGTCAAGGCGGTGCTCGAAGTGTGCGGTGCGGAAGTGGCGACAGCCGCCTCGGCAGGTGAAGCCCTGGCGTTGCTTGGGAGGGTACCTTTCGATGTGCTGGTGAGCGACATCGGCATGCCTGAGGAGGACGGCTACAGCTTGATACGGCAGGTACGCCTATTGGGAACGAGTGCAGCGCAAACGCCCGCCGCCGCGCTTACCGCCTATGCTCGCCCGGAGGACCGGACGCGCGCTCTGCTTGCAGGCTTTCAGCAGCACCTGAGTAAGCCGGTCGAGCCGAGTGAGTTGACGGCGGTAGTGGCGAGCCTGGCCCGGCGCATCGGCGACCCCGGCCTCAGCAAGTGAGCACTACACTCGTGAGGCCTTGACACTCCCCGGCATAAATGCGCGGGGATTCTCGTTTCACAGGCCGTGCTATCACGACGCCTCCACGAGCTTCTTGACGCTCTGCCCGAGCGCTGCAATCCCTCTCTGGCACACCACTTGAGCGGCGGCAATATCCCGATGGGTTGTGTATCCACACTCAGGGCAACTGTGCATTCTCAAACCGAGCGGCTTCTTGCCCGTGCGCGTGTTGCACTGAGGACACGTCTGGCTTGTGTAGGCCGCATCCACCTTGGCAAAGTACACCCCACGTTTTCGGCACACCCACTCAAGTGTTGAAAAGAACTGACCCAGACCAGCATCCTGAAAAGACTTGGCCAGCATGCCGCCCGCCAGTCCTCTCAAGTTAAGGTCTTCCACAAACAGCATCCCCGCTTTATCGCACAGAGAGTGTGACAGCTTGCGATGCCAGTCTTTGCGCTGATTGGCGACATGTTCATGCGCCAGGGCGATCTGTTGCCGGAGTTTAGTCGTGCGACTTGAACTGGACTTCTTTCGTTTGAGCTGACGTTGCAGCGATTTAAGCTTGCTTTGCGCTTTGCGAAAGAATTTGGGGCACGCGACCTGTTCGCCATCGGAGGTGGTGACGAAGGACTCAAGTCCGGCATCGAGGCCAATCGGATGACCGTGAGGCGCAATCACAGGATTCGGCAGATCTGACTTGATACTCAGCAGCGCGTACCAGCCGGAAGCACGGTGCAGCACCCGGATCTGTTTAATCGTGAATCCAGCCGGGATGGGGCGAGACTCGCGGATCTTGAGCAGGCCAAGCTTGGGTAGCTTGAGGGTGCCGTCGCCCATCGGGTTGACGCCCACTTGCGGGAAAACAAAAGAACGCAGTTGACCTGGTTTCTTGAACCGGGGGAAACCATGTCCTCTATCCCACATCAAGACAAACGCTTTCTCCAGGGTGTTGAGCGTTTGCTGAAGGACGTGCACCTGCACATCTTTGTACTGAGCCGATTCAGCCCGCCGCCTGGTGAGGTGGCGACACTGACTGGCGTAGTTGGGTCGGGGTGCATCGGCAGGGATGATGAACTCCGAGCGAATGGAGCAGGCGTTGAGCGCAGACTTGCGAGAGTTGATCCAATCCTTTCTCTCTTTGAGAGCGTAGTTGTAGGCACAGCGGCAGGTCTCAAGCCAGTCGAGCATTCGCTGGGACTGGTCTGAAGACGGCTCGACGCGGTACTCGTAGGTGAGAATCATATTCTTATGATAGCTTGAAAAAGCTTGCGCCGTGTTTCTCAAGCTCAGATAAAAGCCGTCCTGAAGGACGGGGCTTGCACCCATTCCCAAGGGTCACGAACCGTCCCCGCAAGCCTCCGCTCAGCACCGATAATGGCTGAAACCGACGACGAGTCACCGCGCTGCGCTACTTGCTCTTCCACAAACCTTACGACGTGCTCACCCAGTTCACCGATGAAGCCGGGCGGGTGACCCTCAAGTCGTTTATCCCGGTCCCCGGTGTCTACCCGGTGGGCCGCCTCGACCGCGACAGCGAGGGTCTATTGTTGCTGACCGACAATGGGCCGCTCGCCCACCGGCTCACCGACCCCCGCTACGGCCACCCGCGCACCTACTGGGTGCAGGTCGAAGGGGTTCCAGCACTGGAGGCGCTGCAAAAACTGGCCCTGGGAGTCGAGATTCAGGGAGTGCGCACCCGCCCGGCTACCGTCCGGGCAATCACACCCCCCGACCTGCCGGAGCGCCCGGTGCCCATCCGGGTGCGCAAGGCGATCCCGACCAGTTGGCTTGTCATGACGCTGACTGAAGGCCGCAACCGTCAGGTGCGCCGGATGACCGCCGCCGTCGGCCATCCGACGCTCCGGTTGGTGCGCTCGGCCATCGGACCACTGCAACTGGGCGACCTGGCACCGGGGCAGTGGCGCTCGCTGTCCCCGGAAGAAGTGGCACTCCTTGAGGCACCCCAGCCGCAAAAGCCGACCCATGGGCGAAGATGAAGTGCTGTCGAAACGACTACGCCATGCCTCCTGTTTATATTGTCGGCGCCGGACCGGGAGACCCCGATTTGATCACGGTACGCGGCCAGCGCCTGCTCGCAGCGGCCGATGTAGTTTTCTACGCCGGTTCACTGGTACCCGAGGGGTTGCTCGACTGGTGCCGCCCGGAGACTGAGCGGGTTGACACCCGTTCGCTGACGCTCGAAGCGATTTTGCCCCAGGTGATCGAGTACGTCCGGGCGGGCCGCATGGTCGTCCGGCTGCACTCGGGCGACCCGTGTCTTTACGGAGCGGTGCACGAACAGATGGTTGCCCTACTCGAAGCGGGCCTCGACTTTGAGATTGTGCCCGGCATCAGTGCTTTTCAGGCGGCGGCGGCCACGCTCAAAGTCGAATTGACCGTCCCCGGCCTGGTGCAGACGATTATCCTCACCCGTGCCAGTGGCCGCACGGGTATCCCCGAGCGCGAAGAACTGGCGAGTCTCGCGGCCCACCGCGCTTCATTGTGTCTGTACCTGAGCGCCCACCACGCTGAGGACTCCCAGGAGCGGCTTCTGGCTCACTATCCGCCCGAGACGCCGGTGGCCATCTGCTACCGGCTCGGCTGGCCCGACGAGCGTATTGTGCGCACAAGGCTTGACGCCCTCGCTGAAACGACCCGCCGCGAAAAGCTTACCCGCACAACGCTCTATCTCATCAGCCCCGCGCTTGAAGCGGCCCCGGCCCGTTCGCGCCTTTATCACCCCGAGCACACGCATCTCTTTCGAGCCTCGCAACCGGGTACTGCGGACTGAATATGTTTTGTAACGGGAGTAGAACTGGTGACGGAGTGGAATGCAGCGGAATACAACCGCAGATCCGGGCTACAGAAAATGATCGCCGAGGAGCAACTTGCCCATTTGCCCTTGCTCGGTACAGAGCGGGTGCTCGATATCGGCTGCGGCGACGGGAAGATAACAGCCCAGATCGCAGCTCGGGTACCCCAGGGTTCGGTGCTCGGTGTTGACTCCTCCAAAGACATGATTCGCTTCGCAGCAGACCACTTCGGCCCTGAAGGGCAGCCCAATCTTCACTTTGAAGTGGCCGATGTCCGTTCGCTTCCCTATCAGCAACAGTTTGACCTAGTGATCTCTTTTAATGCTCTGCACTGGGTTCCTGAACAGCAGGAGGCATTGCACTCGATCCGGCGCGCTCTTCGGCCCGACGGCAAAGCACTGCTGAAGTTCGTCCCGGCCGGCCGGCGCAAAAGTATCGAAGATGTGATCGAAGAAGTGCGCAAATCAGCGCCCTGGGCCAATTACTTCACTCACTACACATGCCCCTACGTTCACTCCACACCTGAGCAGTATTCGGCCCTGGCTGAAGCCTGCGGCTTGCGAGTGCTGAGCATCCATGTCGAGGAAAAAGCGTGGGACTTCCAGACCCGTGCGATATTTGCCGCTTACTGCCGGGTGACGCTCGCGGCATGGACGTGCCGCCTGCCTGAATCTGAGTGGTCGGCCTTCATCGACGAGGTACTGGAGCGCTACTTTCAGGTTGCTGCCGACACTCCAGAGGAGGCAAACACATTCAAGTTCTATCAAATGGCGGTTTTTCTGGAGCCGAAGACAACGGATACCCCTTAACCGAGCTTCGTCGCTCCATCACCGGTCAGCAACGCTGCGACAGTCGGCCATCTAATCCTGTTTCAAGCAAGAACCGCTCAGATAGCCAGAAGGAGGGATGATCAGGGAATAATTTTGCATGGGCACTCAGATCCCCCAGTGTCGCAAAACATGTATAATTACACTCAATTGAATTGATAATGCAAGGCTCAATCAAATGAAACGAAGCCAGAATATCGTCCTCGTGCTGATTGCCTCGATCAGCATCAGCGCCTGTGGACTCGAAGGTGACGATTCTAGCCAGCAGCGGGCCTACTCGACAAAAGAGGACTGTCTACGGGACTGGAAGGCAGACCGGTACTGCGAACAGAGCCGTACATCGGGAGGTGGAGGGACGGCAATAATCGGTGGCTGGTACGGTCCGCGCTACTGGCAGAGCGGAGGCGGGATGTACGCGACCACCAGGGGTGGACAGGTGGAGCGCGTCGCGGCCGATGTACCGGCCGCACGTGGCTTCTCCTCTTCGAGATCCACGATGATTACCCGAGGCGGGTTCGGCGGCTCGGCAATCGGTCGTTTTGGGGGGAGCTGACGATGGAGCGCTTGAAAGTGCAGATGCGGCCGCAATGGCAGGCTGGGTGCGAGCGAGTCGGCTTCGACTGGCACAGCCTGGACGGCGAATATTGGCGAGAAGGAGCCTGCTACGAACTAACCGCCGGGGAAGTCGATTCGCTGGAAGTGGCCGTCGCGCATCTACAGGAACGCTACATCGAGGCGACCGAGCACGTCATCCGCCACCGCCTGTATGAAGCGCTGCGCATCGAACCAGCCTTCTTTGATCTGGCGGTGCGCTCCTGGGAAGCCGACGAACCATCGCTTTATGGTCGCTTCGACCTGGTGGTCAATGGCGTAGATCCACCGCGCCTGCTGGAGTACAACGCGGACACACCGACCGGCTTACTGGAAGCGGCGGTCGTGCAGTGGCTATGGCTACAGGACACTTCGCCGGGATTTGACCAGTTCAACGCAATCCACGAAAGGCTGGTCGAGGCTTTTCGCTACCTGCTGAGGATTGCACCCAACCTGCAGGACACTTTCTACTTTTCCTGCCTGCAAGACAGCGCCGAGGACCTGGGCAACGTCGGCTATCTGGAGGATGTGGCCCGGCAGGCAGGCTGGCATACCGCGCGGCTATTCGTAGACGAACTGGGCTACGACGAGGGCGAGCATACGTTCGTAGACCTGGAGGACCAGCCGATTCACCACTGGTTCAAGCTCTACCCCTGGGAATTTATTCGCGCAGACCCGTTTGGACTGAAGCTCACCGCTGCGCCGTTGCGCATCGTCGAGCCGGCCTGGAAAATGCTCTGGTCCAATAAAGCGATGCTCGCCATCCTGCACGATCTCTACCCGGACGACCCGCACATCCTGCCCGCCAGCCTGAGCGAAAAGCAGTTCAAAGCAGGCACCGTCCGCAAGCCGATTTATGGCCGTGAGGGCGGCAACGTCAGCATCGAGGCACCGGGTCTCTCCTACTCAAGCGGCGGCAGCTACGGCACCGAGGGTTGGGTGTGGCAGCAGTTTGCCCCACTACCGGATTTCGACGGCAATCAGCCCGTCGTCGGTGCCTGGGTCATCGGTGGAGAACCTGCCGGTATCGGCATCCGGGAGTCGGATGGGCCAATCACCGGCAACACGAGTCGCTTCGTACCGCACCGCTTCGCACCGCCTTCGTCCTGAAAAGCTTCTTCCATACCCTCCAAGGGATAACTCGAACTGCCTGTGCGACGGCTGTGAGCGTGTCTCCCTTAAACGAGTAACGTTTGCACTCACCCAGAGTGCATAACCTTCGAGACTGAGGCCTAAAGACGACTACCCCCCAAATGGGGGAAGCTGAATTTTCCTGACCAGGTCGGCTTCGCCCCAGAAGATTTAGGTAGCGATACTTGCGAACTATACAGCGCCAGTTTTGCGTTGCAAATAACTCCTGGTATCTTTCGCAACAGAACAGCTTCTGTTGTATACGAAGTCTACAGAGTCATAAACATGGAGGGTTCAAAGGTGGATGCAACTAATAACACCACAGACAACAGTGGCGGACAAAGTATTCATAACCTGGAGTATTTTGCTCTAATTCTCTGCTTTGTGCTTGCCGGAGCCATAGCCTTTGTTTTTACACGCCGCTTCCCACAAGCAATTCTCACATCGTTTTTCTTTGGTATGGCTGGAGCGATCACGATTTATAAATTTTTGGGAGGATTTAGCAAAGAGGATTATTACAGTACCAAGGTCATGAGGTTCGGTGGTGCGGCGGGCGGTTTCGTGGGTATCACGCTCATCATCAACGGTTTTCTCCAACCCCAGATTGACCGGTGGATTCAAGCCTGGGATTTAGATGTCAATCCTCCTAATTACGGTGATTTGTTAGTTCTAGATCCGGCTGGGAATGTGCAGAAATTAGTTGTAAAGCTAAAGAACAGAGAGGACATGGAAGTCTCTATTGAACCGAAGAAAGAACTGTTGGAGAAGTTCGTCGAAATTTGCTGGACCAATGCCAAAGCATGTGCTCCCACCTTCAAACCTGTGAAAGTTTCTATAAATTCAAATTTGAAACCAGGCGAAGGTATAGTGTGTGGAAATCAAGCCATCATTTCAGGTCTTCCTATCAGCTTGAGAAAAGGACCTGAAAATTACGTTTCCATTTATGTCAGCAACGAAAGAGATTCATCCTGTGATGATTCAAATGAACGCGAGCTACGTTTGAAGATAAGTTCTGATGACAACAGGCTGTTGAATAGATGTCCCGCCAAGGCAGAGGCGACTTATAATTTGGGGCCCTTCAGAAAGCCGACTAAAGGACCACTTTCACCTGAATCATTCGTTTGTTAAGCCTAGACGGAAGGATTGAAAAGCATGAAAAGGTTGATGATGTTTCTTCTGCTGGTGTCGGGAATAGCGTTTACAGCGAACGCAGCTTCTGCCGGTCCGCGGGGGTGTTTATACAATGGCCAACTCTACCCAATCGGTACAGTAATCGGCTCTACGACCTGTACAGTGCAAGGCTGGGTACAGAAGCCATGATGAAAAGAGCAGGCGTCGAGCCTGCTCGTCAAAAAAGTCCCAGTTGAAGGCAGGCGGCCTCGGGCATACGGTCCATCGTCCAGGCCGGTTCCCAGACCAGTTCCACCTGGGCGCTCACGACACTAGAGACGGCCCCAGTTCCAATGCACCGTGGCTCCCTCAAAGTGGTCTTTGCGACTTTTCAAGTGAGAAGGGTCAACGTTACACTGGCCGACATGAAGACAGCCGTTTCTGTTCCAGATCCGCTATTTCGTAAAGCTGAGCAGTTATCGAAGCGCCTGGGTATCTCGCGCAGCGAACTGTACTCGCAGGCCGTCGCAGCTTTCGTCGAGGCACATGCTCCTCAGGATGTCACTGCGGCTCTCGATGCTGTTTACAGCCAACACGATAGTGAACTTGCACCAGATGTCGCCCGTCTGCAAGCTGCCTCTGTGCGCACAGAAGCGTGGTGAGGTGTACCGCGGCGAGATATGGTGGGCGGAGTTGCCCGAGCCCATCGGCTCTGAGCCGGGGTTTCGCAGGCCAGTCCTGATTGTACAGGCGGACACTTTCAACGCCAGCCGTATCCGCACAGTGGTAGCCGTGACGCTCACCACGAACCTGGTGCTTGCAGAAGCACCCGGTAACGTACTGCTCCCGGAGGGTAGCGGGCTTCCACACGCATCGGTTGTGAACGTCTCTCAGGTTATTACCCTCGACAAAGCTTTCTTGCGCGAACGGGTCGGTGTACTGGCGGATGCGTTGCAGGTAGAAGTAGACGGGGCTACGGTTAGTCCTCGACTTGTGAAGTCGCTTCAGTTTTGAAGGGCGCGTTTAAAAAAGCCCGAGTTGAAGGCGGGCGGCCTCGGGCATACGGTCCATCGTCCAGGCCGGCTCCCAGACCAGTTCCACCTGGGCGCTCACGACGCCGGGGACGGCGCGGATCGCAGTTTCCACTTCGCCGGGAAAGGTCTCGGCGACCGGACAGCCGGGTGCCGTCAGGGTCATATCGACCGCCACGTGACCGGCCACGACACTGACGTCGTAGACCAGCCCGAGGTCATAGATATTGACCGGAATCTCGGGGTCGTAGACAGTCTTGAGTGCCTCGATAACCTGTACTTTCAGTTCGGTATCCATTTCTACTCCGTGCTGACGGGTTGGCCCTGCTGGTGGAGGGCGGCGTGCAGGGTGTGCCAGGCGAGGGTGGCGCACTTGACCCGGACCGGGAACTCGCGCACGCCGGCCAGCACTTCAAGCTTGCCGAGGCCGGCCATGATCGGCTCCTCGTCGGCGGTGAGCAGGTCGTGGAAGCGGTGGAATAAGGCTTCCGCTTCGGCCAGGGTCTTGCCCTTCAAGACCTCAGTCATCAGGGACGCGGAGGCTGTCGAGATGGCGCAGCCCGCTCCCTGAAAATGGATGTCCCGGATAACTCCCTCTTCTATCTGCAAGTACACCGTCACTTCGTCGCCGCAGAGCGGGTTGTGGCCTTCCGCCTCGCGGTTTGCGTCCGTGAGCAGGCCGAAGTTGCGGGGTCGCTTGTAGTGGTCGAGGATCGTCTCTTGATAGAGGTCGCGCAGGTCGGTCATCGGCTAAACATCTCCTGTACTTTTTTGACGGCCGCCACCAGAGCATCGACCTCGGCAGGCGTGTTGTAGAAAGCAAAAGAAGCGCGGGCCGTGGCCGGTATCCCGAAGCGCTTCATCACCGGTTGGGCACAGTGATGGCCGGCTCGAATAGCGATACCTTCGCGGTCGAGAATTGTGCCGATGTCGTGGGGGTGGACGCCATCTATCACAAAGGACAGTACGCTCGCCTTCGCGTGGGCCGTCCCGACCAGTCGCACGCCGGGAACGGTCAGAATCGAGCGGGTCGCGTAGGAGAGCAGTTCGTCCTCGTAGGCGGCGATAGCATCCAGGCCAATGGCCTCTACGTAGTCAATGGCCGCACCGAGGGCAATTGCTCCAGCGATATCCGGAGTACCGGCCTCGAACTTGTAAGGAATCGGGGCGTAGACCGTCTTCTCGAAACTGACCGAGCGGATCATATCGCCGCCACCCTGCCAGGGCGGCATCTTCTCCAGCATCTCCGTCTTGCCGTAAAGCACTCCGATGCCGGTTGGGCCGAAGAGCTTGTGGCCTGAGAAGAGGTAGAAGTCACAGTCGAGGGCCTGCACATCCACCGCAATGTGCGGCACAGACTGGGCACCATCGACTAAGACCGGGATGCCGCGCTCGTGGGCCAGCTCGATCATCTGCCGAACGGGATTGATCGTACCGAGGGCGTTCGAGAGGTGGACGATGGCTACCAGGCGGGTGCGCTCGCTCAGCAACTGCTCGTACGCTTCCATCAAGATCTCGCCCTGGTCGTTGATTGGGACGACTTTCAGAATCGCTCCCTTTTCTTCACAGAGCATCTGCCAGGGCACGATATTCGCGTGGTGCTCCATGGCTGAAATCACAATCTCGTCGCCAGGACCGACAAATTTGCGCCCGAAGCTCTGGGCTACCAAGTTGATACCCTCGGTACAGCCGCGCACGAAGACGATTTCTTTGGCGCTCGGTGCGTTCAAGAACCGCTGCACTTTAGTCCGGGCCGCTTCGTGGGCCTCGGTGGAAAGCTGGCTGAGGCGGTGGACGCCGCGATGGATGTTCGAGTAGTACTCGCTGTAAAGCCCGGCAATCGCATCGATCACGACCTGGGGCTTCTGGGTGGAGGCGGCGTTGTCGAGGTAGACGAGCGGCTTGCCGTAGACCTGCGCTTTGAGGATTGGGAAATCCTCGCGCAGGCGGGTGACCTGGGCGGTGCTGAGACTTGCAGCGGTTTGAAGTGTCGTCATCGGTTTGCTTCGGTAGTTTCGGCCCCGGAGGAGAGCCAGGTAAACAGGAGCTTTTCGAGCGACTGGCGAAGCGCGTCCGGGCGGACGCTCTCGAACAGGTCGCTTGCAAAGGCGTAGGTGAGCAGGCTGGTGGCCTCACGCGTACCCAGGCCGCGGGAGCGCAGGTAGAAAAGGGCGTCTTCGTCGAGCTGACCGACGGTCGAGCCGTGGGTGCACTTGACGTCGCCTGCAAAGATTTCCAGTTGCGGGTTGGTGTGGACGATCGCCTTATTCGACAACAGCAAGTTGCGGTTAGTCTGCTTGGCGTCGGTCTTCTGCGCTTCCGGGTGGACGTGGATGTTGCCGTTGAAGACGGCGCGGGCCTGACCGCTCAGGATGCCCTTGTAAATCTGACGGCTGCTGGCGCGAGGAGCAATGTGCCGCACCCAGAGGTGGTTGTCGATGTGCTGAGTGCCATCTGCCAGGTAAAGCCCATTGAGCGTACAGCCGCTACCCGGAGCAGCAAGCTCGGCGTAAAGGTCGTTGCGCACGAGCGCTCCCCCGACCGTGAAGGTAAACGACGTCAACTGAGCGTCGCGCTCCAGACGGGCGTGGGTGGTGGCCAGGTGATAGCTTGCCGGGTTCTCGCGCTCCAGCCGGTAGTGGTCGATGACGGCGTTGTCCAGGCAGACAATCTCGGTCACCGGGCAGGTGAAGTGCACCCCCGCCTCCAGACTCGCGTAAGTCTCGATAATCGTGGCCTGACTATTGGCCCCGGCCACGACCAGAGTGCGCGGATAGGAGACGGTCGGCTCTCCGGTACCGCCGGTCGTGAGAAACACCAGGTGAATCGGCTCAGGGACGACGGTGCCTGTTTCCAGGTAGATAAAGGCCCCGTCCTGCCAGTAGGCGGTGTTGAGAGCGGTAAAAGCCTGGTCGAAACCGGCGCAATGCCCCAGGTGCGCTTCTACAAGATCTGGATGATCGGTGAGTGCCCGGTCAAGACTACCCAGGTGGGCACCGGCACCGAGCATCCCGCAGTGCGAAAACTCCGGGGCAAAGCGGCCGTCGATAAATACCAGTTCGCGGGTGCCCGCGAGCAATAGCGGATCCAGGGTGCTCAGGGTTTTCGCATGCGGCGCTGAGGCGAGCACGAAGGGCGTGCGGGCGAGACTCGTCAGGTCGGTGTGCAGCCAGCGTTCAAGTCGCCGGTTGGGAATGCCCACTTCGACGAACTGGATAAAGGCCTGATGCCTGAGAGCGGTGACGAAGGCGGGTTCGCCCTCGCGGCTTTTGAGCAGCGGCTCAAAGCCTTCGAGGAACAGGTTTTTCTCAATCGTGGCGCGGGACATCAATCCTCCCTACCGGCTCGCGGCGACTTCTTGTTCAAGCCAGCCGTAGCCGTTCTTTTCGAGTTCGAGGGCCAGTTCGCGCCCGCCGGTGCGGACGATGCGACCCTGCATCAGTACGTGTACAAAGTCGGGGACGATGTAGTTGAGCAGGCGCTGGTAGTGGGTGATCACGACAAACGAGCGCTCAGGAGAGCGCAACCGGTTGACGCCTGCCGCTACGATCTGAAGCGCGTCGATGTCGAGGCCCGAATCGGTCTCGTCAAGAATTGCCAGGCGGGGTTCGAGCAGGGCCATCTGCAAGACTTCGTTGCGCTTTTTCTCCCCGCCCGAGAAGCCCTCGTTGACCGAGCGACGCAGGAAGCTCTCGTCCATCTGCACAGAGGCAATCTTCTCGCGCACGAGGGCCAGAAATTCGACCGCGTCGAGTTCCTGCTGACCCCGGTGCTTGCGCAGTGCATTGAGCGCGGCTTTGAGAAAATAGACGTTGCTTACGCCTGGAATCTCGACCGGGTATTGAAAGGCGAGCAGCACCCCTTCGCGAGCGCGCTCCTCAGGCGCAAGGTCGAGCAGATCCTGACCTTGAAAGTGCACCTCACCACCCGTCACTTCGTAATCCTGATGCCCGGCTAAGACCTGGGCGAGGGTGCTCTTGCCGGAGCCATTTGGCCCCATGATCGCGTGCACTTCGCCGGGGTTGACGGTGAGATTGATGCCCTTGAGGATGGACTTACCTTCGACGCTCGCCTGCAAATTTTTGATTTCCAGCATCCTGTCTTCTCCTGAGTGCAATTAGCCGACACTGCCTTCGAGGCTGACTTCGAGCAGCTTCTGTGCTTCGACGGCAAACTCCATCGGCAGTTCGCGAAAGACCTCTTTGCAAAAACCGTTGACGATCATCGAGACCGCATCCTCAGTAGAGATGCCGCGCTGGTTGCAATAGAAGAGCTGGTCCTCGCCAATCTTCGAGGTAGAAGCTTCGTGCTCCATGCGCGCCGTCGGGTTCTGCACGTCGATATACGGGAAGGTGTGGGCGCTGCAGTCTTCACCGATCAGCAACGAATCGCACTGTGAATAGTTGCGTGCCCCCTCAGCCCCGCTCAGAATCTTGACCGCGCCCCGGTAGGTGTTCTGGCCATGTCCGGCCGAGATGCCCTTGGAGACGATCGTGCTCTTAGTATTTTTGCCGATGTGGATCATCTTGGTGCCGGTGTCGGCCTGCTGGTAATTGTTGGTGAGGGCGACCGAGTAGAATTCGCCCACCGAGTTGTCGCCTTTGAGGATACAGCTCGGATACTTCCAGGTGATGGCAGAGCCGGTCTCCACCTGGGTCCAGGAAATCTTCGAGTTGCGGCCTTC